>QHCF01000044.1:263-18162 GCA_003244275.1 Acidimicrobiales bacterium
ACCAACTCCACCCGGCTGCTGGTGGCCGACCGCAAGCGGACAGCTCTCGAGCGCCTGGTGCGGATCACTCGCCTGGGCGAGGGCACCGACGCCACCGGCCGCCTGGCGCCAGAGGCCATCGCCCGCACCGTCCAGGTCCTTGGCGAGTACCGAGCGGTCATGGACGCACGAGGAGTGGCCCCTGGCGATGCTCGTCTAGTGGCCACTTCGGCCGTGCGAGACGCGGCCAACCGATCCGAGCTTGCTGACGCGGCCGAGAGGGTGACCGGCGTGCGGGTCGAGGTCCTGTCGGGCGAGGAGGAGGGGCGGCTGTGCTACGCCGGCGCCACCGCCGAGCTCGATCACGCGCCGCGGGCTGGCGTCCCCGCTGCCCGGGTTGCTCCCGCAGCGCCCGGCGGTCCCTTCCTGGTGCTCGACATCGGCGGCGGGTCGACCGAGCTGATCACCAGGGCCGCCGGCCCTGGTGCCAGCCCCGGCGCGCCCATCGCGGTGATCTCGCTCGACCTGGGCTGTGTGCGCCTGACTGAGCGGTTCCTGCACCACGACCCGCCCCTGGCCGAGGAGCTGGCCCACGCCGAGGCGGAGATCCACAAGCAACTCGCCCGTGCCCGCCAAACCCTGCCGGAGCTCGAAAAGGCGCCTCACCTCATCGGCGTGGCCGGCACCCTCACCACCCTGACCGCCATGCAACAAGGCCTGCCCACCTACGACCGTGTCCGCATCCACCACTCCCTCCTGACCCGCCCCCAGGTGGTGGAGCTCCTCGACACCATGGCCGCTGAGCCGGCCAGCCGTCGAGCCCGGCGCCCGGGCCTGGAAGAGGCCCGGGCCGAGGTCATCGTGGCCGGGACCCTCATCCTGTCGACGAGCATGGCCGATCTCGGCTTCGAGTCGTGCCTGGTCTCCGAGTCCGACATCCTCGACGGCCTGATAGCCAGCCAACTCCCCGACGGCGTTGCCCCGGTTGGCTAGGATCGCGAACGATGCCCCTGTCTGATCGCGTGCTCATGGGGCCTGGGCCCTGCAACCTCTATCCCGAGGTGGTGGCGGCCATGGTCCGGCCCATGCTCGGCCACCTCGACCCCGAGTTCCTCGGGGTGCTGGACGAGACGTGCGAGCGCCTGCGGACGGTGTTTCGGACTACCAACCGGCTCACACTGCCACTCTCGGGCACCGGGTCGGCGGGCATGGAAGCGGCGTTCGTCAACCTGGTGGCACCGGGCGACCCGGTGGTGGTGGGAGTCAACGGGGTCTTCGGCCAGCGGATGGTCGAGGTGGCGCAGCGCTGCGGGGCCGAGGTGACCAAGGTGGAGGTCCCCTGGGGGGAGCCCATCGACCCGGCGGCGCTGCTGGGCGCCCACCCGGCGCCCAAGATCATCGCCGTGGTGCACGCCGAGACCTCTACCGGCGTCCGCAACGACATCGAGGCCCTGGGTCAGGGCAAGGGTGACGCCTTGTTGGTGGTCGACGCCGTGACCTCCCTCGGGGGCATGCCCTTTGAGGCCGACGCCTGGGGGGTCGACCTGGCCTACAGCGCCACCCAGAAGTGCCTGGGCGTCCCGCCCGGCCTGGCCCCCATCACGGTCAACGAGCGGGCCCGGGCGGCCATGGTCCCCCGTCCCCGCTCCTGGTACCTCGACCTGAGCCTGATCGGCGACTACGTCGACTCCTCCGGCGGGCGGACCTACCACCACACCGCCCCGGTCCCCATGGTCTTTGCCCTCCATGCCGGCCTGGGGGCCCTCCTGGACGAGGGACTGGAACAATCCTGGGCTCGCCATCAGCACTGCGGCCAGATCCTCCACGAGGGCCTGGACAAGCTGGGCTTCCACCTCTTCGCCCGCGATGGCCATCGACTGGCCCAGCTGACCACGGCCTGGGTGTCCGAGCGCCACCTTCCCTCGGGGGTCGACGAGGCCCAGATGCGAGAGATCCTGCTCAGCCGCTACGGCATCGAGATCGGCGGCGGCCTCGGCCCGGTGGTCGGCAAGGTCTGGCGCATCGGCTGCATGGGCCACACCGCCCGGGTTCGCAACGTGACGCTCCTGCTCGGGGCCCTGGCCGAGGTCCGGGCGTGACACTTTGCAAAATTGAGTTTCCTCCGCCGGACCTCCTCGCCCACTATCAGCCGGCCGACTCCCCCGCCAGGCGCCGGCGGTGCTGACCCGAACCGCCGGCGGGGTCCTGGTCGGGCGCCGGGTGCGCCTGCGGCCGTTGGTGGACAGCGACTTCAACGAATGGAGGGAGGTCCGGGAGCGCTGCCGGGACTGGCTGTTGCCCTGGGAACCTGGTCCGCCGGGGGTCCCGCCCGACCTGGTGGGGGACTGGCGGTCGTTTGCCACCCGCTGCTCCTCCAGGGCCAGGGAGGCCAAGGCAGGCAACGCCTATGGCTTTGGGATCTTCGTAGGCGACCGCTTTGCCGGGGAGATGAACCTCTCGTCGGTGCAGCGAGGTCCCTTCCAGAATGGCTATGTGGGCTACTGGGTCGACCGAGCCCTCGCCGGCCACGGTTACGTGCCGGAGGCGGCAGTGGTGATGATGCGCTTTGCCTTCGAGGACCTGAGCCTGCACCGCCTGCAGGTCTCGGTCGTGCCCCGCAATTCTGCCAGCCGCCGAGTGGCGGAAAAGCTGGGTCTGCGCCACGAGGGCGTGGCGGTGCGGTATCTACAGATCAACGGCAACTGGGAGGACCATATTCGCTACGCAGTGACGTCCGAGGAGTGGGACGCAGGGCGCCACGACTGGCTGGCCACCTGGCTGGCCTGAGCAAAGCGCTCCACCGCTCCGGCCGAAGTGAACCGGTAGGCGAAACCGGCCCTCTTGAGTGCCTGGTTGTCGACTCCCCCGCCGTAGCGGAGCCAGGTCAGCAGCTCGGGAGGCACGTCCAGCAGGCCAGTCCGACGTAGAACGGCGGCCACCGACCCGGTGAGCAGGGGCGGCAGAGGCACCAGGCGAGCCCGGCACATGGAGGCCACCTCGCTCCAGGGCAGACGGCCGTCGCCCGCCACGTTGTAGGTCCCGGGAACCTGACGGCCGATCACCAGCTCAAGCGCCCTCAGGGCGTCCTGTTGCTCGACGAATTGGACCAACGGGTCAAAGCCGGCAATGCAGGGGGCGATCCCCCGGCCGAGGCAGCGGCTGATCGCAGTGTCGACGTCGGGACCCAGAACTTCGCCCAGGCGGAGCACGCTCACCAGCGTGGCCGGGTTGTCATGGGCGAACTCGGCCAGGTTGCGCTCGACCTCCACGAGCGAGCGCTCCAGGTCGTTGCGGGCCGGGCTGGATCGGGCCAGGTCCTCCCTGGGCCACGCCGGATCCCGGAGGGCCGAGCCGTACACCAGAGTCGAGGATTTGACCACCAACTGGCGCACGGAGGTCGCGGCAGTGGCCGCCGCCAACAGGTTCAGCGTGCCTATGACGTTGACCTCGTGCAGGGCGCGCCCAGAGGTGGCGGTCGAGTTCACCAGTAGGGAGGCATGGATGATGGTGTCAACCTGGGTGCGCTGGACAACACTGGCCAGGGCTGCATATGAGTTCGCTGTACGTACGTACTCGGTGCGATCGACAAGCACATTGGGCCCCGTGCCGTCTGGTCCCCTGACATCCGGGCCCTTGATGTCTGGCGCCCTGATGTCTGGCGCCCTGACGTCTGGCGTCTTGATGTCCAGCCCGACAATCAGCTCCACATCCGGATCGGCCACCAGCCATCTGACCACCTGGCCCCCCCAGTAGGTCGCCGGTCCGGTGACCATGATCCGTCTCCCCACGCCCTGGCCGCCCTACCCGAGCCAAACACTGCGGCGTTCGCCCAGCATCTGGTAGAGGGCCTGCTGGAGCTTGGCCCGGATACCCTCGGCTTCTTCCATGACCATGGCCTTGGAGTATCGGGCCTCCCCGGGGGGCACCTCGAAGCGCACCGGGTCGAGCACCCGCAGGCGGATCTTGGCGGGGAAGTGGGCCAACGTCCCGAGCGGTCCCAGGAGGATCTGGTTGAGGGTGATGGGCACGTAGGGCACCCGGAGCAACCTGGCCAGCCACGGAATGGTGGCCACAACCGGCATGGACTCCTCCGCGCCTATAACGGCGATGGGAATTATTGGGACCCCGGCTCGCATGGCTATCTCGACGAATCCGCCCCGCCCGAACCGGCGCAGCTGGTACCTCTCGGACCAGGACTTGGAGGTGGCCTTGGTGCCCTCGGGGAACACCAGGACCAGGTGACCCTGCCTCAGCAGGCGCAGGGCGTTGTCCGGATGGGCACCCACACCGCCGAGTCGGGACCACAAGGTGCCTACCACTGGCCATTCCCGGAACACGTCGTCGGACAGCCCGTAGACCGGGCGATCCAGCTCCTCCTCGATGCCGTGCAGGATCAGCAGGGCATCGGGAGGGATGGCCCCGGCGTGATTGGCCACCAGTAGCGCCCCTCCCTCGGCCGGGAGCTTGTCGAGGCGCTCCCACTCCACCCGGAACCAGCGACGATAGACGGGCCCGTAGACCTTCCTAGCCACCGAGCGCATACGATCGGAGCGACCCCACTCGTCCACGTCCGACAGGCGGGGATCGTGGAGTGGCTCCGCCGGTTCGGGCGTGGGCCGTGGCAAGTGAACCAGGGCTTCAGTAGCCGCCCGGTCTGCAATAACGGTGTCCTTCCCGCCGTCACTGGCCACCAGTCCAATGTACCTACAGTTACGATCTACCGTGCTCGGTGGGGGACATAGCCCAACTGCACAGTGCCCGTCTTGTTTGTCACTGTCGCTCACAGGTCCCGGAGGGCCGCGGTGGTGTCGCGCGAGGCGCGGGACGACGCCAGTCGAGTGGCCAGTGCAATACCTCCGACGGCCAGGGCGCTGACGGCCAGGAGGTACGGCCAGGGCAGCGACAGGGTGGCCGGTGCTGGATCGAAAACGCCCGTGAGTACCTTGACCAGGATCTGGGCCAGGATTCCTCCGCCGACGACCCCCGTGCCCAGGGCGGCCAGAGTCACCACAGCCGCGTCGACTTGGAGGAGGGCCCGAAGCTGGTTGCGGCGAGCGCCCAGGGCGGCCACAATCGCCAGGTCACGCCGGCGTTCGGCCAGCCCCAAACCCAGGACCAGGCCCCCGCCGGCAATGGCCAGGACGAGCGCGAAGCCCAGCTCCACCCGGGTGAGGCCGGCCAGATCGACGGCCGTCAGGCTCGACCCGACCGCGGTACGAGCCGTGGTTATGTCGGTGATCCTCGGGCCATTTCCCACCGCGGCTCGGATCCGGGCTGCCACCTGGTGAGGATGGCCTGTGGTGTTGACCAGGAGCGTCTGGGCTGCCGGATCGCCGCTGACCCTGGCCACATAGGCGGCGTTGGTAACGAAGAAGCTGTCGTGGGGAGCGGTGGGGAATTCCTTGACGATCCCGGCGTAGTGGAACCGCACCGGCGTCAGCCGCTGGCTGCGGGCATCTTGGATCCGCAAGAGCAACGGATCGCCCAGATGAAGTTGATAGTCCTTCACCGTCTCGGCACTTACCAGGACCGAGTCCGGCCGAGCCGCCAACCGGTCGATGAGCTGTCTGGCCGTGGCTCCTGTGAAGTAGGCATCCTGCAGGCTGGTTGAGTGGTTGATGGTCGCCGGACGCACACCATAGAGGTCCTGAAGGTCGGTCCCGATGTAGGCATAGCGATGGATAAGCGGCTCGACGCTGCGCACGCCGGACACCGAACGAAGTGGGGGATGGGCGCCGGCAAGATTGGTCACAGCAACGTCCGCCCCATTCGTCAGGCGTGCATCCACGTTGGCCTGGGCCTTATATGTGCTGTTGAACACCGCGGTGCTGGCCGCGAAGACCAGTGCCAGTCCGGCGATGACCGACGCCCGTGCGAGCAGCGCACGCTGCCGCGAGGCAGTGGCGGCAGCCAAGACGGAGAGCCGGCCGGAGATGGGGCGAGAAGCCCAGGCGACTATTCGCCGTCCTCGCCTGAGAGTCAGGTCGACCATGCGCCAGGTAAGCAAGGCCATCCCCAACCAGAACATTGCTGGCCCGGCGAATGCCCAGTAGCTCACCGAGATGGTGGGCACTCCCTCTGGAGCCAGCACCAGGTTGTAGCCGGACTGACTGGTGATGGCGTAGATGACAGCTGCGCCGAGGAGCAGCCACAGGTCAGTGCCCAGGCGCAAAGCCAGGGGTGGCCGGTCACGTCGGGCGGCGGTCGTCAAGGCCGTTCGCCCAGCCATGACCGTCATCTCCCGCAAGTCACGGCGAGCCGGCGTCAATACGGCTATGGCAGCAATGACCTGCCCAGCTAGGGCTGACAACGCCATCCAGGCGGCTGCACCACCAGCGGACGCGCCAAATCCCACCGAACCGAACGCCAATTGGCCTATCAGCAACGCGCCACCCAGTCCCACCAGCGCACCGGCGACGCCCACCGCGGCTGCCTCGGCGGCCGCCAGACGCAGGATCTGGGCGGCTCGAGCGCCACGCAACCGCAGGAGAGCCTGCTCGCGTCGTCGACGATTGGCACCGGCGGCCGCCACCGTGACGGTCAGGGCGCCAGCGAGCAGGGCACCGGGGAGGCCCAAGAACACGAACAGCACCTGGGCGTACAAGGCATCCTGACGGGCGGCGTCCAGTGTTGCGCCGATGTTGTTGCCCACGGTGCCAGCCCCAGCCAACCGAGATTCGAGGTGGTGGGCGGCCCCGATCACTTGGGAGTAGGCCGCCGACGGATCCGGCGCCAAAGCGTGGCTGCGGGAGACATGGACCTGGCGCGCCAACAGGCCTTGGCTGGTAGAGGCCAATGGCTCGAATGCCTGGTCCCAGGCCGCGCTGCCAATCAGCACCACGTTGTCAGGAGGTGCAGACGGTTGGGAGCCCGGCGGGGCACCGACGGTCTGGAACAGCGAATCGATCTGGGGAAGATCGACGATGCCCACAACCCGCACCACCAGGGGGGTAAGGCCGGCCCGGGCAACCGCCACGTTGTCACCCACCTGTGCCGCCAGGTTGCTCGCCGTCTGCTGGGCCAACAGGGCGGGGACCGCCATACCCAAGGGCACGCCATCCGGGACACTGTTGGCCCCCGTGAGAGGTCGGATCTCCCCAGGGAACGTGCCCGCGTAGCCGGGGGCCAGCCCCAGCACCCGGGCTGCGCCGGTCGTTCGGGTGGTCGCGCCGGTTGCCGTCCGAAGGCCATCGCTGGTGGCGAAGCCAACTGGCAATGCGGCCCGGACCCCAGGATCGGACCGGATGGCGGTGAGGGCAGCGGTTGGGTCGGCGCCGCGGCTCAGGGCGACCTGCCAGTCGACGGCAACCGAGCGGACCGCCTGGGTGGTCATGGTCGCCTTGGCCGATGACAAGAAGGTCCCCAGGCTGGCCAACAAGGCGACCGAGACGGCCACACCAGCCGCCAGGGCAGCCAACCGGCCCGCCCGATGCCGGAGTAGGCCGAGGAGCCATGCCCGGGTCATGACGGGCTCCTCCGATCGAGCGGGAAGGCAGGCGGCCTGGCAGCGATCATGCCGTTTGAAGTCGACCGTCGGTGATCGTCCAGCGAGATTGGACGCGGACCAACACCGACGGGTCATGCGTGGCGATCACCACGGCTGTGGTCGACGCCGAGGCTTCGGCCAGGACCAGATCCAACAATGTCTCGGCCGTGTGGTGGTCCACCTGACCGGTCGGCTCGTCGCACAGGAGCAGCGCCGGTCGTGTCACCAGGGCTCGAGCCAGGGCCACCCGTTGAGCCTGGCCGCCAGAAAGCTCCTCGGGGAGCTGGGCGACCAGTCCCCCCAGGTGGAGCCGATCAAGCACATCTCTCGCCCGCCCGATGGCCTCCTCCTGGGAGGCACCGGCAAGGAGCAACGGCAGGGCGATGTTCTCTGCGACGTCAAGGGCGCCGAGCAGGCTGGGCGCCTGGAAGGCGACGGTGATCCGTCCCGGATGCTCGATGGGAGGCCCGCCCATGGTTGGCCATCTGACGCTTCCGGAGCTGAGACCTTGCAGGCCGGCCAGCACGTGCAGCAGAGTTGTCTTCCCAGAGCCTGACGGACCGATCAGGCCGATCAATTGGCCAGGCGTGACACTGCAGGTGACTGCGTCCAGGACCGTACGGGTTATCTTGCCCGCCCGATAGGTGACCGACGCCGTCTCGCAGCGCACCACTGGGCAGCCCCCCGCAGGGTGCTCGGAGACGCTGCCGCTCGGCTTTGACGCGGTCATCACGGCCAAGCCCGGTTGGCGCAACCATCATTGCCAACGACCTTGCCGTCGGACAGGCTGATCACTCTGTCCGCCCTTTCGGCCAGCGCCGTCGAGTGCGTGACCACCACCACGGCCAGACCGCGTTTTGCCTGGTCAGCGAGCAGGTTGGCCACCTCACATTCGCTGCTCGTGTCAAGTTCCCCCGTCGGTTCGTCAGCCAGGAGCGCCAGCGGATCGTTGGCCAAGGCCACGGCCAGCCCGGCCCGGGCCAATTCGCCTCCAGACAGTGTCGCCGGGAGGGCGGCAGCCCGCTCTTGGATGCCAAGTCCCCGGAGCAGGTCATTGACGGGGGTCCGTCCCGGCCGGCCAACCAACCGGCGGGCCAGGCTGACGTTGCCGGCCACACTGAGGTGGGCAAGCAGGTTGCCGGATTGCAGCAGCACGCCCAGCGACCCGGCTCTAAGTCGGGCCCGTTCGCGTTCGCCGACTCGACTGATCCGGGATCCGCCCATATAGACGCGACCACCGTCGGGATCGTCGAGACCAGCCAGACAGGCCAGGAGCGTGCTCTTGCCGGAACCCGACGGACCCACCACGGCGACCATCTCCCCCGCCCGCACCTGCAGAGTGACACCTCGGAGGGCGAGGACCTCCTCGTCACCGGTGTGGTAGAAGCGGTAGAGATCGTAGGCATCGATCACTGACGGGCCGGGCTGGCCGGTTGCCCGGGACGGGTTGGCCAAGGCACCCACGGTGGTCATCGCACGACCAGGCTCTGGCTCATCTTGCGGTAGGGGTCGACGTTGTCGGACCCGACCGCTCCCGACAGATCCATCCTGACCACCCGGCCGGCGGAGCCGACCAGGTAAGTCATTACCTCGTCGCGATAGACCTTGCCTGTGACCGCATCGGGGGGGCTGTTGACCTGCCAGGTGACCCGCACTGCCGGACCGGCCGGCAGCGAGACCGTCTCGGTGCGGGAGATGCTGGTGGCCCGGCCAGGGCCACCCAGATTAGGCACGACCTGAGCCTGGACCTCAGCTACGGTGGGGGGTGCGCCGGGCGACGTGGTCACTGTCACACTGTTGAGCTTGTCGGTGAACGTCACCCCGTCAGGCAGGGTCGTCTGCGCCCAGCCTTCCGGATGCACGAAGGTGGTCTTGCCGTCGGGGCTGGCCCAGGGCACATAGGCAACGGTGTCGGGGATGTCGCCTGCGGGATTTACCTCGGCCGGTGCGGCCGTGACCGGGCTGGCCGACCCGGACGCGGGGCTCGCTCTTGCGACTGGGGCCGAGCCCTTGGCTCCAGAGGCTCCGCAGCCGGCCAGAAGGGCAGCGCTGATCACCAGGCCGCCGAGCTCGGCGCGCAGCAGACGTCGAGTGCACAGGCCAGAAGGTAAAGGGCTGGGATGCCTCATGCAGCCAGTATGCTGTGGCCACCTTTGACCCGGCTGAATCCCCATCTGTGCTTGGTTCGCCCTCCTCCTTCCATCGCGACGGGATCCTGAGGGAGGTGACCGCCAAGTGTTCCACCACCATCGCACCGACAGAGTAAACCCCGCATTCCTGGAAGCCCATGCTGAGACCGAGGCACCTTCCAATCGCCTGGACCACGACGTCAGCAACCTCGACACGGTGGTGAGCCCGCCAACCGCCAAGCCATGATTGACGCCGGCGAGCGGTACAACACCGCAGGTGCCAGCTGGACCTCGCCACTACGGTCGGCGAGCTGGGGGTGGCCCGCTCGATCGTGGTCGAGGGCCTTCATGCCACCTGATTGGTCAGGACCAATCAACGTCTTGACCCGGGCCCCGATCCCACCCTTCCCGCGCCGGCCCCGGCGGCGAGTGCGCCCGGTCAGGCCATTGGCTCGCGCCCGTGGTACGGCCACCAGCCGCGTCATCGTGGCGGCCTCGGCGCCCTCGGGGCAGGCGCCGCCGGAGGACCGCTCGGTGGTCTCATCGGGGGCGGTGTTCTCGGCGAAATGAGGGGCGGCGGCGAAGACCGCGGCAGCTGGAGCGACGGGGACGGGGGCAGCTGGAGCGACGATGGCTGAGTGACGATGGCGGGGGCGATGATGGTGGAGGCGACGGGGACTGGTAGAGGCGAAGGAGGGTGTCTCGGGTCGAGGTCAGTGACCCAGCGAAGTCGGTGGCCCTGACTCACCAACCACGCCCGGTCCGAGAGCGGCCGGCTTGAAGGTCCCGACGTTGAGCTGTGACAGGATGTCGTTCGCTTCGCGGTTGGGTTCCTGGTGGTGGGCATACATCTCGAGTACCTCAGGACTTGAGTTCGACAGCTCTGCTCGCGGATGCTGGCGATCCTGGTGGCGAAAGTACGGGTCATATCGAGGTTGCCACTCTGTTGGGCAGACATCGCCGACCTCGTGTACCGGCTCTCCTGCTCAGAGAAACCGGCCAGCTTGGTTTTGGCCAATTTGTCCTGGGCGATTACATGAGCGGCAGCCGTCTCCAGATCCCGACACTCGGTTGATTGGCAACTGGCCGCCAGACCCGCTGCGGCCGCCACCCCCCGGATGACGCCATCGTGACCCCGCCACACGGTATGCGCCGCGGAGCGGTGTCGGTGTTCAGACCCGATCGGGACAAGGGTCTCTGGCCTGAGCTGCCGACGGACGACGTACAGTCGATATGCCTTCTCGCATCGGTGTCCATCCCGAAATCGCGGAACCCGGCCAATGTACCTACGGTTTACCCTCTAGGTGACCAGCCGGGGACGTAGCCCAACGGCAGAGGCAGGGCGCTTAAACCGCCTCCAGTAGGGGTTCGACTCCCCTCGTCCCCACCGATCGACTGTCCGCCGCCCCCGCCCGCCACATCGGCTGGCCGGTCAGGCTCGCCGTTGGTACTTGCTGGTGGGCCGATGGCTTACGGATTACGCTGAGAGCGGCTTGGCTCTACCTACGCCGCAGCCGCCTGTGACCCTGGCCGCTGGCCTCGACGCCTGGTCGATCGGGACCGGGCTTGGAGCGATACTCGTCAGGAGGATCATATGTGATCGAGGTTGACGATCTGAGCAAGCGCTACGGCGATAAGCAGGCAGTAGATCATCTGTCGTTTACGGTCGAGCCGGGGAAGGTGACCGGGTTCCTCGGTCCTAACGGCGCGGGAAAGTCCACCACGATGCGCCTCATCCTCGGCCTGGACCGACCCGGCGGCGGCACGGCCACCATCGGCGGTCTCAGGTACGCGGAGCTGGCGCAGCCTCTGCACACCGTCGGTGCGCTGTTGGAGGCCAGGGCGGTGCACTCGGGTCGCTCGGCATACCACCACCTGCTCGTGCTGGCCCAGACGCAGGGCCTGCCGCGCCGACGGGTGCAGGAGGTGATCGACCTGATCGGACTGCACGAAGTGGCTCACAAGCGGGCCGGCGGCTTCTCGCTCGGGATGAGTCAGCGGCTGGGTATCGCTGCCGCGCTGCTGGGCAACCCCGCGGTGCTGGTCCTGGACGAGCCGGTCAACGGCCTGGACCCAGAGGGCATCCGCTGGATCCGCGACCTGATGAAGCGCCTCGCCGCCGAGGGCCGCACCGTGTTCGTGTCCAGCCACCTGATGAACGAGATGGCCGTGACCGCCGATCACCTCATCGTGATCGGTCGGGGACGACTGATCGCCAACTGCTCCACTCAAGAGTTCATCGCCCGCAGCTCGCAGAAGGCGGTACGGGTGGCCAGCCCTGACCGGGTCCGGCTGGGCCAGCTCATCGCAGCCGAAGGAGGCCGGGTCAGCGATGGTACAGACGGCGCCCTCGCCGTCACCGACCTGCCCGCGCCCCGGATCGGTGAGCTGGCCGCACGCGAGGGCCTGGTACTGCACGAACTGAGCCCGCAACTCGCGTCACTGGAGGAAGCATTCATGGAGTTGACCCGCGACAGCGTCGAGTACGGCGGCCAGGGCCACGCCGCCCACGACCCCAGGCACCTCACCAGCCCGGCGGCGTCCACACTCGGCCCGGATGGGCCCATCGAGGGAGGCAAGAGATGACACCGACCGCCCTGGTCGCCGATCCGCAGCCAGTGGTTGACACCCAAGCGTCCAACCGCTTCGGGTCGTTGCTGCTATCGGAGTGGACCAAGCTCCGCACCGTGCGCTCCACGACCTGGTCGCTGCTGCTGCTCGTCGTCGTCACCGTGGGGTTCACCGCCTTGTTCACCGAGCTGACCGTCTCGCAGTGGACCAAGGTAAGTGGGTCACAGCACCGGCAGATCGTCGCCGATCCGGTTGGCACCATCCTGGGATCTGGGTTGCAGTTCGGTCAGCTGACGATCTGCGTGCTGGGCGTGCTGGTCGTGGCCAGCGAGTACTCCACCGGGATGATCCGCTCCAGCCTGCTGGCCGTGCCTCGGCGCATCTCGATGCTGGCCGCCAAGTGCCTGACGTTCGCGGTGGTCGTATTCGCGGTCGGCGAGCTGGTGGCGTTCCCGTCGTTCTTCCTCGGCGCGGCGATCCTTCATCCGAAGGCGCCGGTGGCCCTGGGCGATCCCGGAGTGGTTCGCTCCATCCTTGGCGCCGGCCTCTACCTGGCCGTGCTCGGTTTGTTCGCACTGGCCATCGGAGCCATCGTCCGCCACACTGCCGGCGCCATCACCGGAGTCATCGGCTTCGTCCTCGTACTGTCGCCCCTGGCGGCGCTGTTGCCTGGCAGCGTCGGTAAGCACGTCCACGCCTACCTGCCCTCCCAAGCCGGTCAGCTGATCGCCCAAGCCCATCAAGGCCCCACGGATCTGCTCACCCCGTGGCGGGGATTCGGCGTGTTCGTCTTGTGGACCGCGGCACTGCTCGTACTGGCCGGCTACCTGCTCAAGCGCCGCGACGCTTAGCCGTTGACACCATCCGACCACCCCACCCGCACGCACACTGGGCAAGGAGGAAAGGTCCCCGATGAACGATGAGATCGGTCCCGGCGACAGCTACACCCCGATGCCCGGGGAGCCACCACGGACACCCCTGCCCAGCCACGGCCCGGCACCGGGGAGCGTGGCCACCGCCGTACGCCTGATGCTCATCCGCGCTGCCCTCGGTGTGGTGAGCATCATCGTGGTGTTGGCGACCAAGGACACCCTGAAGGCAGTGATCCGGGCCCACAACCACACCGTCGGCGCTGCCAACCTGGACGGCCTGGTCAACACTGCGGTCACCGTCGGCCTGGTCATCGGCATCATCTTCATCGTGCTCTACGTGGTGCTCGCCCTGCAGGTCCGCCAGGCCAAGAACTGGGCCCGCATCACCACCTGGGTCATCGCCGGCCTGGGAGTACTCAGCGCGCTCGGCTCGCTCGCCCAACCCGAACCGGCAATCAGCCGTTTGGTGGCATTGATCAGCGGCATCCTCGACATCGCGATCATCGTTCTCCTCGCCCAACGCCCCAGCAACCGATACTTCCGGCCCACTCGCTGAGCGCGGCTACCCTTTAGGCGACCAGCCTGGGACGTAGCCCAACGGCAGCGGCAGGGCCCCTAAACCGCCTCCGGTAGGGGTTCGACTCCCGTCGTGTTCACCTGGCTGATCCGTGTAGCAGCGAATACCATCAATGCAGGCAAGAACTCTTAGCGTTGGTCAGCATTCGCCGTCAGTTCTTTCGAGAGCATAATAACCTGGTACGCATGCGTGCGGCGTGTCGAGATATACCTTTGCTTCTGGTCGTCGACCTCTCAACCCATCCGTGGCGGCAAGGAAGGCTTGCCCGTTGGCCCAAGCATGTTCGAAGTCAGCGAAGAGTCGCCCTCCTTTGTGAGCTCGTTGCAACAGATCCCAGGTCTCCGGTGCACCACTCACCATTGCGGATGGCCGAGCGCATAGCGCCTCCTCGACCGAGGAGTAGCCTAGAGTTCCGAGGCCCGTAATCAGCTCAGTGACGATAGTGCGAAGATTCGCCAGCGATCAAGCTCCAATGACCCGAGAATGTGGCCTCGCATACCTGCGCACATCGCGGCGATCACTATTTGAAGATGGGAGCCACTCGGACCTCGAATGAGGCACGATCCTGGTCGAGCTGTTCTTCAGTCCAGACCTCCTCATCTGGGTAGGCGTCAATCACCGTGCCTGTCGCCTCCATCCAATGAGTCACAGCGTCTGCCCAGCGCTCATCCAAGAGAGCGGCGCCGATACCCTCCAGCTGATGGCCCAAGGCGCCCGGCCGTGTGTGGGCAACCAAGCGGAGCGCTATCAGCCGACCAAGGACGTGCTCATCTTCCGCCAGCAGAACCTCAGGCGGCTCATTCCGAGTTACCGCGACGGCCACTCGACGCGGCCAGGACGTCACCTCTGTTGTAGTTCGTTGCATAGCATTTGCATGGTCTTGAGCCCCCATGGCGTGAGCATCTCCACCACCGCATAGACCGGCTTCTTCGGACCGGTGACCTGCTTCAGCGCAGCGGCCCCTGCGCTGCCACGGGTGGGAGCGTCGGTCGTCAAGAGTACGAGCGGCGTGTTGCTGGCCTCCCGCAGAACCGCAGCTTTGCCTAACGCCTTCCACAGGGCGTCGGTCCGCTTGAGGCCGGCCCGATGACTCGTGAAGCTCCCCGATACGTCAAAAAACCAAAGCCCTCCCTTGAGGTCACGGGAGCTAAAGTTCACCTCGACACCACCCGGTTGATGCTGATCCTCCTGAATGTCAGTGAACCCTGCCGCCTCGATGACGGCGCGAGCAATCTCCTTGGCTGCCTTCCCCTTGCGTACGGATCGGGCCTGAAAATCTTCATCCTTCTCCGCCATGACGGGAATCGCAGGCAGACATACTCGGATGGGAGTGGGGACACCTTCCTGAGCGAGCCGCTGACTTTCCTTCGCTACTCGCGCCTCGGCCACTTGAATGTAGGTCTCATCAAGGTCGTAGCCGACGTAATGGCGACCCGAGCGGATCGCGGCGACGGCTGTTGTTCCGGAGCCAAGGAATGGATCTAAGACGAGATCGCCGCGGTACGTGTACAGCTCGATCAGGCGCGAGGGAAGCTCAATGGGAAACGGAGCCGGGTGACCGACTCGAGTTGCGCTCTCAGATGGAATCTCCCACACGTCGAGTGTATTTTCCATAAAGTCATCTCGGGTCATCGACGCCTCTGAGGGAAGCGCCGTGCAAGCCCGCTGGCGCGCCGGGACCGCCCTATCGAAGCGTCCCTTACTCGCAACAATCACACGCTCGGTCAAATCTCGCAGGACAGGGTTGCCAGGCCGCTGAAAGCTCCCCCAGGCACAAGACCCCGACGATCCCCGCTGCTTCAGCCAGATAATCTCGCCCCGCAGCAAGAGACGGAGCTCATCCTGCAAGATCCCAATGACGTCAGCCGACAGTGATCGGTACGGGCGACGACCAAGGTTGGCAACGTTGACGGCGATACGGCCGCCGGGCTCCAACGTCCGAACGCACTCGGCCAGGACATCCCGCAGCAGGCTGAGGTACTCCAGGTAGGTCGCTGGGACGTCGGCCTGACCGAGCGCTAGCTCGTACTCCTTCCCGGCGAAATAGGGTGGCGACGTCACGACTAGAGCAACCGACGAGTCCGGCACCTCGGACATCGTGCGGGCATCCCCGCGGATCAGCTTGTCGAGGACCTTGTTGGGGTGGACGAATGCGTCGGAGGACAACTCCGGCGGTGTGAAGCGGGCGTAGAAGCCGGTTGCGTCGTGACTCTCTCTCTTCGACACACCAAACGCAGAAGTGGAGGTGGGCCGGCCGGTCACTTGGCCGCCGATTATAGGCGTGGCAGCAGCTTCCTAGCCCGACGACCACCTACGGGGTCACCAGCCGCCACGGTAGTAGCCGCAGCGGTGGTGGCGGCGGCAGACGAAGAACCCCAGAAACAGCAGCGGCAGCCAGAACAGGTGCAGCGTGGCGGCCAATGACCCCAGCACCACCAGGATGGCCCAGGCCGCCAGGACCAGGGCCATCACCGGATGACGCCGCCGAGGGGGAGCAGGCGGGGGCCCCGCGCCCACCAGCGGCGGCAGGTCGTCCATGATGCCGGCCAGGTCAGCCCGGGTCTTGGCCCCAAGGGCGTGGTCCAGTCGTTCCTTGAGCTCGGCATCGTCCAGGCGACCCTCGGCGTAGTGCTTGGAAAGTGCGTCGGCGACCTCGTTGCGCTCGGTGCTGGACACCCGCAGATGGGGATCCCTCACGGTCCAGGCGTTGGGGATCCAGGTGGTGTCGAACGGTTGTCGCATGTCCTTCCTCCTGTCGTTGCTGATCTGGTCATCTTGACGGTTTGGGAAGGACGAGGCTATCGGGGATGGCCCCCATTGCGCCCCGACGCGAAGCTCCGAGCGTCGGGGTAGATCCCCATGGCGACGGCCAGGGGCGTGGCGCGATGATCAGAGAATCGACAACCGCACGGACGACCACCGGACAAGGGACGCGACGATCAGTGGGCCGCCCGACGCGGGTTGCGAGTGGGTGAACAGGGATGGGGCACCGAGTGGGGCGGAGCCGAGGACGCGCCAGCGCCGCCGCCCTTGGGCCAGGCACTCCCATCGGCGCCACCGCTGGATCGTCCCTGGCCCCTGTCCGGGAGGCTGCCTCCGCCGCAGCCGGGAGCACCGCCTCCTGGGCGGGGTGGCTGGCGGACTCTCGGCCCGGCTGGGCGTCGACGTCACTCTGGTCCGGGTTGCCCTCGTGGTCTTCGGCCTGGCCAGCGGGTTTGGTGTAGCCGCCTATGTGGTGGCCTGGCTCCTGCTGCCGGCCGACGGCGGCGCTGAGACCAGCGGGGCTGAGACCAGCGGGGCTGAGACCATAGCCAGCCGGGCCCTGTCCGACGGACGGGGGCTGGTACTGGCAGTGGCCTTCGTGCCGGCCCTGGTGGTCGTGCTGGTAGTCTCCTCGGCCCTGGGCGCCGGCTACCTGGCCTCCCTCGGCTGGCCGGCGCTGGTCAGCGCGGCGGGCCTGGTCCTCATCTGGCGCAACGGGGAGGACGACGAGCGGGCCCGGCTGCGCCAGCTGGTGGCGCCGCTCAGCCAGGTCGGATCGGGGCCCGGACATTCCCGGCGCTTCCTCGCCTACCGGATCTCCATAGGGGCTGTCCTGGTCGTCGTGGGCCTGTTCGCCCTGGTGCGGGGACATCCCGGCACCCGGCTGCTGGCCCCCGTCGGGGGCGCCTTGCTGGTCGCCGCCGGGTTTGTAGTCGTCTTCGGGCCATGGTGGCTGGGACTGGCCCGCGAGCTGGTAGCCGAGCGCCAGGCCAGGATGCTGGCTGAGCAGCGGGCTGACATGGCCGCCCGGGTCCACGACTCGGTCCTGCAGACCCTGGCTCTCATCCAGCGCTCGGCCGCCAACCCGGCCCAGGTCGTCCAGCTGGCCCGGGCCCAGGAACGCGAGCTGCGCTCGTGGCTGTTCGAGGGCCGGGTTCCCGGCTGGTTCGAACAGGGGCAGGTGGACACGCTGGCCTCCGGGGTGGCGCTCATCGAGCGCCAGGTGGAGGCGGCCCACACGGTGGCGGTGGACGCCATCACCGTGGGCGACTCGGCTCTGGACGACCGGCTCCGAGCCCTGTTGGAGGCGGCCCGCGAGGCTACGGTGAACGCCGCCAAGTGGTCTGGGGCCCCGACCGTGTCGATCTTCGCCGAGGTCGAGGCGAACCGGGCGTCGGTGTTCGTACGGGACAGGGGCAAGGGCTTCGAGCCTGAGCTGGTGGGCCCCGACAGTCGAGGTCTCACCGAGTCCATCAGGGGGCGGATGACCCGCCATGGGGGCACCGCTCACATCCGCACGGCC
>QHCF01000219.1 GCA_003244275.1 Acidimicrobiales bacterium
GCCTGGTTCCACTGCTTCGCCGGCATCGCCGGCGACATGGCCCTAGGCAGCCTCCTCGACGCCGGCGCCGACCTGGGCGAGGTGAGGGCGCTCCTCGACCGCCTCCCCATGACCGGCTGGGGCCTCGACGCCGAGCCCGTTCTGCGTGCCGGCATTGCCGCCACGCGGGCCGTCGTCAGCGCGCCCGACGACGGCGTGGTGCGTACCTACGCCCACATCTCCGGGCTGGTCGACGAAGCCCGTCTCCCGGATCGGGTGCGCGACCGGGCCCAGGCCGCCTTCGCCGCCCTGGCCCAGGTCGAGGGACGCCTCCACCGTCGCCCGCCCGAACAGGTGCACTTCCACGAGGTGGGGGGGATCGACGCCGTCATCGACGTGGTCGGCACCTGCGCCGCTCTCGAGGTGCTGGGCGTGGCCTCGGTGTGGGCCAGCCCTGTCGCTACCGGCATGGGTATGGTGCGCTCCGCCCACGGCATGCTCCCCAACCCCGCCCCTGCGGTGATGGACCTCCTGCGGGGTGCCCCCACTTACGGGCGAGACGTACAGCTGGAGCTCACCACGCCTACCGGTGCGGCCCTGCTGGCCGCCACGGTCGTAGGCTGGGGGCCGCTGCCCCCGGTGGAGGTGGAGGTCACCGGCTACGGTGCCGGCACTCGCGACCTGGATGGCCTCCCCAACGTCACCCAGGTGGTTCTGGGTCGCCCCCTGCCCGAGATGGAGACAGGCGAGCCGGGGCGCACCGGCGGCCAGCCTGCGGTGTTGCTGGAGGTGAACGTCGACGACGCCACCGGTGAGACTCTGGCCCACGCCGTGTCCGCCCTCCTCCAAGCCGGTGCCCACGACGCCTGGATAACGCCCGTCATCATGAAGAAGGGTCGCCCCGCCCACACCGTCAGCGCCCTGGCCGATTCTCCACTGGCCCAGGCGGTGGCCAAGGTGCTGGTGGCGGAGACGGGCTCGCTGGGCGTGCGGGGCCAGACACTCGAGCGGTGGCCGGCCGCCCGCGAGCTGCACGAGGTGGAGGTCGACGGCGTGCCGGTGCGGGTGAAGGTCTCTCCCGGGCGGTCCAAGGTGGAGTACGACGATGCCGCCCGTGCCGCCCGCCGCAGCGGCCTGCCGCTGCGGGAGGTTGTCTCCAGAGCGGAGGCGGCCTGGCGGCAGCGCCAATCCCCGTCCGACACGGGTGGCGACACCGGCTGACCAGTTCGACACCTACTCCGCCTCGAAGAGGTCCTCGCCGCGCCGCAGGCGGGCGGCGATACGCACCACCTGGGGCAGCTCCCGGCGGGTCGGAGTGTGGGCGGCCAGGAAGCGCGCCGTGCCAGCCAGCAGCAGGGCGCCCTCGTTCGACCCCTCGGGCCACGCCGAGTACTGGGCAACCGCTGCCTCCACCGTCTGGTACCAGTGGAACTGGGCGTCCTCGCCGAGCAGGCAGTGCGCCAGGATGGCAATCAGCTGGCGGGGATCACCACCGCCCTCGAGGAAGCCGTAGGCGATGGCACCGGCCCGGTCGACGCCACCCTGGGTGTCCCAGCACCCTTGGAGATCGGCCAAGTCGCCGGTACCCCCGAGTGGCAGGCGGGCGGCGGGCACGTTCAGGAAGCGGTCGAGGTACACCTTGAGGGCGCCGTGCACCACTCCCCGCACCGCCTCAGGTGACCGATGGCGGCGCAGGCACTGGTGCAGGGCGTTGGCGGCAGTGAAGCCGTGATGGACGGTGTCCCAGTCGCCGAGCTCGTTCTGGGTGTGAAACCGGGTGATACGCAGGCCCGCGGCCAGGGCCAGGGCCCGCCCCAGCTGCTCAGCCGTGGCACCTTCGTCGGCCGCCTCGCACAGCGCCTCGGCCACCGCTACCGGGTCGTCGCCCAGCAGGCGCCACCCGAGGTCGCTGACACCGGTGGGATCGTCGATGCCCGGCCCGCCCGTGGCGACGGCTGCCATCAGCCGGGCCTCGGTGCGTCGGACGAGGGCTACCAGGTCGTGGGGATGGCGCCACCGCCCTCCCTCCTCGGACCGGGTGGCCGCCGCGGTCTGGTCGACGACGGTTGGCAGCACTGCGGCAGCCAGATCCCAGCCCAGCAGTTCGAGGGCCTCGAACGCCTTGTTGGTGAAGTCGAGGGTGTGTCCGCCGTCGAGGAACACGTGATCGGTCGCCGCCGCCAGCATGGTGGCCGCGACCTCGTCCGGTGGCCGGCCCGTGGCCACCTGTGTGACGAGGACCCTCTCGGCGGCCGCCCCCGAGCGGGTCTCGATGAACCGCCGGTACCATGAGGCCAGCCGCTCGGGCGGTACCGCAACCTCGCCGTTTCCACCGAGCGGGGTGAGGGAGAACGCCGGCGGGTGGTTGCGGGTGTCGCGCGACACGAAGGCCAGCCCGTGCACGAGGGCCGGGGCCACGTCGTCGGCATCGAGCCAGGGCAGGAGGTTGGCCATGGCCACCAGCACGGTGAGTCCTGCTCCCCAACCCTCACGGCGGTTGGCAGTACCGAGCTCCAGCCCTACCCGCACGATGTCGGTCGGGTCCACGCCCGACTCCAGCAGTCCGAGCACCGACTTGGCTGTCACCAGGGTGAGACCCTGCTCGAGGCCCTCGCGGAGGCGGCGGCGCAGCAGGCCGACCTGGTCCTCGCCCGGCTCCACCACCAAGAAGACGTCGCCTGCATCGATCTCCACCGGGAAGGCCCGGCCGTCGTCGGCGAAAGGGTCGAGGGTGGCACCGGTTGCCAGGTCGAAACGGGCGTGGTGCCAATGGCAGGTCACGAGGCCTTGGTCCACCGTGCCCCGGTGGAGGGGAAAGCCCATGTGCGGGCACCGGTCGTCGAGAGCCCACGCCCGCCCGCCGTCCCAGAACACGCACACCCCATGGCCCCCGGCCTTGGCGAGCAGGTGTCCGTGTTCTTTCAGGTCGTCTAGGCTGCCAACCCTCGTCCTCATGGCCTCGATGATGCCGCGCCGCTGGGGCCGCTGGGAAGGGCTGCAGCCTCCGCCCGCCAGTTCTGCCGAGCCTCGTTGAGGGCTATCAATCCCACGATGCCTGCCGCGAGGGGGTCAGCCCACCACCACCCCGCGAGCCGATCGGCGACCAGGGCGGCGAGCACGCCCAACGCGAGGAACCCGTCGAGGCGAGTCATCGAGGCGTTGGCGACCAGCGGGCGGCTGTCCAGCGCCAGCCCGGTCCGGCGCTTGGCCCGGGCCAGGGCGAGCATCACCACGACCGTCATGGCCATGAAGACAGAGCCGAGGGTCGAGGGCTCTGAGGAGGCTCGGTCCAACAGGCTGCGCACGGTCTCGCCCAGCAGGTAGATGCCCAGCGCGGCGAAGGCGACAGCGATGAGGCGCAGGGCCCGCCTCGCCCGCGCCGGGTCGACGTCTTCGGCGTCGCCCCCGAGGTGCCAGAGGACGACGAGCGACGCCACCACCTCCACGCAGGAGTCGAGGCCGAAGGCGACAAGAGCCAGGGAGTGCGAAGCCACGCCGGTGACGATGGCCACCACGGCTTCCAGGCTGTTCCACCCCGTTGTGCAGTACTCGAGGCGTTGCCCCCGGCGCTTGAGCGCTGGCTGCCCGCAGTCGGGGGGCTCTGCCCCTCGACGACCCCCCCGATTACCTGAAGTCACTGTGATTTAGCGCTCCCTTATCCCCCGGGCGACTGAGAAGGGCCAATCTGTAGAAATGGCGCTGCCGCGACTGCTCGGCGCGGCACTGTGGCTGGTTGCCACTCTGGCGTCCACCGCCATGATCTGGACGGCGACCTCCATTGTCGCAGCCGACGTTACCGACCGTCCTCCCTCGGTGGTCGCCCACCGCGACGTGGTGAGCGAGCTGCAGTCGGGGCCGCCGGCGACCCCGGCCCCACCGACGAGCACGGCACCGAAACTGGGCAGCCCGACCGGCCCACCCGCTGACCGGGGAAAGGCGTCCGCCGGCCCGAGCTCGACGCTGCCGGCGTCTTCGCAGTCCCCACAGCCAGGCACCGCCAACCCCTCGCCAGCCCCCGTGCCCGCGGCGCCGGGACCGACCCTCAGCATCCCTGCCGGCCCCCCGGTGTCCCAACCGCCTTCACCCCCGACCGCGACCTACTCGACCAACGGTGGTGTGGTGAGCGTGGCCTGTAACGGCTTCTTCATCGAGCTCACCTCCGCCATCCCCGCCAACGGCTACTCGGTGAAGGTGGTCTCGGGGGGACCGGCCAACGTCGACGTCCACTTTCTCGCCACAGGCCAGGACATATCCGTCAAGGTCGTCTGTTTCGGCCAGCCTATCCGCTACTACGACCAGAGCCCTCCGAAGCAGGCGCCGTGACCGGGAGTCAGTAGGAGGCTGGAGGCGGCCCGAACGTGACCTCGATGCGCGCCCCACCTTCGGCCGACCGTCCAGCCGAGAGGTGGCCGCCGGAGGCCTCTGCGGTGCGTCGCACGATGTCGAGCCCGAGGCCGGTTCCCGACCCTCCGCTGGCGCCCCTCACAGGCACCGCGTTGCCGGGTAGCCCCGGGCCGGCGTCCTCGACTACCAGTGTCCAATCCCGGCTGGAGCTGGCGACGACCTGCACCGAGAAGGAGGCGCCGCCCGGGGTGTGGGCGAGCACATTGTTGACCAGGGCGTCGAGGCACACTTCGACCTCGCCCTGTGACACGCCCACGGGCTGGGTGCCACCAGGCAGCTCCGCGGTCAACTGCCGGCCTTGGCCGGTGGCCAGGATCGACCAGAACGCCAACCGATGGCGGACCACCTGGCCGAGGTCGCAGGAACCCCGACCGTCACCTGTTCCAAGGTGTCGCGAGCTGCCGCGCGACTCCTGGATCACCTGGCTGACCACCTGTTCCAGGCGGTCGACGTCGTTGGCGATGCGTACACGGTCGGCGGGAGATGCGAGGCCCTCGGCGTCGAGGCGGAGCGCGGTCAGTGGGGTCCGCAGCTGGTGGGACAGGTCAGCGGTTCTTTCCCGTTCGGCCGCGAGGAGCTCGCCGATACGGTCGGCCAGCCCGTTGACGGCCTGGCCCACTTCGGCCACCTCGGGAGGCCCGGTGGGCACGACCCGGGCGCCCAGCTCGCCCCGCTGGAGCCGGCGGGTCACCGAGAAGAGCTCCCCCATGGGGCCGACGATCGACAGGGCCAGAC
>QHCF01000214.1 GCA_003244275.1 Acidimicrobiales bacterium
CACCACCGCTTGGGACGTCCCCGAGGTAAACGTACGGAGGTGTAAGACAGGAAGGTGAAATATGGTCATCGAAGCTCTTGTCGCCTTGGTTGTCGTCCTTACTCTGCCCACGCGGTGGTCCACCCGGTGAGTGCCATACATGCGCTTCATCTCGGCCACCGGGCGTCCAGGGTTTCGGACCTGGGCGTAACCTGAGTGTCTGTGCTGTCAACCGAAAGGGCACGCGCCCTGGCACGGTCCCTGGCCTGGGGGCGGATCGCCTTGGGGACCGCGGCCTTGGTGGTCCCCGGTCTTCCCGGGTGGTTGTTCTCAGGGTCCGACGCCCGCCTCCCCGCCAACCAGGCCCTGAGCCGAGCCATGGGCGGCCGTGATCTCTCCCTCGGGCTGGGGGCTGTCCTGGCCATGAGACACGATGCCCCGGCACGCGGCTGGATCGAGGCCGGCGCCCTGGCCGATGCCGCTGACGTCCTGGCCACGGTGCTGGCATGGCGTGAGCTGCCCCGCTGGGGGCGGTTGGCCATCGTCCTCCTCGCCAGCAGCGGCATGGCTGGGGGCGTGGTGGCAGCCCGGACCATGGAGCCCCGGGCGATGGCGCACTGAGTGGGAGTGGGCGAGGCGGTCCGGCGGCGGGAGCGATATTTCGAAGAAGAGGGCGGCAGAGCCTGGGAGAATGACGGGGTGGCCAGCTTGCAGCTCTCCAAGTATCACGGACTGGGCAACGACTTCTTGGTCCTGGTCGACCTGCTGGACTGCCATCGCCTCGGGCCGTCGGCTGTGCGCCGCCTCTGTGATCGGCGCCGGGGAGTGGGCGCCGATGGGCTCATCCGGGTACTGGCCGGTCGCGACGGGGCGGCGGTGGCCATGGAGCTGCACAATGCCGATGGCAGCCTGGCCGAGACCAGCGGGAACGGGCTGCGCTGTCTGGCCCAGGCGGTGCGGGAGGCCGGCGCGGTGGTCGGAACAGATTTCGTGATCTCCACTCCCGCAGGCCCGCGACCGGTGAGCGTGGGCCCCGGCCAGAGTCCCGGTGAGGTCATCGTGCGGGTGGACATGGGTGTCCCCCAGGTTGGGCCAGATCAGTCCCAGCCGGGGCAAGGACGGCGCCGGACCGTTGGTATGGGCAATCCTCATCTGGTCCTGATAGGGGCCGAGCTGGGGCCACAACTGGGTGGGACAGACCCGGACGGGCTGGGGGGGGCGGAGCTGGCCGCGCTGGGGCCCCGGCTGCAGGCCGGCCATCCCAATGGGATCAACATCGAGCTGGTGACGGTGGGACCGGAGCCGGGCCAGCTCACCATGGGCATCTGGGAGCGTGGAGTCGGGGAGACCCTGGCCTGCGGGACGGGCAGCGTGGCCGCCGCGGCGGCTGCCCGAGCTTGGGGCCTGGTCGGGGAGCGGGTGCTGGTGAACAACCCCGGGGGGCCGCTGGAGGTCGATCTCTCCGGGCCCACGGCGGTGCTGACCGGCCCGTCACAACAGGTGGCGACCATCCTGGTGGACCTCCTGTGACCGGGCCCCGGGTGGTGTACGCCGCCGGATCGGGCCGGCCGGTGGACGCCGCGGGTCTCATCGACCGCAGCTTCCGGGAGCGCATCGTCCTGGTGGGGATGGCAATGCCACCGATCGGGCTGGACCAGGCCGAGGCCAGCCTGGACGAGCTGAGCCTGCTGGTGGACACCGCTGGGGCCGACGAGGCGGCCAGGGTGGTCCAGCGGCGCAACGCCCCTGACCCGGCCACCTATGTGGGCAAGGGCAAGGTCGACGAGCTTCACCAGCTCTCGGAGGCAGTCGATGCCGACACCGTCGTGTTCGACGACGATCTGAGCCCGGCCCAGCAGCGTAACCTGGAGAAGATCCTGGGTCGCACGGCCATCGACCGCACGGCGGTGATCCTGGACATCTTTGCCCAGAACGCCAGGACCCAGGAGGGCATGGCCCAGGTCGAGCTGGCCCAGTTGCGCTATCGGCTGCCCCGGCTCCGCGGCCGGGGGCTGACCCTCTCCCAGCAGGCCGGGCACATCGGCAGCCGGGGACCAGGGGAGTCCCAGCTGGAGGTGGATCGTCGCCGTCTGGTCCAGCGCATGTCCCGCCTCGAGGCCGAGCTGCGTCAGTTGACCAGGACCAGGCGCACCCAGCGTCGCTCCCGGCACCGGTCAGGACTTCGGTCAGTATCGCTGGTGGGCTATACCAATGCCGGCAAGTCGACCTTGCTCAACCGACTGACTGACGCTGGTGTGCTGGTGGCCGATCGGCTGTTCGCCACCCTCGATCCCCGTACCCGCCGCCTGGACCTGCCTGGCGGGGAGTCGGTGCTGTGCTCGGACACCGTCGGCTTCGTGCGCAAGCTGCCTCACCAGTTGGTGGAGGCCTTCCGCTCCACCCTTGAAGTAGTGGCCGAGTCGGACCTGGTGGTCCACGTGGTCGACGCATCGGCTCCGGACCCAGAGGCACAGATGGATGCGGTGCGATCGGTGCTCAGCGACATCGGCGCCTCTGGCGTGGCCGAGCTGGTGGCCTTCAACAAGGCCGACACCACCCCCGAGGCGATGCGCCTGTCGGCTGCCCACCCTGGCTCGGTGGTCATCTCGGCCGGCGAGGGGTTGGGCATCGACGCCCTGGTCTCGGCCATGGGAGACCGCCTGCGAGCGCTGGACTGTGTGGTCGAGCTGCTGGTGCCCTTCGCTCGCGGCGACGTGGTGGCCGCCGTACACCGGGAGGGCGGAGTGCTGGTGGAGTCCCACGAAGAGGGGGGAACCAGGCTGAGGGCTCGGCTGGACGAGGCTGGTATCGGGCGATTTTCGGAGTTCGTGGTCGACCCGCCGGCGGGCGTGAGCGGCTCGGCTTCAGGGCCGACTCGGGCGTGACCGGGGCTTTCGCTCCGCCCGTCTACCCATACGAGCGGCTGGCCAGCGCTCGGCGGTTGGCCGATAGTCACGAGGGCGGCATCGTCGACCTGTCCATCGGCACTCCCACCGACCCGCCGCCGCCAGCCGCGGTCGCCGCCCTGTCCACCTCGGGCGTGGCCCGAGGCTACCCGGCGTCGGTGGGCTCTTACCGCTACCGGGAAGCGGCCCGGGACTGGATGGGCCGGCGGCTGGGGACCGAGGTGCCGGTCGAGGCGGTGGCCGCCTGCGTGGGGACCAAGGAGCTGGTGGCCTCGCTGCCCCATCTCCTGCGCCTGCGCCGCCCCGATCGGGACACGGTGCTCTACCCGTCCCTCTCGTATCCCACCTATGAGATGGGCGCGGTGTTGGCTGGGTGCCGTCCGGTGCCCGTGCCCCTCGACTCCTCCGGGCGGCTCGACCTGGCTGCAGTGGCGGACTCCGATGCCGAGCGGGCGCTGCTGGTGTGGGCCAACTCGCCCGGCAACCCCGCTGGCCAGCTGGAGGACCTGGGAGCGGTTGCCACCTGGGGCCGGTCCCGAGATGTGCCGGTGGCCAGCGACGAGTGCTATGCCGACCTGACCTGGGACGGACCGCCTCGCAGCATCCTGGAGCATGGCCTGGACGGCGTCTTGGCCCTGCACTCCCTGTCTAAGCGATCCAACCTGGCCGGTCTGCGAGCCGGTTTCTACGCCGGTGACCCCGACCTGGTCCGTTACCTGTCCGAGACCCGCAAGCACGCCGGCCTCATGGTCCCCGGCCCGGTCCAGGTGGCGGCGGTGATCGCCCTCGATGACGACGAGCACGCCGAGGCACAACGCCGGCGATACCGAGAGCGTCTGGAGCGCTTCGGGGCCATCCTGGCTGCCATCGGAGTGGACGTCGCCTTTCCACGAGGAAGCCTTTACCTATGGGCACCCGTTCCGCCCACTGGCGTCCCTCCTGCGGCGCCCGGGCCCGGCGCGGTGCCGACCGGATCCTCTGAGTCCGGAGGCGTCCCGGCCTGGGTCTTCACTCAGTGGCTGGCGGCTGAGGGAGGCGCCCTGGTGAGCCCCGGGGATCTCTACGGCCCGGCTGGTGCCGGCCATGTGCGCATCGCCATGGTGGCGCCGCTCGACCGCCTGGAGGTGGTGGCGCGCCGGTTGGGCGTGGCCGGCTGAGCGACCGGCACTAACGTCAACGACCATGCCAGATCTGGAGGGACGGATTGCCGAGCTGTGGGAGGAACGGGGCCATCTGGGTCCGGGTGACACCGACGCACGGGAGGCGGTGGTAGAGGCGGTCACCCTCCTCGACACCGGTCAGGCTCGGGTGGCCGAAGTAGACGCGGTCAGCGGCGAGGTGAAGGTGCACGAGTGGCTCAAGCGGGCCATACTGCTGCTTTTTCGGATGTCGGCCATGGAGACGGTAGAGCTGGGGCCCTTCGAGTACGCCGACCGCGTGCCCCTCAAGCGAGATTTCGCGGCTGGCGGCGTACGGGTCGTACCCGGCGCCTCGGCCCGGTGGGGCTCGTTCCTCGACCGGGGGGTCGTGCTCATGCCCAGCTACGTCAACATCGGAGCCCGGGTGGGGGCCAACACCATGGTCGACACCTGGGCGACCGTCGGCTCGTGTGCTCAGATCGGCGCCAACGTCCACCTCTCCGGGGGAGTGGGGATCGGGGGAGTCCTGGAGCCGGCCCAAGCCGCGCCGGTGATCATCGGCGACGACGCCATGGTAGGCAGTCGGTGCATGGTGACCCAGGGAGCGCGGGTGGGTGCGGGTGCCGTGCTGGGGGAGGGGACCATCCTCAATCCCTCCATCCCGGTCATCGACGCCCAGACCGGAGAGGAGTTGAGCCGCGGCGTCGTTCCACCGTGGTGTGTGGCTCTGACCGCCAGCAGGAGGCGCCAGTACGCGGGTGGCGAGTTCTTCCTGCCCTGCGTCCTGGTGGTCAAGCGCCTGACCGAGGGCGAGCGCCACGACAAGGCCGCGTTGAACCAGGCCCTGCGAGAGCACGGCCTGGCTCCGTGAGCGGCGGAGCCGCGGTGCCCGACCTGCTGTCTCGGACGGCCTCCCTGGTGGCCGTGCCCTCGGTCAGCCGCCACGAGGCAGCACTCGCCGATCTCGTTTGGGCCGAGCTCTCCGGCCGGGCTCCTTGGCTGGAGCTCGAGCGGGTGGGTAACAACCTGGTGGCGAGGACCCAGCTGGACAGGGAGCAGCGGATCGTGCTGGCTGGTCACCTCGACACAGTGCCACCCAACGGCAACGAGACCCCCCAGGTCACCGATGACGTCTGCTGGGGACTGGGGGCCACTGACATGAAGGGCGGACTGGCCGTGCTGATCGAGCTGGCTCTGGGCCAGCCGACGCCGGCGGTGGACGTGACATGGGTCTTCTACGCCTGCGAGGAGGTCGACCAGCGCCTCAACGGCCTGCGGGAGCTGGCGGCCCGGCGCCCGGCGTTGCTGGAGGGGGACGCGGCCGTGCTGTGCGAACCGACGGGAGCCCGGGTGGAAGCCGGCTGCCAGGGCACATTGCGTCTGGCGGTGACCCTGGCAGGAGAACGGGCCCATACCGCCCGGCCATGGATGGGACGCAACGCCGTGCACCGGCTGGCCCCCCTATTGGGCAGGGTGGCCTCCTATGAGGGACGTCGACCGGTGTTGGACGGCTGCCAGTTCCGGGAGTCTCTCCAGGTCGTGCGGGTCGAGGGAGGAGTGGCCAACAACGTGGTACCGGATCAGGCCCGCGTGCTGATCAACTACCGATTTGCCCCCGACCGGAGCGTGGACGAGGCGGTCGCCCACGTCGAGGAGGCGCTGGGTGACTGCCTGGACCGGGAGGGCGGAGACACCGTGGTGGTGGACGATGCCGCCGCGCCGGCCCCCCCCGCCCTGCGGCATCCCCTGCTGGCCGGTCTGCTGCAGGCGACCGGGGTCCCGGCCCGGGCCAAGCTGGGCTGGACCGACGTCTCGTTCTTCGCCAGCCAGGGCACACCCGCCGCCAACTTCGGCCCCGGTGACCCCACGCTGGCCCACACAGCCGCCGAGCACGTGAGCCGCGGCCAGCTGGAGACCGTTTACGCCGCCCTGTCCCGGCTGATCGCGGGGTCAGGGACGCCACGCTCAACCGGAGGTCGACCCGGGTAGAGCCACCTCCTGACCCAATCACAGAAAGTACGGGACCTAGGTCGCTGCGCTTGTTGATCCTGAACGAGCCGCCGGTTCGCGCTGGCGCGCCGCGCCACCGAGGGCTCAGCCTGATCGGCTGGCCGACCTGCCGGTACGGCTCAGCCAGTCAGGATTTCTCGCTGGAAGTTAGCGGCGGTCCCAGAGCCATTTGAGGGTAAGGAATTCGACGATCTTCTTGAGCACAGTGGTCTCCCTTTTCGAACGGACCGCCAGCCTACGCACAACCCCGGCGCTCGGCCAGTGTGCGTGGCGGCGACCAACCGGCGACCAACCGACGGCCAATACCGGCGACTCGCCCGCGGCCCACCGCGATCGGCCTATTCGTCGCCCGGCCAGGTACCGGTGAGTCTGCGGAACCAAGTGGCTCCGCCTCGGTCGATCACCGCTTTGACAGCACCGAACACGGCGCCCTGCGCGGCCGCCGACACCAGGACCTCTCGCCATCCTCGTTCGGCGTCGGTGGCCTTGGGCGCTTCGTCTTCCTGGGCCACCACCCTCCAGACCCGACGGAAAAGGGCACTGGCGACGATGCCACCCACCGCGCTGGATACCAAGCCCAGCGGCCTGTAGAGCAGCTTGGCCATCTTGCGTGAGTCTTCAGCCATATCAGGTCCTCCTCTTCGCTTTGCGTCGCCTGCTCGGACTCTGGAAAGTAACCTGCCGAACTGGCCAGGTGCCAGACCCTCAGAGCCGACGCAGGACGGTGACCACCTTCCCGTAGACGGTGACATCGCCCGGGTCGAGCACCATGGGCTGGAGGCGTGAGTTGGCCGGGCTGAGCACCACCTTGGCTCCTCGGCGCCCCCAGGTCTTTACCGTGCCCTCCTCACCCGGGATTCCGGCCACCACCACGTCGCCCTTGTTCACCTCGGGCTGTTGGCGGACAACCACGTAGTCGCCATCGAGGATCCCGGCATCCACCATCGAGTCGCCTCGCACTCGCAGCATGAACAGCGGGCCTGAGCCGGTGAAGTCCTCGGGGAGGGGCAGGACCTCCTCCAGGTTCTCCTGGGCCAGGACGTCGGTCCCGGCGGCCACATCGCCGACCAGGGGAACGTGGCATACGGGCCGGCTGGCCAGGGCCGCGCCGGAGGAGGGCTCGTAGCGGACCTCGATGGCCCGAGGCTTGGTCGGATCCCGGCGCAGGTAGCCCTGGCGCTGCAGGATGCCCAAGTGATTATGAACGGTTGACGACGATGCCAGACCCACCGCCTCACCGATCTCGCGTACGGAGGGTGGGTAGCCCCGCTCCCGTAGCTGGGCGGCGATGAAGTTCAGAATCTCCCGCCGCTTGGCGGACAGAACGCTGGCACCCGCCTCACCCCACTCGGCCTGGCCAGGCTCATCGGTTGTCACCGTGTTGCCACCTCCCATGACGCCACCTCCCAGTCGTTGACACGCCAACCCTAGCAACGCTCTCGGTTGACAGCAAACAGGCGTTCGTGGTTCCATGGAGTTCGAAACGAACATTAGTTCGCCAGTGACCTACCGGCGACATTAGGCGTACTGAGATGAAAGGTGGTCGTGATGGCAATGATCGACTTGACGATGCCAGCACCCCCCTGGACCGCGGCGCCTACCCCTTTGCCACCCGCCCCGGCCATCCTCCGACTTCGTCGGCAGGCCGCTGCGGTGCTGGTGGTGGTGCTGGCCGTCGCCCTGCTGGTTAGCCTGGGGGTTGCGCTCGGTCCGCCCGGGGGCGGGTCCCTCACCGGCCCCGAGCGGACCTCGGCGGGTTCGGCGTTCCCGGCCGGCCAGACCACCTACGTGGTGCGGGCGGGAGACTCCCTCTGGTCCATCGCCAACCGCCTTCACCCCGGCCAGGACCCGCGGCCGGTGGTCGACCAGATGGCAGCCGAGTCCGGGGGCCCACGCGTCGAGGTCGGCCAGCACATTCGCCTTCCCGGGCGATCCTGAGTCACCTGATTCGACCGGGACCCGCAGTAGTGTGAGCCAATGCGAGTTGGAGTACTTACCGGCGGAGGTGACTGCCCGGGGCTCAACGCCGTGATCCGGGCGGTTGTACGCAAGGGGCAGGTCTCCTACGGCGATGAGCTGGTGGGCTTCATCGACGGATGGCGAGGCGTCATCGAGGGCGTCGTCATGCCTCTCGACATCGAGCACTGCCGGGGGATCCTCCCCCGGGGCGGGACCATCCTCGGGACTTCCAGGACCAATCCGTTCAAGATTACCGGCGGGGTGGAGGCCGCCCTGTCCAGCCTGGCCGAGCACCGTATCGAGGCGCTGGTGGCCATAGGGGGCGAGGACACGCTGGGCGTCGCCCACCGCCTGGGCGAGCGAGGGGTGCGAGTGGTCGGAGTGCCCAAGACCATTGACAACGACCTGTCGGCCACCGAGGTGACCTTCGGCTTCCACACCGCCGTGCAGATAGCCACCGACGCCATCGACCGACTCCATACCACCGCCGAGTCTCACGACCGAGTCATCGTCTGCGAGGTCATGGGCCGCCACGCCGGTTGGATCGCCACCTACGCTGGCATCGCCGGCGGAGCAGCCGAGATCCTTGTACCGGAGGAGCCGTTCGACATCGAGGTGGTGTGCGACAGTCTCAGGCGCCGTCACCAGGCCGGCCGTTTCGCCTCCATTGTGGTGGTGGCCGAGGGAGCCAAGCCCCGGGAGGGGACCTTGTCCGTTCGCTCCGGGGAATTGGACCAGTTCGGCCACGAACGGCTGGGAGGAATCGGCAGCCTGCTGGCTGCCGAGATCGAGAACCGCACCGGCTTCGAGTCCCGGGTGACGATCCTCGGCCACATCCAGCGGGGCGGTACGCCTACTGCCTACGATCGGGTGCTTGCAACCCGATTTGGGGTGGCAGCCATCGAAGCTGTTCACGACGGCGAATTCGACACCATGGTGGCCCTACGGGCCGATCACATCGTGCGAGTGCCCCTGGCCGACGCAGTGAGCACCCTCAAGACGGTCGACCCGGCCCTCGTTCACGACGTGGCCGAGGCGTTCTTCGCCTGAGTGGCGGCCCCGGAACGGGCAGCGACCTCGGGCGCCGGGGCCGGTGGGCCAATTGCCATCAGCGAAGGGTTCGGGCTGACCTGACCTTCACTCTCGCCCCAGACTTGGCTATCACGGTGGGCGGCCGTGGCGGTGCCAACACCACCAGCAGGACCTAACTTGGCTCGGCGTGGGCGAGTAGGGCGGTGAACTCCGAATAGATGCCGCTGCCAATCTGCTCGGACCAGTCACTCCACGTTGCTTTGGCAGCGCCGATCGAATCCGAGGTGCTCGTAGCTTCGGGTTTGTCGTGCCGGCGAGTCATGATGTCGCCATGGACATCCGCCCATCGCGCCGGTAACGGCCATCAGATTCCCCATAGAGGAGATGGCCACCATTTCGAGGACCTGATGAGGATCGCCGGCGAACTCCGTCCAGCGCATGGCCGGACAGGCTATCGCCACGCGTATGTCCCAGGCCGCCGTGCCGGAAAGGGGTCTCCTGGTTAGCGGCGCCAAAACGGCGGGC
>QHCF01000163.1 GCA_003244275.1 Acidimicrobiales bacterium
GCCAGGGGCCGCTCCGCTCGGGGGCGTCTCATCCGGGGGCGTCTCATCCGGGGCTGCTCCGCCCGGGCCTGCTCCGCCCGGGGCTGCTCCCGGCGGTGATTCCGATTCGCCCTCCTTCGGCGCCGGCGGTTGTGCTTGCCTGGCTTGGCCGTTGGGGATCTGACGCTCGGCTGATCCAGGAGAACCGACCGCCTCGGTCGGATCCTCCAGGGCCGCCTGGTGCCTCTCCGGTCCGCCCGCCGGATCACCGGGAGCCTCCGGAGCAGGGCGATCCCCCAGCCCAGGAACGGATTCGGTGGCGGGCTCGGGTCCCCCCACGGCGCCACCCGGGTCCCACTCCGACACCATGTCGTCTGGGTCCACGCCCGCAGGTGGCGAGTCGCGCTCTGTCAGACGGCGGGCCAGGGACTGGCGCAGGAACACGATGGTCACGCCCGGGGCCACCTCCAACCACATCCGTTCCAAGTCGAGGGCGGTCACCGTGCCGAATACTCCTCCCGCAGTGACCACTTCCTCCCCCACCGACAGCTCGGAGAGCAACCGCTTCTGCTGGCTGGCCCGCCGTTGCTGCGGCCGGATCAGAAGCAGGTAAAAGACAACAGCGAGAATGGGTAGGAGGATCAGAGAGTTCATCGGCTGGTTCCATCCCGTGGTGGACGGCCCCAGGTTAGCCCACCAGCTACCCGCGCCTGGTAACGGACCCTCGCCCTCGAGGGCGTGAGCCGGATCGCGCGGCGTCCCAGACGCTCGCCACTTGTCGTCGCAGACTCCCCAGCGTGCCGGTTCTCACCGCTTCTCCAACGCTCTCCATGAGGTTGAGGGTCCAGGCGAGATTGTGAAGGCTCAGCAGGCGGAGGGCGCTGGGCTCGCCGACCATCAGCAGATGGCGAAGGTAGGCACGGGACCAACGACTGCAGGTCACACACCTGCAGTCGGGATCGAGGGGCCCAGGATCACACCGAAATACCGCGTTGCGCAGCTGCAGCGGCCCTTCGCCAGTCAGCACCCGGCCGTGGCGAGCCCAGCGGGTGGGGGCCACGCAGTCGAACAGGTCGACCCCCATGGCCACCGCCTCCACCAGGCCCACCGGGTCCCCCACTCCCATCAGGTAACGGGGACGGTCTGTCGGCAACTCGGTCACCGCCGAAGCGAGGGCTGCCAGCCGGGCCTCGGGTCCCTCCCCCACCGCCAGCCCCCCGATCCCGTATCCCTCGAAGTCCAGCTCCACAGTACGCCGGGCGCTCTCCGCCCTCAGGGCCTCGTCGGTGCCCCCCTGCACGATCCCGAACAGGGCCTGACCATCCCGGCGATGAGCCAGCTTGGCCCTCGCCGCCCAGTCCGCAGTCCGCTCCACCGCCAGGCGCAGGACGTCGGGCGGCGACGGCAGGGCGGGGCAGACATCGAGGACCATCTGAATGTCCGCCCCCAGCTGCTCCTGTATCCTCACTGCCCCCTCGGGGGTCAGCCGGTGGCTCGACCCGTCGTAGACCGAGCGAAAGGTCACTCCGTCGTCGTCCACCTTGGGTCCCAACGAATAGACCTGGTATCCGCCCGAGTCCGTCAGCAGGTGCCCGGGCCACGACGTGAAGGCGTGTAGGCCGCCCAGGCCAGCAACCACGTCGACCCCCGGGCGCAACATGAGGTGATAGGTGTTGGCCAGCATCACCTCGGCGCCGAGGTTCTCCATGTCCGCGCTGGACACGGCTCTCACGCTGCCGCGGGTCCCTACCGGCATGAAGGCGGGTACCGCAAAGCTGCCCCGAGGCGTTTGCAACCGACCCACCCGAGCAGCCCCGTCGGTAGCATCAACTTTCAGTTGCAGTATCATCTAAAGCTAACGCTCGAGTTGACCGTTAGCTCGACGTGCGAGCAACATGGCGTCGCCAAAGGATAGGAACCGATACCCCTCGGCGAGGGCCAGGTCGTACAGATTGCGCCACCCCGGTCCGTAGAAGGCCTCGACCATCACCAGCAATGAAGAGCGCGGCAGGTGAAAATTGGTCAGCAGCAGGTCCACCACCCGCCATGGATGGGAGCCGCGGATGAACAGCGAGGTTCTGCCTTCGAGTTTTCCCGTGGCGGCCGCCGATTCCAGTGCCCGTACGGTCGTCGTGCCCACTGCCAACACGCGTCGGGCCGCCTGACAAGCCGCCCAGGTCGCCACCGGCACGATATAGGCCTCGCTGTGCATGACATGGTCCTGCGGGCGGTCCCCGGTCATCGGACGAAAGGTGTCCAGTCCCACCGCCAGATCTACGCTCGCCACCTGTGCTCCTGCCGCCCGGACCGCGTCCAGCAGGCCGGTCGTCAGGTGCAAGCCAGCAGTGGGGGCGGCAACCGAACCGGGCCGGCGAGCATAGACGGTCTGGTAGCGCTCGGGGTCGGCCAGCGGACGGTCGATGTAAGGGGGCAGCGCCACCTCACCTATCTCGTCGGCCAATTTCGGATCGAGAATGCGTACCACCCGTCGGCCATCCCTCCCCCACACACACCCGCCATGCATCGGCGCCGGCGGGCCGACCTCGGCGACCGCCACCGTTCCATGCAACAACACCGTCCCCGGAGGCGCCCGCCGCCCTGGGCGCACCAGCCCCTCCCACTCGCCATCCCCTGTCGGCTCCAGCAGCAGGACCTCGATTCTTGCTCCGGTGGCCTTTCGCAGTCGCAGGCGGGCCGGGAGCACCCGGGTGTCGTTCACCACCACCACGTCTCCAGGAGCCAAGAGCTCGGGCAGATCGGCCACCCGGCGATGGTCGACGGGACCGGTCGGCTCGGTGGCGACCAGTAGCCGAGCGGCCGTGCGAGGCTCAGCTGGCTCCTGGGCGATGGCCGCCGGCGGTAGGTGGTATTCGAAGGAGGCCATTCCCCGGTCGCAAGAGGTTGGCCCGTCCCTGCCTTCCACATCAGCGAGCGTACGACCCGTTGGCCTACCGTGGCGGCTGATGACCGATCTGAGCGGGCGAGTGGCGCTGGTGGCGGGCGGGGCCGGAGCGATCGGGGAGGGTGTCGTCCGCGCCTTCTTGACGCTCGGCGCCCGGGTGGTGGTCCCCTCACGCCAGGCCGAGCACCTGGCTTCCCTGCGGGAGCGGCTGGGCCATCCCCATGGGCTTCACGGATTGGTGAATGACATCGCCAGCCCAGGGGGCGCCGAGCTGCTGGCGGCCGCGGTGGCCGAGAACGTCGGACCATTGGATGCGGTAGTGGCGGCGGTGGGCAGCTGGTGGCAGGACGGCCCCTTGGTCGAGGTGGATCCCAGCGAGTGGACGCGTGTGCTGAACGCCAATCTCACCACTCACTTCCTGTTGGCCCGGACCCTGGTTCCTTCTCTCAGGGATCGACCGAATTCCTCCTACCAGATGGTGATTGGCGACACCGCGGAGTCCCCCATGGCGGGGGCCTCGCTGTCCACGGTGACGGCGGCGGGCGTACTCGGGCTGCTCAGAGCACAATCGGTCGAGGAACCGACCGTGCGGATCAATGGGCTCTACCTCGGCCCGGTGATCACCCGTTCCCGGCCCAAGGGGCCGCCGGAGTGGTTGACCGCCGACGAAGTGGGCGACTACGCCGCCTGGCTGGCGACCGAGGCGGCCGCCGACATCCGCGGCCAGTTGCTCCGTCCACCCAAACCATAGGGACGCCCAACCAGCGACCTCACCCCACTGGCACTCCCATCGCCGAGGGCGATCGGTCCCCAAGATCCCCCAGCCCTCAGTGGCCGACCTGGCCGAACAGGGTGGGCACCTCGGGGGGCGCAGTCAGCCCCAGGTGGGCCCAGGCCGCCGGAGTGGCCACCCGGCCCCGGGCAGTGCGCATCAGCAGCCCCTGCTGGAGCAGAAAGGGCTCGTACACGTCCTCCACCGTCTCGGGCTCCTCGCCCACACATACCGCCAGGGTGGACAGTCCCACCGGCCGACCGGAGAAGCGTCGGCAGAGGGCCTCCAAGATGGCCCGGTCCACCTTGTCCAGACCGAGATCGTCCACCCCAAACAGGGCCAGGCCCTGTGCCGCGCTGTCCAGCGTCACCCTGCCATTCCCCCTCACCTCGGCGAAGTCGCGGACCCGACGCAGGAGTCGGTTGGCGATCCGAGGCGTGCCTCGAGAGCGCCGTGCTATCTCTGCCGCTCCCGCCTGGTCGATGTCCACTCCCAGGATGCGGGCGGCCCGGGACACGATCGCCTCCAGCTCGCTGGGATCGTAGTAGTCGAGCCTGGCCACCAGGCCGAAACGATCCCGGAGGGGCCCGGTCATCAGACCGGTACGGGTAGTGGCGGCTACCAGGGTGAAACGGGGCAGGTCCAGGCGGATGGAGCGGGCAGTTGGTCCCTTGCCGATGACGATGTCGAGCTGGAAGTCCTCCATGGCCGGGTAGAGCACCTCCTCCACGGCCCGCCCCAACCGGTGAACCTCGTCTATGAACAGGACATCGCCCTCCCGTAGGTCGCTGAGAATGGCAGCCAGGTCACCACCCCTCAACAAAGCCGGCCCCGAGGTGATGCGCAGGCCCACCCCCATCTCTGTGGCCACGATCCCGGCCAGGCTGGTCTTGCCCAACCCGGGCGGCCCGGCGAACAGGAGGTGGTCGGCAGCCTGCTCCCGGCGCCGGGCTGCCTCCAGCAGGATGCTGAGGTGGTTCTTCACCTGGGCCTGACCGACGAACTCGGCCAGCCGTCGAGGGCGGAGGCCAACCTCCTCGGCCATCTCCACCGGCTCGGCCTCCGGGGCAAGGATCCGCGACGGGGAGCCCGGCGGACTGGCCTCTCGGGCCGGACTGTTCTCCGGGGGCGGGGGCTCCGTGCGCACGGGCTCCGACGGTGGCAGCGTCTCCCGCCGGGGGCTCATCGTGGCTGGCCCCTTCGATACCGCGGTCGGGGTCGCATCTGGCTCACCGGGCTCCCGCCAGCTCACGCAGGGCAGCCCGGAGCAGATCCTCGACGGCGCCTTCATCGGGAAGAGCCCGCAGGGCCAGGTGGACCTCGTCGGTGCCGTAGCCCAGACCGGCCAAGGCCGCCCGTACCTCACTCAGGGCGCCTCGCTGCGTCCCCGCCGGGGCTGGGTCGAGGCTGTCGGTCGGGAGATCCAGGCGCGCCTCCAGCTCGATGAGCAGGCGGGCCGCGGTCTTGGCGCCAACGCCGGGCACCATGACCAGCGCATCGGCGTCACCGGCCACCACCGCTCGGCGCAGGGCCGAGGGCCGGTGGATGGACAAGATGGCCAGGGCCAGCGACGGCCCGACCCCGTGGGCCCCAATCAGGGCCTCGAAGCACGATCGTTGGTCCCGGTCGGAGAAGCCGTAGAGGATGATGGCGTCCTCCCGTACGTGAGTATGGACGTGGAGGAACACAGCCTCTCCCAGCTCGCCCAGGGTGGCCAGGGTGGGAGCCGGCACCATCACCCGGTATCCCACCCCGCCCACCTCGACCAGCGCCTCTCCAGTGTCCAGGCGGTCCAACAGAACCCCCCGCAGCGACCCGATCATCGGGCAGCCCTGCGTCGGGCGTCGGCTGCCTCCAGGCGAGCCAGGCGGGGGGCGATGGTGAGGTGGCACAGGGCCAGTGCCAGGGCGTCGGCGGCATCGGGAGGCCGGGGCGAGGCGGGTAGGTGTAGGAGGGTGGCCACCATGCGCTGCACCTGCTCTTTGGTGGCGCCCCCATACCCCGCCACCGCCAGCTTGACCTCGTTGGAGGTGTACTGGGCCACCTCACACCCGGCTTCGGCCGCCGCCACCAGGGCCAAGCCACTGGCCTGGCCCACCGACATGGCGGTGCGGGCGTTGGTCTGGAAGAAGACCCGCTCGACCGCCACCGCGGCCGGCTCCAGCTCGGCCACCAGTGCCTCCAGCTCCGCCGCCAACTCGGCCAGCCGCTCCGGGAGGGCAGTGGTCGGGCTGGTGGTGATGACCCCGGCCGCCACCGCTACCGGGCCATCCGGGCCGGCCGTCACGCACCCGTACCCGCAGCGAGAGACCCCCGGGTCGATACCCAGAACGGAGTCGGTGGGGCCAAGCCCTTCGGCTGCCCCTGCGGGACAGTGTACGAACATGGGTTCGAGGCTACCGCAGTTGGTCAACCCAGCGGGGGATGTTGGGCCATCCGTCAGCCCAGGAGACCAGCCAGCGAAAGGTCGCTGGAGGTGGGGGTGGCACCCGGCGACGTTCGTCGTCATTGACGGACCTTCGACGGCGCAGCTCCAAACGCAGGCTGTCCTCGCCGCGACGCATGGCCCAGTGGTGGTTGGCCGCAAAGGCTGGCTTGAGGATCCAGCTGAGCCGGCTGAGCAGGGGCTTGGTGGCACGGACCCGCCAATCGTAGGTGGCCACCACCTCGGGACCGTCGGTTGCGAGGCTCCACCGGCCGGCTCCCATGAAGTCGCCGGTGGCTTCGAGCGCAAACCCTTCATCGGTCATCGCCTCGGTGACGTTCATGGTCCAGCGCAGCGTGTAGGGCAGCCAACCGGTGGTGTACACGTCGACCAACCGACCGACGCCATCCGAGGCGCCTGGCCTGGACACTCGGGCGCCGAGATATACCGCCGGCCACCAGCGGGTGAGTGACTCGGCGTCGGAGAAGATCTCCTTCACCTCGGCGACTGAGCCCGCCACCCGCCACTCGGTAACGAAGTGATAGTCACTACTCACTCGGGTCGGGTCTTGGCCGCCTCCACGGCGGCCAGCAGCTCGGCGGTGGGGCGGTACGTGAGACCGACCAGGGCACGGTGAGCATGGCGAATCGCCCCTTGGGCGTCCACCACGAACACCGATCGACGGTAGAGGCCGCCCGGACCGACGATGCCGTACGCCCGCCCCACCGCTTTGTCGGTGTCGGCCAGCAGCGGCATGGTCAGCCGGTGCTTGGCCGCGAAGCGCTGATGGCTGTCCACGTCCTGCGGGCTGATCCCCCACACGGTGGCTCCGAGACCATCGAAGCTCGCCATGTCCCCGCTGTAGGAGCACAGCTGGCGGGTACACACCGACGTGTCGTCGCCCGGGTAGAAGACCAGCACCGCTGGCCTACCTCGTAGCTCGTCCAGAGGGTATTGGCGGCCGCCCGTACCTGCCAGGGAGAAGCCCGGAGCCTGGTCTCCCACTCGAGGCGCCGCCATCACGCCTCCACCAATTCCAGGACCGCGTCAGGTATGTCGAAGTTGGCGTAGACGTTCTGCACATCGTCGTGGTCCTCCATGGCGTCGATCAGACGCAGCACCCGGCGGGCGTCGGACTCGTTGGCCAACGGCACCGTAGTGGTCGGCACCATCCCCGCCTCGGCCGACTCGGGGACCATGCCCGCCTCCTCCAGGGCGGTACGCAGCCGAGCCAGCTGACCCGGCTCACACGTCAGCTCCCAGGTGTCGCCATCCCCGCTCAGGTCGTCGGCGCCCGCTTCCAGGGCCACGACCAGCACCTCGTCCTCCCCGATGCTGGATTGACCTCTTGTCTTGGGCACCAGGACCAGCCCCTTGCGCTCGAACTGCCAGGCGACTGCCCCGGGCTCGGCCATGGACCCGCCACTGCGGCTGAAGCAGGCTCGAATCTCGGCTCCCGTGCGGTTGCGATTGTCGGTGAGGCACTCGACCAGGAAGGCCACTCCCAGGGGGCCGTAGCCCTCGTAGGACACCGATTCGTAGCGGACGCCCTCGAGCTCGCCGGTCCCCCGCTTGATGGCCCGCTCGATGGTGTCGATGGGCACCGATGCGTCCCTGGCCTTGGTGAACATCGAGCGCAGGCTGGAATTGGAGGTCATGTCCGCCCCTCCCTCCCTGGCGGCCACCTCGACCTGGCGGATGAGCCGAGCGAACAGCTTGCCCCGGGCCTTGTCCACCGCTCCCTTGCGGTGCTTGATCGTGGCCCACTTGGAATGACCTGACATGGCTAAGCGCTCCTTGGCTCGAGGATGCTGGACACGAACATCTGGTGCAGGCGCCGATCATCGGACAGCTCAGGGTGGAAGGAACTGACCGTTACTGCCCCCTGCCGGCACAGGACGGGCCGGCAGACGCCGCTGCCCACCTCGGTGCTGGCCAGCACATCCACCTCGGGGCCGGCCCGCTCCACCACCGGGGCCCGGATGAACACTGCCGGCAGTCGACCGCCCTCCATCCCGGCCACATCAAGGTAGGACTCGAAGGACTCCCGCTGACGGCCGAAGGCATTGCGGCGCACATCAATGTCGATGATCCCGAGGCAGTGCTGGTCGGGCCGACCGTCCAGGATGCGCCGCGCCATAAGGATCATCCCGGCGCACGTTCCGAGGGCGGGCATGCCGTCGGCCAGCCGAGCGGCCAGCGGGCTGAGCAGTCCCGAGGACTCCAACAGCATCGACATGGTGGTGGACTCGCCTCCCGGCACGACAAGGGCATCCACCCCGACCAGATCCGCCGGCCGACGGACCTCGACCGGACGGGCACCCACCTCAATGAGGGCCTTGGCGTGCTCCCCGGAATCGCCCTGCAGGGCCAGCACTCCCACCGCGGGTCCCAGGACCGGGGCGGGCACCTGGTGGCACCTCTCGTCGGGCGCCACCGGCGGCGCTGCCACCGGCGCCGCCGCCGCCGGAGGGCGCGCTCACCTACCAGCCCCGGTCGGCCAAGCGGACGTCGAGGGTATCCATCTCGTCTCCCGGCATGGCCTCGCCCAGGCCAGTGCTGACCTTGGCCAAGATGGCGGCATCGCCAAAGTGGGTGGTGGCCTCCACCATGGCCCGGGCCCGCCTGGGCGGGTCGGCGCTCTTGAAAATACCCGAGCCCACGAAGACCGCCTGGGCACCGAGCTGCATGACCAGGGCGGCGTCCGCCGGGGTGGCCAGACCGCCAGCGCAGAAAAGGGGCACCGGCAGCTCACCGGTCTCGGCCACCTCCTGGACCAGGTTGACAGGGGCCTGTAGTGCCTTGGCCCAGGAGTAGAGCTCCGACCCCTCGGCACGACTGACGGCGCGGATCTCGCTCAGGATGGAGCGGAGGTGGCGCACGGCCTCCACCACGTTGCCGGTGCCCGCCTCTCCCTTGGAGCGGATCAGGGCAGCCCCCTCGGATATGCGCCGGAGGGCCTCACCCAGGTTGGTGGCCCCGCACACGAAGGGGATCGAGAAGGCCCATTTGTCGATGTGGTGGGCCTCGTCAGCTGGGGTCAGCACCTCGCTCTCGTCGACGTAGTCGACCCCCAGCGACTCGAGCACCTGGGCCTCCACGAAGTGGCCGATGCGGGCCTTGGCCATGACCGGGATGGTCACGGCCGCCTGGATGGCCCCCACCAGGCCCGGGTCACTCATACGGGCCACCCCACCCTGACGGCGAATGTCAGCTGGCACCCGCTCCAGGGCCATTACCGCCACCGCCCCCGCATCCTCGGCCACCTTGGCCTGCTCGGCGGTGACCACGTCCATGATCACCCCGCCCCGCAGCATCTCGGCCAGCCCCCGCTTGAGCCGGGGAGTGGCGGTCTGGCGAGAGGAGGTATTTTTCGATGAGGAGCGGTCATCCACGCCGACGAGTGTACCGGTGCCTGAGCCCTCAGCCAGTGGAGGCTCAGCCGCTGGACGTCGCCGTGCCGATCGGAGCCAACATCACCCAGGTGCGCCCCGGGGTCAGCGCCATCGGGGTGCCGGAGGCATCGGTGTAGCTCGTCACCGCCCCGGGGGCCGTCCTGGTCCAGGTGGCCCTGGCCATCCGACCGCCCGAGAGAACCACGGCGGACCCAGTGCCCACCACATCGGCGTCGGGCACCGGTGCTCCTGAGGGGTCGATGAAGCCGGTAGCGTGATAGGGCACCGTTTCGACGATCACGTTGGTAAAGGCCACGGGGGTGCCCCCCGTCACTGTCTGGAGAGCGCCATTGGTGGCCCGGCGCCACAGCCCGCCGGCTGGGTCCCAGCTCCACGTGGCCACCGTGGCCGTGCTCATCGGTACCCGCAGCTGGCTGATCGCAGCCGCCCCAGTCGGGTTGAAGGTGGCCCCCGGGGCCAGGTAAGTGAACAGCGGCGGAGGCGCCGGGGCGCCGGATGGCGTCTTCTGCCGCAGCGCCGGCACCGAAACGTATAGGTTGTGAGGGGCCGGCCGGGTCGAGTCTCGATGGTAAGCGTTGGGGTCGGCAACCGCCCCCACGTCGATCACGCCGGTCCGGTGTACGTCGTTCACAAACGCCGGTATGCCGCCCGAATAGGCGAACAGCCCCCCGATGGGATGCACCACCTCGGCATCGGTCTGGCGCACCGAACGAACCGGGCCGACGGTTCCTACGTCCTGGGACTGGAACACGGTCAGGTACCGGGTCACCCCTCCTTCCACCACCTCCTCGTAGACGACGTCGGCCTGGTCCAGGCCGCTCTGGGGCCGGGCCTCAGGAGCGTTATCGACCTTCACGATCACCGCCGGGCGGCCCAGGGTGGCGGAATTGGTGGGGGCCAGACCGGTGAGCGGTGAGCTGGGCGCGGCGGTGGTGGTGGGCGCCACGGTGGTGGTGGTTGGGGGGATCCGGGGCGGCGGCCGCTGGGCAGCAGAGCACGAGGCCAGCACCACCGCCGCACCCATGGCCAGGAGCGCCATGATCGTCGGGAACTTCGTCACCGCACTGCACCCACAGGCATTGCGTCCACGGGCATTGCGTCCACGGGCATTGCGTCCACGGGCACGGGGAACCCACCGGTGCTCTATTCCCACGCTGGTAGGTCAGAGCTCCCGTAGGGCCCGGATGCGATCCTCCAACCCTCGGCGAGGCGTCCACAGATGGCCGACGGCCCGCGCCAGCGCCGGGTTGGGAACCGCCGGAGGGGGGGTTGCCAGGACCTTCTCCAGGGCCGAGACCATCGCCGGCGGATAGCGGGTCAGTGCCACTGCAGTCAGGTCGACGGCGTTGTCGCCACATCCCCCGGCGCCTCTGACCCCGGCG
>QHCF01000238.1 GCA_003244275.1 Acidimicrobiales bacterium
CCGTCGAAGGTCATGCCCTCCTCCAGGGCATTTTCGAGCTCGGCCGGGGTGATGCTGAATGACTTGGCCGTGCCCAGCACGTCGGTGAACCACAGCTGGACGAAGCGGACGCCACGTTCCTCGACCGTCCTCAGCACGTATTCCTGCTGGCTCTGCATGATGCCTTCCCCTTCGCAGTAGTGAGCTACCGGACTCTCTTTGGGTTTGGGAGAGCCGCCGCACTAGTGTCGCAGACGCCAGGCGCTCCCCGGGCCGCTTCACATGGTGTTCACACACCAGCAACGGGCCGGAAATCCTACGGGGCCAGGCTGGCTGACCACCAGGACCCATTCTCGAGGAGGAAACAGTGCAGCAGCGCACGCCGGCCGAGGTACTCCGCCTGGCCCAGGACGAGGGTATCGAGATCGTGGATCTGCGGTTCTGTGACCTTCCCGGACTGACCCAGCACTTCTCGGTGCCTTTCCATCAGCTCACCGAGGACGTCTTCGAGGAGGGCTTTGGCTTCGACGGCTCGTCCATCCGGGGCTTCCAGGAGATCCAGGAGTCGGACATGATCCTGCTGCCCGACCCCAACACCGTGGTGGTGGACCCCTTCCGCCAGCACCCCACGCTCAACCTCAACTGCTTCGTCCACGACCCCATCACCGGTGAGAGCTACTCGCGCGACCCGCGCTACGTGGCCAAGAAGGCAGAGGCGTACCTGGCCACAACGGGTATCGCCGACACGGCCTATTTTGGCCCCGAGGCTGAGTTCTTCATCTTCGACGACGTGCGCTTCGCCCAGGACCAGCGGTCGGCTTCCTACTCGGTGGACTCGGTGGAGGGCATCTGGAACTCCGGCAAGGACGAGGGCCCCAACCTGGGGTTCAAGCCCCGGTACAAGGAGGGCTACTTCCCGGTCCCGCCCATGGACCATTTCCAGGACCTTCGCTCGGAGATGATCCTCACCATGGAGCGCCTCGGTATCGAGATCGAGGTCCAGCACCACGAGGTGGGCACCGGTGGGCAGGCCGAGATCGACATGCGCTTCGACACCTTGCTGTCCATGGCCGACAAGCTGATGCTCTACAAGTATGTGGTCAAGAACGTGGCCCGCAATGCCGGTCACACAGCCACGTTCATGCCCAAGCCCCTGTTCCAGGACAACGGCTCGGGCATGCACTGTCACCAGTCCCTGTGGAGGGGCGGCGACCCGCTCTTCTACGCCGAGACCGGCTACGCCGGGCTGTCCGACCTCGGTCGGTGGTACATCGGGGGACTCTTGCGCCATGCTCCGGCGGTACTGGCCTTCGCCGCTCCCACCACCAACTCCTACAAGCGCCTGGTGCCCGGCTACGAGGCGCCGGTGAATCTGGTCTACTCCCAGCGCAACCGCTCGGCCTGCTGTCGGATCCCGCTGTACTCCAAGAGCCCCAAGGCCAAGCGGGTCGAGTTCCGCTGCCCGGATCCGTCGTGCAATCCATACCTGGCCTTTTCGGCCATGCTCATGGCTGGGCTGGATGGTGTGCAGAACCGCATCGAGCCGCCCGACCCGGTGGACAAGGATCTCTACGACCTGCCGCCGGAGGAGCTGGCTCAGGTGCCCCAGGTTCCCGCCTCCCTGGACGAGGCCCTATTGGCCCTGGAGGCTGACCAGGACTTCCTGCTGGCCGGGGGCGTCTTCACCGACGACCTCATCCAGACCTGGATCTCCTACAAGCGCCTGCACGAGATCGACGAGGTCCGCCTGCGCCCCCACCCATGGGAGTTCATGCTATATTACGATATCTAGCAGCCTCTGAACTGCGCACGGCGGCGACCGGGTCGATCCTGGGGTGGCGACGGCGGCTCAGGCAGCCCCCACCGCGATCCCGATGCGTTGCCAAATGCTCGACAACTGCTCAGCAGTATCCAACAGGCGGTGTGGTTGACGCGCCGCAGCGAGACGCTGTTGACTCAGCTGGGCCGGCCCCCGCACCGCCACATCGGAGAAGCCCATGGCCAGAGCGGCAAGCGAGCGCATCGAAATTCGTTTACGCCCCGAACAGCGACGGGAGGTCGAGCAGGCGTCCACCCTGCTCCACATGACGACCAGCGACTTCATACGAGAGGCCGTCGCTGCCCGGGCTGAGGAGGTCCTCGCCGAGGGAGCCGCGACCCTGGCCCCCCCGGACTTCTTCAACGGCTTGCTGGCAGCCCTGGACGAGCCTCCCCAGTCCAACCCCGCCCTGGCCGCTGCTGCCAGACGGGTGGCGGAGATCATCAGGCGTTAGCGCACGTGACCCTGGTCAGCGAGGCGCTCGGGGACCACCATGGTCTCAGTCCCTTCGCCAGCGGGCAGCCCCGGCTCGACTCCTGGCTGGCCCAGCACCACGGGTTCAGGTCTATCCCCGGCACCATGCGACTCGTGCGGAAGCTCTCGGATGTGGCTGCCGCGCTGGGCGGATGAAGCTCACATCGAGGGGGCTATCGACCGTCCGGTAGTCCATCCTCTCCTGCCCACCTTGCCGGGGACTCCCGGTCCATCCTGTACCGATCCTCGTCACAGGCCGTGTCAGGTCGTAGGCTCATTTCTGGTGCCGGTGTCGCACCACGAGCAGGAGAGGTTCATAGCGGCTCTCGGTACCGACGCCGGATTTCGCAACCTCCTGGCCGAGGTGGTCCCGGCTGGACGGATCACGGGTAGGTGGTCAGCAGCAGGTCTTGGCCGAGATGGTGGCCTGATGCGGAGGCTGGCCGGCGCCGGCGCCACCCTTGTGAGCCACGACGGTGACCGAGCGAAACTCGATCCCCTCGACCACCCTCCAGGGTGCTTCGTCGCGCTTGTCCAGGGTCACGTCGCCAAATCCGGCCGTCTCGAAGGCGCCCAGGAAGGCCCCCTCCTGGAAGGCTCCGGAAATGCAGCCGCTCCACAGCTCGGGGTCGGCTCGCAGGTCATCGGGGACCTCTACGTTGCTCACGATGTCGGAGATGACGGCCCGGCCGCCCGGCCGCAGGACACGGAAGATCTCGGAGAACAGCGCCGCCTTGTGCTCGGTCGCCACCAGGTTGAGCACGCAGTTGGACACCACGGCATCCACTGAGGCGTCGTCGACGAGGGGCGATGTGGACCGAAGGCGTGCCATCTGGTCCTCCAGGGCGGTGACGCCGGCCAGGTCTCGCACGGGGTGCTGACCCAACCAGACCTCTAGGGTTTCCAGATCGAGCGCCAGGTCCTGGATACGTCCCTTGCGAAAAATGACGTTGGCGTACCCCAGGGCCTTGGCCACATGCGGGAGGTTTCGCCGGGCCAGGTCCAGCATGTCGTCATTGACATCTATGCCGATGACTGCACCATGCCGGCCGACCACCTGAGAGGCGATGAAGCAGACCTTGCCGCCACCACAGCCCAGGTCGAGAACCGTCTCGCCTTGGTGGAGGTACCTGGACGGATCGCCGCAGCCGTAGTCGCGGTCGAGTACCTCTTGGGGGATGGCGCTCAGGTGGCGGGGGTCGTAGTCCACCGCGCAGCATAGGTCGGGCTGCACTGTGCCTGCTCCCGCGCTGTAGCGCTGGGCGACCACCTGCTCCACGGCGGCTGCACTCGGGGGAAGGCTCAAGGGTTGGCTCCTATGTGCGGTTGCGACTTATTTGCTCACCACCAGAGTCGTGGTTGAATTGCTGCTTCAAACCTGGTTAGGGGAGACCTTAGCGTGCAAGCCCAGACCCAAGCCGTGTCGACAACGACCGTGCTGGTGACGGGGATCGGTCTGGCAGCGACGCTGGTCGTAGTGGCCGGGACCAGTGTGGCCGGCGCTATTCCTCAATCCGTCCTCTACCAAGCTGTCCTTGACGGGGGCGGGTGACACCGGCCTGAAGCGCGAAGTTGGCCTGCTGCGCCTGTTGTTTGTGTCGGTCGGATCGATCATTGGCTCGGGCTGGCTGCTGGGGGCGTTGGGTGCCTCTGAGATCGCCGGACCGGCGGCCATCATTGCCTGGGTGATCGCCGGGGTGATGATGATCCTGCTGGCCCTGATCCACGCCGAGATGGGCGGCATGTACCCGGTCGCCGGGGGCACGGCTCGCTTTCCCCATTACGCCTACGGCAGCACCGGCTGGTTCGCCGCCGGCTGGTTCGCCTGGCTGGCGTCGGTGACCCTGGCCCCCATAGAGACCGAGGCCGCCCTGCGCTATGCGTCCAACTATGCGCCCTGGTTGACCCACAAGGTGGGAACCGATGCCCTGCTCACCGCGCCGGGCTACGGAGTGGCCGCCGGATTCCTGGCGGTGTTCACGGTCATCAACGTCATGGGCATCCGCCGCTTCAGGGACACCAATACCACCGCGGTCTTCTGGAAGATCGCCGTCCCTGTGCTTACCCTGGCCACCCTGCTGTTCGTCGCCTTCCACGGCTCCAACTTCTCTGCCGGCGGTGGAGGATTCGCCCCGACGGGGATGAAGGGAGTGTTCAACGCCATCAGCACCGGCGGGGTCATCTTCGCCCTCATCGGCTTCGAGCAGGCCATCGCTCTGGGTGGAGAGAGCCGTAACCCGCAGCGGAACATCCCGGTTGCGGTGATTGGCTCGGTGCTCATCGGGGTGCTGCTCTACGTGGGGCTGGAGATGGCCTTCGTCGGGGCGGTGAGCCCCGGCAGCGTGAGCCACGGCTGGACCCACATCAGCTTTCCCGGCATCTTCGGCCCCTTTGCCGGGCTGGCCAACGGAAATGGACTGGGCTGGCTGGCCATCCTGCTCTACATCGACGCCATCATCTCTCCCGCCGCCACTGGCCTCACCTACACAGCCACCAGCGCCCGGATCTCCTACGCCCTGGGGCGCAACGGATACGTGCCCACCGCCTTTGCCAACGTAAGTGATCGCGGCGTACCCCTGTTCAGCATCTTGTTCAGCTTCGTCGTGGGCATGTTGCTGTTTCTTCCCTTCCCCAGCTGGCAGCGCCTGGTCGCCCTGGTCACCTCGGCCACGGCCCTGACCTACGGCACCGCTCCACTGGCCCTGGGCGCCCTGCGCCGCCAGGATCCCGACCGAGAGCGTCCCTTCCGCCTGGCGCGGGCCGAGCTCCTGGTGCCTGTCGGCTTCATCTTCGCCAACCTGATCATCTACTGGGGTGGCTGGAACACCGACTGGAAGCTGTTCGCGGCAGTGGGCATCGGATTCGTGCTCCTCGCCATCTCGTACCTGACCAAAGCCAATCCGGAGCGTCCCAGCCTGGACTGGCGAGCGGCCATCTGGATCTGGCCGTACCTCGGCGGCATGGCTGCCATGAGCCTCGCCATCAATTTCGTGGCCATAGCCGTGCGTCTGTCGCCCGAACGGGTCTAAACCTATGTGGCCACCGTCACCGTGCCCACCGCCGGTGATCCGCCCGCCGCCGAGCCGGGGGAACACCCCGGTTCGACCGGCGGCTACCGGTCAGGTATAGTTCGTCGTCCCGGGCTTGGCCCGGGAAAGCTCCTGAGGTCTGTGAGAGCCCCGCTGATCGGGGGACCTCACAGCACAACCCCAACGAGCGCTCCGCACCGGCTTGTTCGGGCGGAGCGCTGGTACGCGGAGCGCGATTTTGTGGACAGACAGTGGTTCGTCTACGAACCCGACAGGGACAGGTGCTGGACTATGGCAACCAAGGCGATCGTCGGCGAGAAGGTCGGCATGACCCAGATCTGGGATACCCAGAATCGTGCTGTCGCGGTGACCGTCCTGCGGGTCGCGCCGGCTCGCGTGGTCCAGGTGAAGGCGCCGGAGCGAGACGGTTACTCGGCGGTGCAGGTCACCTATGGGTGGCGTCGCCCCGGAAGTCTCAACAAGCCCGAGGCCGGTCACTTCTCAAAGGCAGGGACGGAGCCGGGAAAGCGCTTGGTGGAGCTGCGCCTCGATGACATCAGCGGCTACACCGTGGGCCAGGAGCTGGGAGCCGGGCTGCTGGCCGAGGGTCAGCGGGTGGATGTGACCGCGGTCAGCAAGGGCAAGGGCTTCGCCGGGTCGGTCAAGCGCCACAATTTCAAGGGTCAGGGAGCTTCGCATGGCAACCACAAGAAGCACCGGGCGCCGGGTGCCATCGGCGCATGCGCCACCCCGGCCCGGGTGTTCAAGGGAACCCGGATGGCCGGCCAGATGGGCGCCGCCCGGGTGACCACCCTCAACCTGGAGGTGGTGAGCTCCGACCCCGACCGGGAGCTGATCCTCCTGCGGGGCGCGGTCCCGGGCCCCAGAGGCGGCATGGTGATCATTCGGGATGCCATCAAGGGCTCCTCGGCCAACGGTCACCTCGACGGTGGCCGGCCGGCCCCGGCGGTGGCATCGTGAGCCTGGGTATCCGACCTGACCCGGTGGCCCGCCAGGTCACCCGCCGCCGAGCTGACGGGTCTGAGGCGGGCACGGTTGATCTGGACCCGGCGACGTTTGGCATCTCTCCCCACGTGGCGGCCATGCACCAGGTCGTCACCGCCCAGCTGGCCGCAGCCCGGTCAGGCACACAGAGCACCCTGACTCGAGCCGAGGTCCGGGGCGGAGGCCGCAAGCCGTACCGTCAGAAGGGAACTGGTCGAGCTCGTCAGGGCTCGATTCGGGCGCCTCACTGGGTCGGTGGAGGGGTGGCCCTGGGGCCAAAGCCGCGGGACTATCGCCAGCGCACCCCCAAGAAGCTGGTGCGCCTGGCCCTTTGCTCGGCACTATCCGACCGGGCCGGGGAAGGCCGGATCATGGTGGTCGAGCGCTGGCCGTTTCCCCAACCCCGGACCAAGGACGCCCGGGCCGCCCTGGCCGCCTTGGGTCTTCAGGGGCGAGCGCTGATCGTGATGGGGGCGCAGGACGTGGTGGCCGAGCGCTGCTTTGCGAACCTGACCGAGGTGCAGCTGATCCGGGTTGGGGAGCTCAATGCCTATGACGTGTTGTGCTGTGACTGGGTCGTCTTCACCGACGCCACCCTTCCTGGCTCTCGATCCGGCGCCGGCCAGCCCGCCGAGCAGGGTCAGCCCGCCGAGCCAGCGGAGGTCGGTGCCTGATGGATGCCCGCGCGGTCATCATCAAGCCGGTCGTGTCCGAGAAGTCCTATGCCCTGTTGGACGCCAACGTCTACACCTTTGTGGTCCATCCCAAGTCGACCAAGCTGGACGTGCGCCGCGCCGTGGAGTCGATCTTCGGTGTCAGGGTTCGCAAGGTCAACACGCTGAACCGGCAGGGCAAGCGCAAGCGCAACCGCCGGCAATCAACCTTCGGACGCCGGCCCAACACCAAGCGAGCCATCGTCACCCTGGCCGAAGGCGACACCATCGACCTGTTCGAGAAGTAGAGGCCCAGCCGATGCCCCCCCGCAAGCGCAAGCCGACCAGTGCCGGTAGACGGTTCCAAACCGTCTCGGACTTCTCGGACATCACCACTGACCGCCCGGAGCGGTCACTGTTGGTCCCCAAGCCCAGCACCGGCGGCCGCAACTCCCACGGTCGCAAGACCTCACGGCACCGTGGGGGCGGTCACAAACAGCAGTATCGAGTGATTGACTTTCGTCGGGACAAGGATGGTGTCCCGGCCAAGGTGGCCACCATCGAGTACGACCCCAACCGCAACGCCCGCATTGCCCTGTTGCACTACGCCGACGGGGAGAAGCGCTACATCCTGGCCCCAGCGCGGATCAAGGTGGGCGATGTGCTCCAGAGCGGGCAGGGTGCTGACATCCGAGCCGGTAATGCCCTGCCACTGCGCTACGTGCCAGTGGGCTCGGTGATCCACAATGTCGAGCTCCAGCCGGGTGGTGGCGGCAAGCTGGCCCGAGGCGCCGGCATGAGCATCCAACTGGTGGCCAAGGAAGGCCGCTTTGCCACCCTGCGCCTGCCTTCCACCGAGATGCGCCGGGTATCCATCGACTGCCGAGGCACCCTGGGTGAGGTCGGCAATGCCGAGGCCGAGCTGGTGTCGGTGGGCAAGGCGGGGCGCAACCGCTGGAAGGGTGTCCGTCCCCAGACGCGAGGGGTGGCCATGAACCCGGTCGACCACCCGCTGGGAGGCGGAGAGGGCAAATCCTCTGGCGGCCGTCACCCAGTCTCGCCATGGGGTCGGCCCGAGGGGCGTACCCGGGCCCGCAACAAGGCTTCTGACCAGTTGATCGTTCGCCGACGCCGCACCCGCGGCGCCCGCCGCTAGGAGATACGGCCATGCCGCGCAGCCTCAAGAAGGGGCCATTCGTCGACGACCACCTGCTCAAGAAGGTCGACGGCCTCAACTCTCGAAACGAGAAGCGGGTCATCAAGACCTGGTCGAGACGATCCACCATCATCCCCGACATGGCCGGGCACACCATTGCCGTCCACGACGGGCGCAAGCACGTGCCCGTGTACATAACGGAGTCGATGGTGGGTCACAAGCTGGGCGAGTTCGCACCTACGCGAACATTTCGCTACCACGCCGGCCAGGAACGGGCGGGGAGGCGCTAGGCGTGACTGGCACCAAGACAAACGAGCGCCCCGGGACCCGGGCGGTGCTGCGTCACAGTCGGATGTCGGCCACCAAGGCGCGCCGGGTCCTCGACCTGATTCGCGGCCAAGAGGTGGGCCGGGCGGCCGAGATCCTGCGTTTCTGCGAACGGGATGCGGCCATCGCGGTGGGCAAGCTGCTCGCCTCAGCGGTGGCCAACGCCGAGCACAACGACAGCCTGGCTCCCGACGATCTGTTCGTGTCCGCCTGCTTCGCCGACGAGGGGACCACCATCAAGCGTTGGCGACCCAGAGCCAGGGGCCGGGCGACGCGCATACGCAAGCGAAGTTGCCACATCACCGTCATCGTGGGGCGACTCCCCGACGACCGGCTGGGGCGGCGACGTAGGCGCCAGGCGGCCGACACCGCTGCCCTCCGGGCGCAGCGGGTGGCCGGTGGGCGCCGAGGACGGCGCGGGGAGAGGACCAGCCGGGAGGAGCAAGCGGCTTCGGCCCCGCCGGTAGCGGCGGCAGGGGGAGCACCGCCGGTAGCGGCGGCAGAGGGAGCCCCGCCGGTTGCGCCGGTCGAGCCAGCGGATTCCGCCGTCCCTGGTGGTTCCGACGCTGGCGGGACAGGTGCGGGTGGGGCAGATGCAGGCGGGACAGACGACGAGGGGACGAGGGAGTAATGGGCCAGAAGGTCAACCCCTATGGGTTCAGGCTGGGAATCACTACCGACTGGAAGTCGCGCTGGTTCGATGACCGCGGCTATCAGGACTCGGTGATCGAGGACTGGAAGGTTCGCCACTACCTCATGTCTCAGCTCGAGTCGGCGGCCGTCAGCCGGATCGAGGTGGAGCGCACCCGAGATCGGCTGCGGATCGACGTCCATACCGCCCGCCCGGGCATTGTGATCGGCCGGCGAGGGGCGGAAGCCGATCGGTTGCGGACCGAGCTGGCCCGGATCACCTCCAATCCCAAGGTGCAGCTCAACATCCAGGAGATCAAGCAACCTGAGCTCGACGCGGCATTGATAGCCCAGGGCATCGCCGACCAGCTGGTGCGCCGGATAAGTTTCCGCCGGGCCATGAAGCGGGCCCTGCAGACGGTGCAAAAGGCGGGCGGCCAGGGAATCCGGGTCCAGTGCTCGGGTCGTCTGGGAGGCTCGGAGATGGCTCGCAAGGAGGCCTACCGAGAAGGTCGGGTCCCATTGCACACCCTGCGGGCCGACATCGACTACGGCTTTCGCGAAGCCAAGACCACCTTTGGCCGTATCGGCGTGAAGGTATGGATCTACAAGGGCGACATCCTCCCCTACCGGACCTCCACCGATGACAAGATCAGTCGGGAGGCGGCCATGGCGGTGGGCGAGACGTCGGGCCAGGGCCGTCCCAGGCGGGTCATCTCGGCCGGCGGCGGCCGCCGGCGCCCCGAGCTGGGTGAGCCCGGGGCACCCCTGGAGCTCGCCCCTGACCTGCAGGTGGAGGAGCCGGCGGTCGAGTCGGCGGAGGCCGGCACACCGACGCCGGGTGCTCCCGAGGGCGATCCCCTGGAGCGACTCCTGGCCGAGGAAGAGGAAATTGAGCGACGTACGCGCGAGGCCCACCACGAGACTCCTCATTTTCGGCAGGAGGCTGACTGAAGTGCTCATGCCTCGCAAGGTCAGGCATCGCAAGCAGCATCGCGGCCGTCTCACGGGTATGGCCAAGGGCGGCAGCTCGGTGGCCTTTGGTGACTACGGCGTGCAGGCTCTCGAGCCGGGATGGGTCACCGCCCGCCAGATCGAGGCGGCCCGTATCGCCATGACCCGCCATGTCCGCAGAGGCGGCAAGGTGTGGATCCGGGTGTTCCCCGACAAGCCGGTGACCCAAAAGCCGGCCGAGACCAGGATGGGTTCGGGCAAGGGCAATCCGGAGCACTGGGTGGCGGTGGTCCGCCCTGGTCGGATCTTGTTCGAGCTGGCCGGCGTCGGGGAGGATCTGGCGCGTGCCGCCATGGAGAGGGCCATCCAGAAGCTCCCCATCAAGGCACGCTTCGTGGTGCGGGCCGGCGTGGGCGGCGAGACTGAGGTGAGCCCGTGACCACCGCCAAGATGTCCGAGCTCATCGCCATGGTGGACGACGAGCTGGAAGCCCGCTTGGGCGAGGCCAGCCAGGAACTTTTCAACCTGCGGTTCCAGGTGGTCACTGGCCAGCTCGACAACACTGCTCGGATCACCCATGTGCGTCGTGACATTGCCCGCCTCAAGACGCTGCTGCGGGCCCGGGCGATCGAGGGGGATGCGTCATCCGACGCCGAGTACCAGCCGTCGGATTCGGCGCCTGACGACCAGGAAGAGCGATGAGCGAGCACTTGAGTGAGCAGGCAGGCGATCAGGGGACGGCGAGCCAGGAGGTTATGAGTCGCGTCAATCGACGCAAGGTCCGGGAGGGCATCGTGACGTCTGATGCCATGGACAAGACGGTGGTGGTCAAGGTGGTCGAACGAGTGCGGCACCGCCGGTACGCCAAGACCGTCCAGCGGACCAAGCGTCTGCATGTTCACGACGAGTCCAACCAGGCCAAGAAGGGGGATCGTGTCAGGGTTGCCGAGACCAGGCCCCTATCCAAGCTGAAGCGCTGGCGGCTGATGGAGATCCTGGAGCGAGCGCGATGATCCAGCAGGAAACGCGCCTGCGGGTGGCCGACAACTCTGGAGCCAAGGAGGTTCTGTGCATCAAGGTGCTGGGGGGTTCGCGACGCCGATACGCCAGCATCGGGGATGTCTTCGTGGCCACGGTGAAAGATGCCATCCCCGGAGCGGCGGTGAAGCGGGGTGACGTGGTCCGCTGTGTCGTGGTGAGGACCAAGAAGGAGAAGCGGCGTCCTGACGGCAGCTACATCCGCTTCGACGAGAACGCGGCGGTGCTCATCAACGACGCACTCCAACCGAGGGGAACACGAATATTTGGACCGGTCGGACGAGAGCTGCGGGACAAGCGCTTCATGCGCATCGTCTCGCTGGCCCCGGAGGTGCTGTAAGTGGGACGCCAGGTGGCCAGGACGCGACTGCGCAAGGGGGACCGGGTCCGGGTGCTCTCGGGCAAGGACCGGGGCAAGGAAGGCGAGATCATGCGATCTCTGCCGGCCGCCGGCAAGGTGATCGTCGACGGAGTGAATGTGGCCAAGCGCCACACCCGGGCGGCGCGCGCAACCATGCAGGGAGGGATCATCGACAAGGACATGCCGGTGCCGGCCTCCACAGTGGCCATCTTGTGCTCCCAGTGCGGTCCGACTCGCATCGGCGTACAGATCGGCGAGCAAGGGCGCAAGGTGCGCATTTGTCGCAAGTGTGGGGCTGAGCTGTGAGCAGCGCAGCGGCCAGCACCGGGGCGCCGAACACCAGGCAGCCAGCCACCAAGGCTCCGCCCCGGCTCAAGGAGCGGTACCGGGCCGAGCTGCGAGGCCGGCTCAGGGACGAGTTGGGCCTGGGCAACATCATGGAGGTGCCGCGCCTGACCAAGATCGTGCTCAACATGGGCGTGGGTCGGGCCACCCAGCAGCAGTCACTGCTGGAAGGGGCAGTGCGGGACCTCCAGGTAATCACCGGCCAGAAGCCGCTGGTGACCAAGGCCAGGCGCTCGATCGCCAACTTCAAGCTCAGGGAGGGCAACGCCATCGGCGCCAAGGTGACCCTGAGGGGTGATCGAATGTGGGAGTTCTTCGACCGCCTGGTCAGCCTGGCCATTCCCCGAGTGCGTGACTTCAGAGGGTTGCCGGCGACGTCGTTCGACGGCAAGGGCAACTACACCTTCGGTGTCACCGAGCAGCTCATATTCCCGGAGATCGACTACGACAAGGTGGACGTGACCCGAGGGATGGACATCACCATCGTCACCACCGCACGCACCGATGGCGAGGGTCGGGCTCTGCTCGGCGCCTTCGGTTTCCCGTTCCGCCGAGGCGAAGAGAGTGGTAGAGCCTGATGGCCAAGAAGGCGTTGGTGGAAAAGCAGCAGCGCAAGCCCAAGTTCAAGGTACGGGGATACACCCGGTGCCGACGCTGCGGACGGCCCCGAGCCGTTATCCGCAAATTCGGCCTGTGCCGAATCTGCCTGCGCGAGATGATCCACAACGGCGAGATACCCGGCGTCACGAAGGCCAGCTGGTGAGAGGAGGCCGCCCATGACCATGACCGATCCCATCGCCGACATGCTCACCCGGATTCGCAACGCCAACGTGGCCATGCACGATACGGTTCGCATGCCCGGCTCCAAGCTCAAGGAGTCGTTGGCCACCATCTTGGAGCGAGAAGGCTACATTGACGGCTTCCGCACCGCCGAGGACCCCGGACGCCCGGGACGCATGCTGGAGATCACCATGAAATACACCGACGACCGAGGCCGGACGATCTCCGGACTCAAACGGGTCTCCAAGCCGGGACTACGGGTGTACACACGCGCCGACCGCCTGCCTCGAGTGCTCGGGGGCCTGGGCGTGGCCATCCTGTCCACCAGCCAGGGCCTGATGACCGACAGGGAGGCTCGTCAGCGGCGAACCGGCGGCGAGATCCTCTGTTTCGTATGGTGAGGGAAAATATGGTGAGGGAGCACTGATGTCGCGAATCGGAAAGGCACCCATCCCTGTGCCCGATGGGGTCGACGTGGCCCTTACCGGGCGGCGGGTGACCGTGCGCGGCCCCCGGGGGGCATTGACCCGTGGTCTCCCGGGGGAGATCACCTTGCGCCAAGAGGACTCGGTGCTGGTGGTCGAGCGGCCCGACGATCAACGCCACAACCGGGCTCTCCATGGTCTGACCCGATCGCTGGTGAATAACATGGTCCTGGGAGTGACCTCCGGCTTCGCCAAGAACCTGGAAATCGTGGGCGTCGGCTATCGAGCCACGGCCAGAGATCCGGGCAGCCTGGAACTGGCCTTGGGCTACAGCCACCCGGTCCGGGTGGAAGCGCCCGACGGGATCACCTTCGAGGTTCCCAGCCCCACCCGAGTAACGGTCCGGGGTATCGACAAGGAGCTGGTCGGCCAGGTGGCGGCCAACATCCGAAAGACACGCAAGCCAGAGCCCTACAAGGGCAAGGGGATCCGCTACGCAGGCGAGGTCGTCCTGCGCAAGGCCGGAAAGGCAGCCAAGTAGATGATGACGACAATGACCCGACAGCGAGCTCGTCCATGACCACCAGGAACCCGGCCCAGCTCCGCCAGCGTCGCCACGATCGGGTACGCAAGAAGGTCTCCGGGACGCCCGAACGGCCCCGGTTGGCGGTTTTTCGGTCCAACCGGCACATCACCGCCCAGGTCATCGACGACCTGCACGGCCGCACGCTGGCGGCTGCCTCGACGGTGGAGGCCGACCTGCGGGCTAAGCCGACCGGCAACGCCGGAGCGGCGGCCGCGGTTGGGCACCTGGTGGCAGATCGGGCCCGCCAGGCGGGCATAGCCAAGGTGGTGTTCGATCGTGGTGGCTTCATGTACCACGGCCGGGTGGCAGCGGTAGCCGAGGCGGCCCGCCAGAACGGTCTGGAGCTGTAGATGAGATCGAAGCGCCTCTGCCCCTGCGGAGCAGTGTGATGGCCGACAGCCAATACGAAGAGCGCACCATCAAGGTGAACCGAGTGGCCAAGGTGGTAAAGGGAGGCCGACGGTTCTCCTTCACCGCCCTCATGGTCATTGGGGACGGCAACGGCAAGGTGGGTCTGGGCTACGGCAAGGCCAAGGAGGCCGGTCTGGCCGTGCAGAAGGGGATCGAGGAAGCCAAGAAGAACCTCTTCGACGTGGCCCTGGCCGGCTCGACCATCACCCATACCGTGCTGGGAGAAAGCGGGGCTGGCCGGGTACTGCTCAAGCCGGCCGCACCCGGCACCGGCGTGATTGCCGGGGGGGCAGCACGGTCCATCCTGGAGATGGCCGGCATCCACGACATCTTGGCCAAGTCCCTCGGCTCGTCCAACGGCATCAACGTGGCCCACGCCACCATTGCCGGTCTCAAGGACCTCAAGCGACCTGACGAGGTGGCCCGTCTGAGGGGCAAGGCTCCCGACGAGGTGACTCCCGCTGGACTGCTGCGCTCTTATCAGGAGCGCCAGCGGGGAACCCACGTTCCCCCGGCGGTGGCCTGACATGGCCGGCGCAGCCGCGCCCGGCCGGGCAGAGGGAGCCGCGACCCCGCCGCCCGGGCGGGCCACCGTCGACCGGTTGGATGCGCCGACGGCAGGTGGCCGACTCCAGGTGACCCAGGTTCGCTCGTCCATCTCCACCAAGCCCAAGCACCGGGGTACGCTGCGAGCCCTGGGACTGCGGCGGATCGGTGCCACCAACGACCTCCCCGATCGTCCCGAGATCCGCGGCATGATCGCCCGGGTTCCTCACCTGGTGGCGGTCAGCGTCCGCCCAGCCCCGGCAACCCGAGGCTCCCAAGTTGCAGAGAGTGAGCACCCAGAGGGAGGTAGCGCATGAAGGTCCACGATCTGGCCCCGGCGCCAGGTTCCACCCGGCCCCGACGCCGGGTGGGCCGGGGCATAGCCGGCAAAGGGGGCAAGACGGCGGGACGGGGAACCAAGGGCCAGGCCGCCCGGGGCAGCATCAAGCCCGGCTTCGAGGGTGGTCAGCTACCCCTCACGCAGCGCGTTCCCAAGCTGAAGGGTTTCACCAACCCGTTCCGGGTCGAGTATCGGGTGGTCAACCTGGACGCCCTGGAGGCGCTGGCCCACACGACGGGCGAGCGGGACACCGTCATAACCCCTGACAGCCTCCGGGCCAATGGTCTGGTCCACAAGTCGGGGCTGGTCAAGGTGCTGGGAGGGGGTCAGCTGCACCGGGCTGTGCGGGTGGAAGCCCACGCCTTCTCGGCCTCGGCCGCGGCAGCCATCACCGCCGCAGGAGGTAGCGTGACCGTGATCCCACCGCCATTCGGCAACGGTCGCCCGCCGGCCCGAGGTAACGCACTGACCAACCGCTAGGCCCACCGCCATGCTCTCAAGCCTCACGAACATCTTCCGGGTGCCGGACCTGCGCAACAAGGTCCTGTTCACCCTGTTCGTCATTGCCCTGTACCAGCTCGGGGCCAACGTGCCGGTGCCCTTCATTGACTTGCATGCAGTCGCCCAATTGGAGCAGCAGGCCAAGGCGGGAGGCGTCCTGGGCTTTCTCAACTTGTTCTCCGGGGGAGCGCTCACCCGATTCGCGGTGTTCGGGTTGGGGATCATGCCCTACATCACCAGTTCCATTATCATCCAGCTGCTGACCACGGTGATCCCCAAGCTGGAGGAATGGCGTGACCAGGGGGCGGTGGGCCAGCGCAAGCTGACCCAGGCCACCCGCTACCTCACCATTGGCCTGGCCGTCATGCAGTCGACCGGCCTGGCCTACGCCTTCCACGGACGCGGCGGTGGGGTCCTCGGGACCAACTCCAGCATCGACCTCATCCCCCACTTCAACGTCCCCCGGGTGGCCCTGATCGTGATCACCCTCACAGCCGGGACGGGATTCGTGATGTGGCTGGGCGAGCTGATCACCCAGAGGGGGATCGGCCAGGGCATGTCCATCATCATCTTCGCCAATGTGGTGGCGGGCATCCCGGCCGGCGGATCGGCGATCCTGGCTGAGGGGGGCTCCTTCGAGTTTGCCGCCATAGTGGCCCTGGCCCTCTTGCTGTTGGTGGCCATCGTGGCCGTCGAGCAGGGTCAGCGGCGGATACCCGTGACCTTTGCCAAGCGGGTAATGGGAAGGCGAATGTACGGGGGCCAGAGCACCTACATCCCCCTCAAGGTCAATCAGGCCGGGGTCATCCCCATCATCTTCGCCAGCTCCATGCTCTACATCCCGGTGTTGCTGTCCAACGTGGCACCCTGGCAGGCGCTGCGCCGCTTCATCAACAACGACCTGACCCAGCCGACCAGCTTCGTCTACATCGCCATCTATGGGCTTCTCATCATTGCCTTCACCTACTTCTACGTGGCCATCCAGTTTGATCCTCACCAGCAGGCGGACATCATCCGCAAGCAAGGCGGCTACATCCCCGGCATCCGGCCTGGTCCTCCCACCGAGCGCTATCTAGCCGGCATCCTGCAGCGGATCACTCTGCCCGGTTCGGTGTTCCTGGCCGTGGTGGCCCTGCTTCCATCGGTGGCCCTCTCCCTCTGGCACATCACGAGCTATCCATTCTTTGGCACCACCCTTCTGATCGCGGTCGGGGTGGCACTGGAGACCATGAAGCAGATCGACAGCCAGCTAATGATGCGCAACTACGAGGGTTTCCTGAAATAGGTGGTACCTGGGAGCAGGCTCATCCTGCTCGGCAAGCAGGGCGCCGGGAAGGGCACGCAGTGCACACGGCTGTCCCGGCATTACGTCGTGCCCCACATCTCGACTGGTGACATGTTTCGAGCCGCCATAAAGTCCCGCTCTGAGCTGGGCAACCGGGTGAAGCAGTACATAGGCGGGGGCGAGCTCATCCCCTACGAGATTGTCATGGAGGCCGTCGTCGAGCGCCTGGACCAGGACGACACCAAGGCTCGCGGCTTCGTGCTGGACGGCTTCCCCCGGACTGTTCATCAGGCCGAGACCCTGGCTGACATACTCGACCCGGTTCCCGTGGATCTGGTCATTGACCTGGAGGTCCCCACCCAGGTGGTGCTGAAGCGCCTGGCGGCCCGTCGGGTGTGCACCGACTGTGGCGCCAACTACAGCACTGATGTGCCCCCCAAATTTGACTGGACCTGCGACAACTGCGGCGGCGAGGTCATCCAGAGAGACGATGACACCCAGGCGGCCATCCAACGCCGCCTCGACCTCTACGAGCGGCGGACAGCGCCCCTCATCGCCTGGTACCAGGAGCGGGACCGGCTGGTGAAGATCAGTGGAAGGGGCGATCCGGACAAGGTGACCGACCGCCTGATTGAGGTCATCGACAAGCGTCGAGCGGCTGGTGGGCGCCACGGCGGCTACCGGAGGTGAGGCGCAGCTCCGACGAGATTGCCAAGATGCGCCGGGCGGGCAGGGTGGTGGCCGAGATGCACGACCGAATCCGGGCCGCGGCCCGCCCGGGGGTCACCACCGCTGCTCTCGACCTGGTGGGGCGGGAGGTCCTGGAGCGCCGGGGAGCAAAGTCGAACTTCTTGAATTACCACGGCTTTCCGGCTGTCATCTGTACCTCTCCCAACGACATGGTGGTGCACGGCATCCCCGGTGACTTCATGCTGGAGGACGGCGACATCGTGTCTATCGACTGTGGCGCCATCGTCGAGGGCTACCATGGTGACGCGGCGTTCACCATGCCGATCGGCCAGGTGAGCGACCAGGCCAGCGAGCTGATGAGAGTGGCCGAGGCGGGACTGTGGGCGGGGATCGCCCAGATGACCGACGGCAACCGCCTCAACCACATCGGCCGGGCGGTGGAAGAGGTGGCCCACCGGGCCGGGTTCTCGGTGGTGCGGGAGTACGGCGGCCATGGCATCGGGACAGCCATGCACGAGGATCCCCACGTCCCCAACTACTGGCCGGGTCGGCCAGGACCAAAGCTGCGGGTTGGCCACGTCTTGGCGGTCGAGCCGATGATCACCGCCGGCGGCCCCGAGCTGTGCCAATTGGACGACGGCTGGAGCCTCGTGACTGCCGACTCCAGCCTCTCGGCCCACGCCGAGCACACCATTGCCGTAACCGAGCATGGCCCGGAGGTGCTGACCCTTCCCTGACCAGCCGGCCCGACCAGCTTGTCCCGGTGGACCAGCGTAATGGTATGCTCAATGGTCGGCCCGTGAGCCCCCGGTAACTCCGGGCGGTCTGGCCCATTGTCCCGTCTTGTCGGACCCAGGAGGAGTACCTGCCCAAGCCCAAAGAGGATGCGATCGTGCTGGAGGGGACGGTCGTCGAACCGCTCCCCAACGCCATGTTCCGAGTCGAACTCGAGAACGGACACAAGGTGCTGGCCCACAGCTCGGGCAAGATGCGCATGCACCGTATCCGCATCCTCCCCGGTGACCGGGTCCAGGTGGAGATAACTCCCTACGACCTGACCAGAGGCCGCATCACCTACCGATACAAGTGAGAACACTGCTCCGCAGGGGCAAAGGAATAAGGTACTCAAGACGATGAAGGTAAGACCGAGCGTGAAGCCCATCTGCGAGAAGTGCAAGGTGATCCGCCGCCGCGGCCGGGTCATGGTGATCTGCGCCAATCCCCGTCACAAGCAGCGCCAGGGCTGATCAGTGGCCCGTATCGCCGGCGTCGACATCCCTCGGGAGAAGCGTCTCGAGATTTCCCTGACCTACGTCTACGGGGTGGGCCGAACCACTTCACAGAAGGTTTGCCAGGCCACCTCCATCGACCCCGACACCCGGGTCCGAGATCTCACTGACGAGGAGGTCGTCCGTCTGCGGACGTGGATCGACACCAACCTCAAGGTCGAGGGAGATCTGCGCCGGGACTTTGCCCAGGACATCAAGCGCAAGATGGAGATCGGCTCTTACCAGGGCATTCGCCATCGACGAGGCCTGCCGGTCCGGGGCCAGCGGACCCATACCAATGCCCGGACCCGCAAGGGCCCCAAGAAGACCGTTGCCGGAAAGAAGAAGGTGCGCAAGTGACCCCCTGCTCCCACTCACGGCTGTCCGCCTGATGGCCAAACCCAAGCCCGGAGGGCGCCGGCCCCGTCGTCGTGAGCGCAAGAACATCGCCTACGGCGTGGCCCATGTGAAGAGCTCGTTTAACAACACCATCATCTCCATCACGGATCCCCAGGGCAACGTGCTGGCCTGGGCTTCGGCGGGCAACGTGGGTTTCAAGGGATCCCGCAAGTCGACCCCGTTCGCGGCCCAACTGGCGGCTGAGGCATGTGCCCGGCGAGCCATGGAACATGGCGTGCGCAAGGTCGAGGTCCTGGTCAAAGGGCCAGGGTCGGGCCGGGAGACGGCCATCCGGTCTCTCACTACCGCTGGTATCGAGGTCGCCGGTATCAAGGACGTGACCCCGATACCCCACAACGGTTGCCGCCCCAAGAAGCGGCGTCGGGTCTAGATCATGGCCCGCTATACCGGACCCGTTTGTCGCCTGTGCCGGCGCGAGAAGATGAAGCTGTTCCTCAAGGGCCCCAAGTGCGACTCGATGAAGTGCCCCATCGAGCGCCGTCCCTACCCGCCCGGTGACCATGGCCGGGACCGGATGCGCCAGGGCTCGGAGTACCTGGCTCAGCTCCGCGAGAAGCAGAAGACTCGCCGCATCTACGGCGTGCTCGAGAAGCAGTTCGTGAACCTCTACGAGGAGGCCACCCGCCAAGACGGCATAACCGGCGAGAATCTGCTCCGCATGCTCGAGCTTCGCCTCGACAACGTCGCATTTCGGGCCGGCTGGGGCGCCAGTCGCTCCCAGGCGCGCCAGCTGGTACGCCACGGGCATGTGCTGGTGAACCACAAGCGGGTCACCATCCCGAGCTACCGGGTACGCCAAGGTGACGTGGTCACCCTGGCCGAGGCTTCGCGCCAGCTCATCGTCATTCGGCACAACGTGGACACCCTGGATCGCCAGGTACCACCCTGGTTGGAAGCGGGTGCCGAGGGGTTCGAGGTCACGGTGCGAATCCTGCCCCTGCGAGAGCACATCGACGTGCCCGTCCGGGAGCAACTCGTCATCGAGCTCTACTCGAAGTAAAGGAAGAACATCATGCTCATCATCCAGCGACCGACTGTCGAGGCCCTCGAAGAGGAGGAGAACGGCCGCCAACGCTTTGCTATCGGCCCTCTCGATCCCGGTCTCGGACACACCATCGGGAACTCCCTGCGCCGGGCCCTGCTGTCGTCCATCCCCGGTGCGGCTGTAACCCAGGTTCGCTTCGACGATGCCCTGCACGAGTTCACCACTCTGCATGGCGTGAAGGAAGATGTCACCGACATCATTCTCAACCTCAAGGACGCGGTGTTCATCGTCGAGGTGGACGACCCGGTCACCATGCGACTCGACATCCGCGGACCGGCCGAGGTCAGCCTGGCCGATCTGGGGACGACCGCTGATGTCCAGGTGGTCAACGCCGACCTGCACCTGGCCACGGTCAACGCCGAGGGGCGCCTGGCCATGGACGTCACGGTCGAGCGGGGACGCGGCTACGTCTCGGCGGAGCGCAACAAGCGATCCTCGACCATCGGGGTGATCCCGGTGGACTCGATCTTCTCGCCAGTACGACGGGTCTCGTTCACCATCGAACCCACCCGGGTGGAGCAGTCGACCAACTTCGACTTGTTGGTGATGGAGATCGAGACTGACGGTGCGGTGACTCCCCGAGAGGCTCTGGCGTCGGCCGGTGACACCTTGCGGTCCCTGTTCGGGCTGGTGTCTTCGCTGAGCGATTACCCCCGTGGGTTGGAGCTGGGCGACGTGGGTGCCCTGGGCAGCGGCTCACCCGACCTCGATCGACCGATCGAAGAGCTCAACCTGCCCGAGCGTCCCCGCAATTGCCTGAGGCGTGTACAGGTGAACACCATCGGTGAGTTGGTGGAGCGCACCGGTGAGGATCTGCTGGCCATCACCAACTTCGGTCAGCGGTCTCTGGACGAGGTCATCGCCGCCCTTGACGAGCGCGGCCTGTCCCTGCGGCCCGGGCCTGAGTAGATGCCTGGGACCCCCAAGAAGGGGCGCCGGCTGGGTGCCGACTCCGCCCACCACAAGGCCATGCTGGCCAACCTGGTGGCCTCACTGGTGGCGGCCGAGGCATTGGTGACCACCGAGGCCAAGGCCAAGACCATGCGTCCGGTGGCCGAGAAGATCATTACCAAGGCCAAGCTGGGAGGGGTGCACCGCCAGCGTCAGGTGGTGTCCTTCTTGCGGGACAAGGACATGGCCCACAAGCTGTTCGAGGAGATCGGGCCCCGCTATGCCGATCGTCCGGGGGGCTACACCCGGATTCTCAAGCTGGGCCCCCGCCACGGGGACAACGCCCCCATGGCCCGTATCGAACTGGTCTAATCTCCGGGCCCAAGACCGAGGTAGTCCGGGTCCGCATGGTGCTGGCCTACCGGGGCGACGGCTTCCACGGCTTTGCCGCCCAGCCCGGCCAGCGCACGGTGGCCGGTGAGCTGGCCGGCGCCATAGCCAAGGTGCTGGGTGGGCCACAGGTTGGAGGTCAGGAGGTGCGCCTGGTTTGCGCCGGTCGCACCGACACCGGGGTCCACGCCTGGGGTCAGGTGGTGCACGCCGACCTGAACCCACCCGTCGACCCGGCTGCCCTGGCCCGGTCGTGCACGAAGATGCTGGCACCGGCCATTGTGGTCCGCTCGGCGGAGGTGGCCCCGCCCGGCTTCGACGCTCGCCACTCCGCCCTGGCTCGGCGCTACCGGTACACCATCCACAACACGGCGGTGCCCGACCCCTTCCTGGCCGGCCTGGCCTGGCACGTGGAGGAGCCGCTGGATCTTCGAGCCATGCGCAACGCCACCGATTCCTTCCTCGGCCGGCACGACTTCTCGGCCCTGTGCCGGCGCCCCCCGGATCGCCCGGAGGGGCCCATCACCCGGAGAGTCCTGGACGCCCGCTGGATACGAGAGGGCCAGATCCTTCGCCTCGAGGTGGAGGCCGAGTCCTTCTGCCACCAGATGGTGAGGTCCATGGTCGGCCTGCTGGTGCGGGTGGGCCGGGGCCGGGCCAGGGCGGGCGACATGAGCTGGATCCTGGCATCTGGGGACCGGGGCCTGGCCGGATCTCCCGCTCCTCCGTGTGGCCTGTGCCTCTGGGAGGTGCGCTACGCTGACCCTCTGGGGGGCTTCGCCCCCCCGAGGACCCCCCCAAAGTCACAGGCCAAGTCAGAGGCCTAGAGTCAAAGGCAGAGGCAAAGGATTGTGCGCACTTATTCGACCAAGCCCAGTGACATCCATCGCGCCTGGCATGTGGTGGACGCCGAGGGCCTTGTGTTGGGCCGTATGGCCAGCGAGGTGGCCAGCATCCTGCGAGGCAAGCACCAGCCCCATTTTGCCCCCCATCTCGATACTGGCGACCATGTGATCGTGGTCAACGCCTCCCAGGTGGTCATGACCGCCGGCAAGGCCGACAAGAAGCCGGTCTACCGCCACAGCGGCTATCCGGGCAGCCTGCGCTCCCGTACCTACGCCGAGGCCCTGGCCACCCGGCCCCAGGACACCATTCGTCGCACGGTGCGGGGGATGCTGCCCAAGGGACCTCTCGGGCGTCAGATGCTGCGCAAGCTCAAGGTCTACGCTGGACCGACCCATCCCCACACTGCTCAGAGCCCTCAGACCCTGGACCTGGCCTCGGCCAAGCGTCCCTCCTAGGAGTAAATTGCCCAAGCCTCTCTCTCAGGTCACCGGACGGCGCAAGCGGGCAGTGGCGCGGGTGCGCTTTCGACCGGGCGGGGGTGCCATCACGGTCAATCGCCGGGCTATCGACGCTTACTTCCCGTCGGCCACCCACCGCATGGTCGTCACCGAGCCGTTGCGGCTCACCACCACTGTCGAGGCGTACGACATAGATGCCACCATCGCTGGCGGTGGTATCTCCGGGCAGGCGGGGGCACTGCGACTGGGCATCGCCCGAGGTCTGGTGGAGCTTGACCCGGACCTGCGGGCCGGCCTCAAGCGGGCCGGTTTTCTCACCCGTGACGCCCGGGAGAAGGAGAGCAAGAAGTACGGGCTCAAGAAGGCCCGCAAGGCACCGCAGTACTCCAAGCGCTGAGCAGGTGAGTGCGGAGCACCGTTGCCCCTGCGGAGCAGTGTTGCCGCACACTGCTGCGCAGGGCCAACGGGACCTCTGTCTGCGCAGGTCCGTGCCCACCTTCGGGACTGACGGCGTTCGGGGGCTGGCCAACGCCGAGCTGACGCCCGAGCTGGCCCTGTCCCTGGGCCGGGCGGCGGCTCGGGTCTTGGGCAAAGGCGGCTTCGTGGTCGGCCGGGACACCCGCCGGTCTGGTCCCATGATCCAGGCCGCCCTGATGGCCGGGCTGGCCTCGCAAGGGGCGGACGTGGCCGATGCTGGCGTCCTGCCCACACCCGGGGTGGCCCATCTCTGCGCCCACCGTGGGCTGGCCGGCGCGGTGATCTCCGCCTCCCACAACTCTTTCGCCGACAACGGGGTGAAGCTGTTCGGCCCGGGAGGGACCAAGCTGAGCGAGAAGGCCGAGGCGGCGGTGAGCGCCGAACTGGGAGACCTGGGCGTCGCGGCGGCCGAGGCTTGCGAGGACCCGAATCGGCCCACAGGCCCGGCGGTGGGATGGATCAGCTCGGACGCCGATGGTGTCGAGCATTATCGGGCCCATCTCCTGCGAGCGTTGGAGGGCCGACGCCTGACAGGCGTTCGGGTGGTACTGGACTGCGCCCGGGGGGCGGCCAGCGGACTGGCCGCGTCTGTGTTCGCCGGGCTGGGCGCCGACGTGGTCGGGGTATTGGCCGACAACCCCGACGGGACCAACATCAACGAGGACTGCGGCTCCACCTGCCCGGACGCGTTGCAGCAGGCGGTGGTGGAGCGGCGGGCGGACGTGGGTCTGGCCTTCGACGGCGACGCCGACCGGGTGGTGGCGGTGGACGAGAGGGGTGGCCTGGTCGACGGTGACCAGCTGCTGGCCCTGTTCGCCCCTGACCTTCGCGCCCGGGGTCAGCTGCTTGGGGGAGCGGTGGTGGTGACGGTCATGGCCAACCTGGGCCTTCACCAGGCCATGGCCGCCCAGGGCATCGGCGTCCGAGAGGTGGCGGTGGGAGACCGCAACGTGTTGGTCGGGCTGGAGGAGGGCGATCTGGCCCTGGGGGGCGAGCAGTCTGGCCATATCATCTTTCGGGAGCGAGCCACCACCGGCGACGGCATCCTCACCGGGCTGCTGCTGGCGGACCTGGTGAGCCGACGGGGCCGGCCGCTGAGTGAGCTGGCCGGAGAGGCCATGACCCGCCTGCCCCAGGAGCTGGTCAACGTGAGGGTCGGTGACCCAGGCCAGCTGGCTGGAGCGGAGCAGGTGTGGGCGGCGGTGGCGGCTGCGGGGTCGTCTTTGGGGAGATCCGGGCGGGTGGTGGTGCGAGCCAGCGGCACCGAGCCGCTGGTTCGGGTCATGGTGGAGGCGCCCACCCGGGAGCAGGCGGTCGAGTTGTCGACCCAACTAGCGGCCGTGGTCGGTCGGGAGCTGGGTGCGGCGGGGAGCAACAGGCGCTCATGAATCGGCATCGTGCTGAGATAGATGCCGCCCACGCTGTATACGACCAAACCCCGCTCGACCAGCCCGACGAGTGGGGCGATTTGGCGTCATTCCGCCAGGCGGCCGCGCCGATTGTGGGAGTTGGGATCGACGCGGTGGAGGCCGACCGGTTCCGACGGTGCCTGGAGCGTTGTCCCGGGCTGGCCGGGCGGCTCTTTACGGAGGCTGAGCTGGCTTATGGTGAGCGCTTCGCCGATCCGACGCCTCGACTGGCTGGGCGTTTCGCGGCCAAGGAGGCGGCTATGAAGGCGCTGGGCGTGGGGCTTGGTGCCTTTGGCTGGCACGACGTCGAGGTGACCCGGACCGTGGGAGGCGCACCTGGGCTGGCGGTGGTCGGACGGGCTGCGGACCTGGCTGGTCGGCAGGGGGTCGTGGCTTGGCGGGGG
>QHCF01000087.1:0-7535 GCA_003244275.1 Acidimicrobiales bacterium
AATCGGTGCGGCGTTGCAGATCGCGTCGGTGCGGGGGATCGGCTACCGCCTCGACAAGCCGTGAGCGCCGCGGCGGCATCGCTCGCGCGTATGCAGTTGGACCCTCGCGACCGCCGCCCGCTCTACGTGCAAATCGCCGACGACATCGTCGCACGGATCGAGCGCGGCGAACTCGCGGAGGGTGAACGGCTCCCGGGGATTCGGGAACTCGCGCAACGCCTCGGTTGCGGGGCCGTAACGGTCTCGCAAGCCTACGATTCGCTGGCGGCTCGCGGCCGCGCGAGCGCGCGCATCGGCAAAGGCACGTACGTTTCGGCCGTGCGTCTGCCGAGCGAACCCTTCGAACGCCGCTGGGAGCCGGATCTCGGCGGCTGGCGACGACCCCGCCCCGATTCGATCCACACCGCCCTGCGCAATCCGTCATTTCGTGGTTACGCCGACTATATGGACAGCGCCGAGTTCTCTGACGCCCTCGATGGCGTGCTGGGGGAGGTGACCGAGAGATCCACGACGGTGATGTGCTCCGAGACCCTCTGGTGGCGTTGTCATCGCCGGCTGGTGGCGGACGCCGCCGTGCTCACCCGGGGAGCGGAGGTGCAACACCTCGGCCACGACGGGCGCCTCAGCCCGCACCGGATCACCGACGGGGCCCGGCTGGCTGATGGGAGGATCCGCTACGACATGGGCGCCACCCCGCTGCTGTCCACCTGAGGGCCGGTGGTCGTAGAGCTAACTCACACAAGTACCCCTTGACTGCCGGGTTCCGGCCAGGATCGCGGTCCGGTCATGAGTGTCACAGGCCTTGAATAGCCTCGGCCAGATGGCCACCGACCTCCCCACGGTCTCGCCCTACCTGCTCGACAGGGGCCCGACCATGTGCCGGCGCCGCCTGGCTGGCGTGCTGGGCGGCCGCCAACCGAGCTACCGGCCGTTCAACCGGTGGCGGGTACGGGATCCACTGGTGGCCGGGGCGGAGGATGCCCAGGCGGTCCTCGGACTACCTCGCATCTCGGCCTTCGTCGCCCCCGCTCAGCTGGTGCACGAGGAGCGCGCTGTCTTCGATCAGGCCGCCCAAGGGTACGTGGCCTCCTTCTCGGAGTCCCCAGCTGAGGTGGCTCTCGACCACGGCTGCCACCACCTGCCCACCAAGGATCGGCGTCGCGGTGTTCGCCTGGGCGGGACCATCGACCTGGTGCTCCAGCGACCGGGCGGCACGGTGGGGTCGGGCGGCACGGTGGGGTCGGGCGGCACGGTGGGGTCGGGCGGCACGGTGGAGCTGCGCCAGCTCGAGCTGTGGCGTCGGCCGGTGGCTGCCGATCCGAACCGCAGCTGGGCCGTGCTGGTGGCGGCCTTGCGCCTGGCCCCGTGGGTGGCCCGTCGTCCCCTGTTGGTCGTACACGCAGATGTCCTGCAGAGACGGATCCGTCGGCACGTGATTCAGGCTTCGGAGCACGAACATCTGGGTGGTCGGCTCGACGACCGGCTGGCCCTGCTCCGGCGACGGGCGGCCGACCCTGTTCCCGAGCCTGGTTCGGACTGCGCCATCTGCGGCTTCATTGCCGACTGCCCGGCCCTGCGCAACTGACGATGGTCGAGGTTGCCGCCAACCCATGGGTCGGGCCGGTGCTGGCTCTGAGCCCGTCTTCCATCGAGGACTGGCAGCGCTGCCGGCGGCTGTACCGGACCCGGCACCTGCTGAACGTCCCGAGCTCGGAGCCCAACCGTCTGGCCACCGGCGTGGGCCTGGAGGTGCACCGCCTCCTCGAACTGGTCCATGCCGAGGGATGCTGCGGCGACCTGGCCGCCATGTCTGCCCTGGTCCATCGGGAGATGGACAGTCCGGGATGCGGTGCGGCCGGCAGGGCGGATCGAGGTGAGGAGCCGGTCAGCGGCCTCACCCCGGGCGGGCCGGGAGGCCGGATCGATGCCGACCTGGTCGAGGGCTACCTCACTCGCCATGCCACACGCTGCCCCGGCGCGGGCAGTAGTTGGTCCGGCCACGAGCTGACCTTGGCCCGCTACCACCGGCGTCCTCCTCGATGGGTGCTCACGGGGAGAATCGACGCGGTGTGGGCCCGGGGCGCCTTCCTGGAGGGCCGCGATTACAAGACCGGCAGGCGCCGCTTCGACCGGGTGGTGGAAGACCTGGCCGGGCGCCTACAGGTCTGGTTGCTGGCGCCCCTGGCTGCCGAGCAAGGGCTGCGCCTGCGGCTCAGCTACGAGCACCTCAGCCTGGAGTCACCGGGCGATCCCGATCGGTACGAGCCGGAGGACGAGGATCTGGTGGCCATCGAGGACGAGGTGTGCGCCTTGGCGGTCGAGATCAACGCAGAAATCGGCTTCCCCGGTTGCGGGCAAGCTGGTACCTGCCGACGCTGCACCTACGAATCCATCTGTGCCGAGCGAATCGCTGATCCCGCTCCGTTGTGAGAGCGTGCTCAGCAGGGGGACGCCGATTGGCGCTCAGCCTCCGCCCAGGCATGCTGGGCCTCTCCCCGCCAGGGCCTCCTGCATGGCTTCCACGTGATCGCTGTAGACGCCATCGACTCCCAGGGCCAGCACCCGGTTCAGGACAGCTCCGGTCTGGGAGTCCCATGCCAGGGTTGCCCGGTCCCGCCGGTGGAAGGCCTCGACCATCGGGCGTCGCCACTGCCGCGCCTTCAGATTGACGGCGTCGATTCCCACTCGCTCCAACAGCACTGCCTGTCGGGCCGGATCCGATCCTCGCCGCAGACAGGCGGAATGGACCAGTCGGGCGTCGCCCGCCTCGCGGCGCCAGGCCGCCAGCTGGTCGAAGCTCTGTTGGCACAGCCATAGCCGGTCGGTGGCACCAGCGACAGCCGCCACCGCCATCACAGGAGCGAAGGCGGCTGGATCCATCACGTCCAGGGACAGCTCGAAGTCGCGGCCACAGATGGCATAGAGGTCCTCCAGGCTGGGGATACCGGGCGGAAGCTCCTCTCGGCACCAGTGAGCGATGGGCTGCGGGGGGCGCCAACCGTTGTCCCGGCCGCCCCGACTGAACAGTCGCCCTCGACTCCGGCCGGAATGAGGCCGTCGTGGTCGAGCACCGGTAACCCGTCGGCGGTGAGCCAGACGTCGCCCTCCAGGTCGCCGGCCCCCAGCTCGAGGGCCAGGGAAAAGCCCTCCAGGCTGTTGTCGGGGGCACGATCCCTCGCCCCCCGATGGGCGAAGCCGATCGTTGGCCGCCGGCCAAGGTCATTGATCAACGGTAGGTGCGCCGGGGGAACACCCGTCCCGGCGAGGCCCGGTCCAAGATGACCACCCCGTCCAGGTGATCCAGCTCGTGCAGCAGGACTCTGGCCTCGAAGCCGTCAGCCTCGATCTCCAAAGACTGGCCTTCGATGCCCATTCCAATCACCACCACCCTCGTCTGGCGTACGACGTCGGCGGTGAGGTCGGGCACGCTCATGCAGCCTTCTCTACCCCCCACCGGGCTCTCCCCTGAGACCACGATCGGGTCGAACAGGACCATCGGGCCGTGGCAGGAGCTGGCCTTGGGATGGTCGGTGACGTCGGCCACCATGGCCCGAAGGGACACCCCAATCTGAGGTGCAGCCAGTCCCACACAGGCGGGAGACGCTCGCATGGTGTCGAGCAGGTCGGTGGCCAGCGCCAGTGCCGTCTCGTCGACCTGGCCGACCGCCGTCGCAGGATGGCTGAGCCGGGGATCGGGCAGGCGCAGGACCGGGCGGGTGGCCACCGCGATTCAGGAGGTGAGACGGCGCACTAAAGGATGTCCGGCTGAGCCGGGTGAACCACGCACGCCACCGCCAGCTCCTGGGCCAGGCCGTCCAGCCGATCCTCCAAGGCGCCTCGGTCGGTCGCGGTAGGCAGGATGACGTCGAGCACCATGACGTACACCGGGTCATCTGGCTGGCCGACCGCCCGGGTGGTCATGCCGACCACGTTGGCCCCGGCCTCGGCCAGTGACGAGGTCACCCGGTGGACGATGCCCGGGTGGTCGGCGCCATGGACCGAGACCGTCCACGCCTCACCATCTCCCTCCGGCGCCACGGCTTCGGAGACAGGCCGGGCGCTGACGGCCAGGCCCCTCGCCGTGGCCGGGCCCGACAGGGCGGCCTCCAGGGCGGGCCCATCCAGGGTGGGGCCATCAAGGGCGGGCGGCGTCTCCACCAGCATCATCATGGCGAAGTGGCCGCCCAGGATGGTCATGGCCCCGTCCTCCAGGTTGCAACCCTGATCCATGAGCACGCCGGTGAGAGTGGCCACGATCCCTGGTCCGTCCCTGCCAACCACCGAGATGACCAGATGTGACACCGGCCATAGGGTAGTCTTAGGCACAACGAGGGCATCCCGTGTCGCAGTACGGTGTCCGATCGGGGGGCTGCTTGACATCCAGGGAGCAGTTGGGGTAGAACTCCGGCACGCTCGCACCGAGCAGCTGGACGAGCGGCGGGCAATGTCGGCAGGGGAGGCTATGTCTGGGGGGCCACGAAGGACAACGTCAATGAGCGGTCGTGGCCCGTCAGAGGCCCTCATGCAGTGGCTTGGCTCTCTTGAAGCAAGAGGGCGCGGTAAAGTCCATTCTGCGGACTTACATCCAAGAGGCAGCATCCAACAGCAAGGGAGAAATAGGGAATGTTGAATCCAAGCAAGAAGATCACGCGTTATGTCGGATTGCTCGCCTTGGGTGGTTCGTTGACCACCGTCGGCTTCGCCGGCGCCAGCGCGCTGTCATCAGCCAGTAGCTGCACCAGTGGCCGCACCGGCTCCACCACCTGCCAGCAGGGCGGCAATGCTGGACGGGGCGGCAACGCCAGCGTCGGCCGGGCCGGCAACGGCGGCAATGCCGGCAACGGCGGTTCCAGCGGCGGCAACGGCGGCACCGGCGGCGGCGGCGGCGCCCAGCAGAGCAACAGCGCCTCCTTCGCCGGCAACGGCGGCAGCTCCTCCAGCGGCTCCAGCAGCGCCGGCGGGCGCAACAGCTTCAGCCGGGGCGGCACCAGCCGTGGTGGCAACGGCGGTACCAGCACGAGCCGGGCGACCGGCAATGCTGGTAGGGGTGCGGCCGGCGGCAACGGCGGCACCGGGACCAGCGGCACCAGCGGGGCCGGCGGCGCCGGCGGCGCCGGCGGCACGTCCGTCGGTGGCTTCTCGACCGGTGGTAACGCCAACAACAACAACCCATTTTTCTTCGGATGATACTGGTGGCAAAGGACGGGGGCTCTTGGCTTCCGTCCTTTGCTGCTGGGCCATGAATACGCTTGATCAATCGGCAACAATCAACCTTTCAAGGGAGAACGCAAATGGTACGTCCAGGTAAGAAGATCACTCGATATGTTGGCCTCATCGCCCTGGGTGGCTCGCTGAGCACCGTTGGCTTCGCCGGCGCCAGCGCACTGTCCTCGGCCAGTAGCTGCAACGCCGGCCGTGGCACTGCGACATGCCAGCAGGGAGGCAGCGCCGGACGGGGTGGGAACGCCACTGTGGGTCGCGCTGGTAATGGCGGCAGCGCTGGCAACAACGGCTCCGTCGGCGGCAATGGCGGCACCGGCGGCGGCGGCGGCGCCCAGCAGAGCAACAGCATCAGCGTGGCCGGCAACGGCGGCAGCTCCGCTAGTGGCGCCAGCAGTGCCACCGGTAGGCGCAGTACCAGCCGGGGCGGCAACAGCGTTGGCGGCAGCGGCGGTAAGAGCACCAGCACGGCCACTGGGCGTGCCGGTAGCGGCGCGGCTGGCGGTGCCGGCGGTATGGGTACCAGCGGCAACAGCGGCAATGGTGGTGCCGGCGGTGCCGGCGGCACGTCGGTCGGTGGCTTCTCCACCGGCGGCAACGCCAACTCCAGCACCCACTTCAAGTAGACAACACATCCGGCGGGCTTGGTTGCCCGCAGCAGATGATCACAGAGCGGTGGCCTGAGGGCCACCGCTCTGTGTCGTCAGGGGCCGGCCGATATCTCTCGGCGGTCTTGCGGACCTAAAGTGAGTAGCAACGCGACTCTTGGCAGGAGTGCGGTTGAGGGGCCATTTGATTTGGTCCCGGGTGCCAGGAAACGGGGGGCCGGCCAATGAAGCATGGGAAGAGGATCTGGTGGCTGGCGCTGCTGGCGGTCGTGGTGCTGGTTCTGGTGCCGGTCATTACCATTGCCGTCACTCACGGAGGCGGTAATGGTTCTGGAACGGGGAACGCCCAACCCGTGGTCGTCTGTAAGCCGACCAGCAGTCCCGGGGCCCCGGGTGCGCCCGGATCTCCGGGCCGGGGGACATCGGGCGGAGGGGGCGGATCGGGTGGAGCAGGGGGAAACGCGTCGGGTCCGGGGCCGGGCCGTTGTGCGAGTGGCGCCCCTGCTACCGGTGGACTCCCCGCTACGGGAGGCAACGGAGGCGCAGGGGGCAACGGAGGGTCAGCCGTCAACGGCGGCGCGGGCGGTAACGGTGGCGACGGCGGCAACGGCGGATCTGCGGTCGGCGGCTCGGGCGGCAACGGGGGCAACGGCGGCTCGGCTGACGGCGGCACGGGCGGCAACGGGGGCGCCGGGGGTGCGGGTGGCTCAGCCATCAACGGCGGATAGGGAGGCGACCGCCCACTATCAGCTACGAAGCCCTCCGCCTGGCGATACCCGAGCTCCCAATGGTGCCACCGGCCTGGCCGAGTATCGCCGTCTGCGACGCCAGAAGCGCCAGAGGCGCTCAGCAGTGGGCCTGGTGGTGGCGCTATCCCTCGGCGCCGTCCTGGCCACCCTGGTCAAGGTCCTGGCCTTCCAGTTCTTCGCGGTGCCCTCGGCGTCCATGGCACCCACCTTGCAGGTCGGAGACCGCATCCTGGTGCAGAAGTTCGACGTCAACAGAGGGCAGCTCCATCCTGGCGACATCGTCGTATTCCGCCGGCCGCCCACCGACCAGGTCGACACCAACATCGCCGACGTGGTCAAGCGGGTCGTCGCCCTGCCCGGCCAGGTGGTGGGGTCCAGCAATGGCCACCTCATCGTCGATGGCCAGGAGGCGGCCGAGGCCTACCTGCCGACGGGAGCGGTCACCAACAAGGTGCCCACCGAGAGGATCCCCGCCGGCCAGTACTTCGTCATGGGCGACAACCGACAGGATTCCTACGACAGCCGGTTCTTCGGACCGATCACTGGATCGTCGGTGGTCGGCCGGGTGGTAGCCCAGGTGTGGCCACCGTGGGCCTTCCACCTGTTCTGATTCAGCGGCCGGCGAAGGCCACCCGCCGGCAGCCAAGTCGCTTTCTTGACGGGCGGCGTCATATCGTGCATAATCCTCCATGTCGCCAACTATTGGCGAGCCTGGGGTACCTGTGTCACGAGAGCCCATTCTGGGCTGATCCTGCCAAACGAGCACCAACAGCCAAAAGGAGAATGGGAATGTCGGATTCAGGTAAGAGGATCTCCCGCTACATCAGCTTGGTCGCCCTCAGCGGCTCGCTGACCACCTTCGGTTTCGTGGGCGTCAGCTCGCTGGCCTCAGCCAGCGGGAGCCCTCAAAGCGGCAGCCCCAACGGTGGCGGCGGCAACATCGGCGGCGGCAACAGCG
>QHCF01000087.1:7605-11282 GCA_003244275.1 Acidimicrobiales bacterium
GGCGGCAACATCAACGGCGGCAAGGGTACGACCACTACCACCAAGGCACCCACCACCACTACGACCAAGGCGCCCGTCACCTCGACCACCCAGGCGCCCGTCACCTCGACTACCTCGGTCACCCACGTCACCGTGACCGTTCCGGTCCACCGAGTGGTTGTGCCCGCCCACCGCGTGGTTAGGGTCGTCAATGGGGTGAGTGTCTCCGAGGTCGTTCCCGCCCAGGCGGAGCTGGTCAGCACCGGCGCCGCTCCCACCAGCTCGGCGTTGGCCTTCACCGGTCTCAACAGCATGTGGCTGTCGCTCAGTGCCCTGATGATGCTCCTCATGGGGGCTGCTCTGCTGCAGTTCGGCCGGCCCAACTCGGCCCACGCCATGTCCTTGCGCAAGCAGTTGGCCACCATCTGGGGTCACCGCACCGACTGACGCAGCTTTGCGACTGAGGTCGGGCTTGGCCCGGCTCAGCCTGGTACGACTGAGACCCCGGTCACCGGTCCCTTGTGGGGGCGGTGACCGGGGTCTCTGCCTGTCTGGTGCCCGCAAGACCCGGGCAACGCTATTGCCCCTGTCACCGCGACGCGACGACAGGGGCAGCACAGCGGTGAAAGAGGGCCTCGGCACGGGAGCCGAGTGCGGCTCCCATTCGCGAATTGGCTAGTGCGTCACGAGCACCCGCTGGTGGATCCGCAGCTGGGGCAGACGAAGCAGGAGCCGGCTCGCTGCATGACGTTGCCGCACTGCATGCAGTAGGGGGCGTCCCTGGCCTCAGGGGGGGCAGAGATGACCGGCCCCGCCTCCACTACCCCCGCACTGGGCGTGGTCAGCTCCTCCACTCCGGGCAGGGTGGGCTGGATGCGCTCCTCGGCGGTCTGGATGCCCAACTCCACCCGGTCGGCCAGCGGCAGGTAGTCGACCGCCAACCGGCGAAAGATGTAGTCCACCAGGCTGGCCGCGATCCGCAGCTCGGGGTCGTCGGTCATGCCGGCCGGCTCGAAGCGCATGTTGGTGTACTTGCGCACCAAGGTGGCCAGGGGCACGCCGTGCTGCAGGCCCACGCTGATGGCGATGGAGAAGGCGTCCATGACCCCGGCCAGGGTCGAGCCCTGCTTGGACACCTTCATGAACACCTCGCCAGGACGGCCGTCGTCGTACTCCCCGACGGTCACGTAGCCCTCACAATCGGCCACCCGGAACTTGAAGGTGCTGGACCGCCGGCGCCGGGGCAGGCGTTCCCGGATGGGTTGGCGCACCACCACCGTCTGGCGCAGCAGGGCCTGCTCCAGCTCGGCCACCTTGCCGGCCAGTTCCTGGTCATGGGCCTCGGCTTCGGAGGCCGGTGCCTCCAGGGCCAGCTTGTTCTTGGTGGTGGACAGGGGCTGGCCCACCTTGCAGTTGTCCCGGTAGACGGCTACTGCCTTGATCCCCAGCTTCCAGGCATCAATGTGCAGCTGCTCGATGTCCTCCACGGTGGCCGTCTCGGGAAGGTTGACGGTCTTGGAGAGGGCTCCGCTGATGAACGGCTGGACGGCGCCCATCATCTTGATGTGGCCCCGGTAGTGGATGGTGTTGTCGCCCATCGAGCAGGCGAAGACGGCCAGGTGGGCCAGATCGAGGTGGGGGGCCCCGACTATGGAGTTGTGCTGGTTGACGTAGGCCACGATCTCGGCCACCTGGTCGTCTTGGTAACCGAGGCCGCCGAGGGCTCGGGGAACCGTCTGGTTGACGATCGACATGGTGCCGCCGCCCACCAGCTTCTTGGTCTTGACCAGGCTGAGATCGGGCTCCACACCTGTGGTGTCACAGTCCATGAGCAGGGCAATGGTCCCAGTCGGGGCCAGGACCGAGGCCTGGGAGTTGCGCACTCCGTGACGCTCCCCCAGCTCCACCGCGGTGTCCCAGGACTCCTGGGCAGCTGACAGAAGCTCGGTGGGGACCAGCTCCTCGTCGATCAGGGCCACCTCGTCCCGGTGCATCTGCAGTACGCCCAGCATGGCCTCGGAGTTGTCGTGGAAGCCGGCGAAGGGGCCCATCCGGGCCGCGGTGCGGGCCGAGGTCGTGTAGGAATGCCCGGTCAGCAGGGCAGTGATGGCCGCCGCCCAGGCCCGGCCCTGGTCAGAGTCGTAAGGCAGTCCCTGGGCCATCAGCAGGGCGCCCAGGTTGGCGTAGCCGATGCCCAGCTGTCGGAATCGCCTGGACGTGTCGGCGATCTTGTCGGTCGGGTAGTCGGCGTTGCCTACCAGTATCTCCTGGGCCGAGAAGACCACCTCGGTGGCGGCCCGGAATCCCTCGACGTCGAAGCTGCCATCGTCCTCCAGGAACGTGAGCAGGTTGAGGCTGGCCAGGTTGCAGGCCGAGTTGTCCAGGTGCAGGTACTCGGAGCAGTTGCGGACCACGAACCCGTCCACGATGTAGGAGTGGTTGCGCGGCTCACTCAGGTTGTAGGTCAGCTCCACCCCGTCGGGAGCTCGGCTCACCAGGCGAGCGGTGGTGTCGGTCCGGTAGTGGCCTCGGCTGCCTCCCATCACGGCCTCAGCCAGGAGGGCGGACTTGCGCTCCAGCTTGAAGCCGATGTGCTGGGCGAACCGGACCATGGAACCGGAGGTGATTCGCAGGTCATAGGAGGGTGAGCGGCCGTATGACCTGAGGTCCCCGCTCACGGTCGTGTAGGGGAGGTGACCGTCGACACTGCCGGATTGGACCCGGTACAGGTGGCTGACTACGCCGAAGGTGGTGAGCAGCCGCTGCACTCCTCGGAGCAGGGCTGGCGAGGTCGAGCCCAGGCCCACGTAGCAGCCCTTGTCTCGATTGACCACCACGCACCCGTCGGCGTCGAACAGGCCCTGCAGAAAGGCAGCCACGGCCGACTCGGGAGCCTGTTCGACTGCCCACGGCACCACCTTCTCGGGGCCCTTGCAGGATCTCACCCCCAGCGCCTCTAGGAAGCGTTTGAACACTCGACGGCCGATCCTGAGCTGGACGGTGCCATTGGCCTGCTCTGAGTGCTTGAGTAGGCGGTCGCCATTGACCCACTGGAGGAGGTCGGCATGGCCGGGAAGGATCTCGGTGCGGTCCTCGGCACTCCCGTAGATGGTCGCGGTGGTCCCGCCGGACGTCGAGCCGTCGCCAATCAGCCAGCCCAGGTAGTGGGCCAGCTCACAGGTCCACTCCTCGGGCAGGCGCACCAGGTTGGAATGGTCACCCTTGTCCCGGTAGGTGCCCACCTGGGTGCTGACCGGCAGGCAGAGATCGGCCGCCTGGGCAGGCGCCGGGAGGTCCAGCACCTTCACCTGGTCATCGGGAGCCAGCTCGGCCGCCTCCACATAGCCGCGGTTGGCCGTGAACAACCGGTGACCGGGGGTGCACCGCAGCTCCATGCCGTTGTCGAAGCCCAGCCTCACCACTTCGTTGAAGCCAGTGATCATGAAGGCCTCGGGTGAGGTGATCTCGACCCGATCTGTCGGCGCCTGCGGATTGGTGGCGTCGTGGGTGTAGACGCCGAAGACCTCGCCCTGGTTGGCTCGGGCGAACAGCTCGGAGAAGGCGATGAGGCCCTTGTCGGTGTGCACCCTGGCATCGCCCGGGAAGCAGGGGTTGCTGGCGGTGATCCGTCCGGCGTTGGGGGCGGTGTGCCAGCGGTTGATGGTGGTGTCGAATTGCAGGCCCGGGTCGGCGCACTC
>QHCF01000040.1:0-3146 GCA_003244275.1 Acidimicrobiales bacterium
GCCGGTGAGCTGGTCTTCGTCACTCCTGGCGGACGGGCCTTTGCCAGCCGTGCCCTGGCATTGCGCCCCGAGGTGCGAAGACACCTGCCGGAGCGAGGCAGCGGGCAATGGCATTCAGCTGCTATCTGGGCTGGCGTTCCAACCAGCCGAGAAGGATGGCCACCGTGCGGGGATCGTGACGCAGGCGGTGGCCGGCTCCGGACAGCACCCGGAGATCGGCCTGCCCGTCGGCCGCGTCGGCCAGAGCCCGGGCATCGACGATGGGCACCACCTCGTCGTTGGCGCCGTGAATGAGCAAGATGGGACGGGGGGGAATAGCCCCTACCAGGTCCAGCGGCCGAATGTCTCTCAACTCAGCCCCCCAGCCAGCCACGTCGGCCGGGAATCCGATCTGGCGCATGACACCCAGCCTCCGGCAGGACTCGAGGAAGCGCTTGGGGTCGGCCGACCAGTCACCAAAGTCGGCTGGTGCCCCCAGGCCGGCAACTCCCCGTATGCGCTGGTCCTGGCCGGCCGCGCACAACGACAGGGAGCCGCCGGTGCCGAAACCGGCCAGCCACACACCAGCCACGTCGGGCTGGGCCGTCAAATGCTCGATGGCAGCCGACAGATCGGCCCGCCACCCGCCAGCCGAGAAGTTCCCCTCGGAGCGGCCCGTTCCTCGCAAGCTGGGGGCCAGCACCACCCAACCGGCCTCAGTGGCCAGCCGGTTGGCGAGGCGGTGGCAGCTGTCCCCCGCCATGGTCGCCCCCTGGGCGCTGTCCGGAAAGCCGTGACACAGCACCAGGCCCTGACGAGTGGTCAGCGTCTCGCCCTTGGATCGGACCATATGACCACGCAGCACCACACTCCCGCTAAGTATCTCGACCTCCACCCCCCACACACTCCCCCGGTGAAAAAGCGAACCGGGGGCGCCTGTGGCGCCCCCGGTTCTTCGACTGCTGAAAGAAATTCGACGGACCGTACTGCGTCGAGCGGGACCAGCTCCCGACCGGTTCGTCGATTGGTGTCTGGCTGAGACTTGCCAGGTGGTCCAGCAGGCCGCCCTAGCGGCCAGCCACCTCCAGGGTCCCAAAACGTTGATCGCTCAGGTGGACCACCTCCTTTCTCTGGTGACGCCAGAGTACACAATCTGAAGCCTCCGACGCCAGCATTTCCGACTCAGGTGGGCGGATCTGGCTCAACCACCCCCAAGGCCTCCAGGTACGTCATCTGAACCTCCAGGACGGCATGCACTTGAGCGGCGGTGTAAGGCCGACCGGAGGCGCCGGCCCTGTCCAGCACCCAGGCCACCGCCTCGGCTCCAGCCACAACCACAGGCCCTCCACCGCGAGGCGAGTGCCCGTTGCCCGACGTCTCCCTGGACCTGAAGTAGTCCAAATTCCACCCCATGATCCGGCGGATGTCCTCCGGGCTGAGTCGGCCACTCACCTCCCCGGGGAGGTGCCGCAGGGCCCAGGTGACGGCGTCATCCAGCGCCCCGGCCGACCCGGGACGAGGCCGAGACCCACTCTCGGCACTCGACGGCTCAGCGCTCGACAGCTCATCACCAGACAGCTCATCACCAGACGGTCTGGCCAGCCCGCGGCGTCGAGCGACCACGACCGAGGCCGCCGCCAGGACCAGTACCGCCGCCGCGGCTGCCGCCCCTACCGTGCCCGCAACCATCGCCCCATGCTAGGCGGCGGCACTTGCGCGCCTTTTCCCGCTAGCTTCGATCAATGCCTTCTGGATCTGTGCACTACGAGGACGCGCGCTGCGAAATTCACCGGCTGGTGGTGGGCCCGCTGGACAACAACGTCTACGTCCTGCGGTGCAAGCAGACGGGTGGTGCCGTCCTGCTCGACGCGGCCAACGAGCATGAGAAGCTGCTGGACCTCTGTCAGCACCTCAGAGTTGACAAGGTGCTGGAGACCCACGGCCACTGGGACCACATCCAGGCGGTCCCGGCCGTACGTGACGCCGGCATCGAAGTGGGGGTGACGGCAGCAGACGCGTCCATGCTGCCCTCCTACGACTTCGTGCTGGAGGACGACACCGTCATCGAGGTGGGCCGGCTGCGGCTGCACACCATTCTCACCCCCGGCCACACTCCCGGCTCGATGTGCTTCCTACTGGAGGGATCACCGGTGCTGTTCAGTGGCGACACCCTCTTCCCAGGCGGTCCTGGCAACACCAGGACGCCGGAGGGAGACTTTCCGGCCATCATTACCTCGATCGAGAGCCGCCTCTTCGCCCCCCTCGGTTCCGACACCCAGGTGCTGCCTGGACACGGCGACGACACCACCATCGGAGCCGAGCAACCGCACCTGCAGGAGTGGATCGACCGAGGCTGGTAGCCGGTTTACTCCTACGTCCGTAGTGCTAATAGACTAGGGCTCATGACCAACGCCGAGACTCCCCTCTTCGAGGTCCAGGACCTCCACGTGGCAGTGGAGGGCACCGAGATCCTCCGAGGGGTCGACCTGATCGTTCAGGCTGGGCAGGTGCACGCCCTCATGGGGCCCAACGGCTCGGGCAAGACCACCCTGGCCAACACCTTGCTGGGACACCCCGGCTACGACGTGACCGCCGGGAAGATCCTGTTCCGGGGGGAGGACATCACTGCGTGGCCGACCGACGTGAGGGCCAAGGCGGGTATTTTTCTCGCGTTCCAGTACCCAGAGGAGATTCCCGGCGTACCGGTCGCCCAGTTCCTGCGCCAGGCGCTGTCGGCCCGCAAGGGCATGGACCTGTCCGTGCTGGAGCTGCGGGTGTCGATCATGGAGTGGATGGCGCGCCTCGACATGGATCCCTCCTTTGGCGACCGCTACCTCAACGAGGGGTTCTCGGGGGGCGAGAAGAAGCGCAACGAGGTCCTCCAGATGGCCATCCTGGAGCCGGACCTGGCGGTGCTGGACGAGACCGACTCGGGTCTGGACATCGACGCCCTTCGGGTGGTGGCCCGAGGGGTGGAGGCGGTCAAGGCCACTCGTCCCGAGCTGGCCGTGGTCCTGATCACCCACTACCAGCGCATTCTTGACGAGCTGACCCCCGACCGGATACACGTCCTGGTGGACGGTCGCATCGTTGACAGCGGGGGTCCAGAGATGGCCCATCGCCTGGAGAAGGAGGGCTACGAGGCATGGCGAAGGTGAGGACATGGC
>QHCF01000040.1:3234-25413 GCA_003244275.1 Acidimicrobiales bacterium
ATGGCGAAGGTGAGGACATGGCGGGAGTGATCGGCGGGCCCATCGAGGCGCTGGACGTCGAGAGGGTGAAGAAGGACTTCCCGATCCTCGACTGCCCGACCCATGGGCGCCGGCTGGTGTTCCTGGACTCCGCCTCCTCGGCCCAGCGACCCCGGGCCGTGCTGGAGGCCATGGACCACTACTACGAGACCACCCATGCCAACGTTCACCGGGGTGTGTACGCCATCGCCGAGGAGGCGACCCGCCTGTACGAGGAGGCCCGGGTCAAGGTAGGCAGGTTCATAGGAGCACCGAGCCCGAGCCGGGAGATCGTCTTCACCAAGAATGCCACCGAAGCCATCAATCTGGTGGCCCATGGCTGGGGGCGGCGGTTCCTGCAGCCCGGGGATGTGGTGGTGCTATCCGAGATGGAGCACCATGCCAACCTGGTGCCCTGGCTGATGCTGGCCGAGGAGCGGGACATCGAGCTGCGGTACCTTCCGATCACCGACGATGGCCAGCTGGTGCTGGACAACCTGGAGCAGCTGGTGGAGGGTGCCCGACTGGTCAGCCTCACCCTCGTGTCCAATGTGCTGGGAACCATCAACCCACTGCCTTACATCGCCGGAGTGGCTCACGCCGCAGGGGCGGTGGTGCTGGCCGACGGCGCACAGTTCGTGCCCCACCTGCCCACCGACGTGAGCAGCCTCGGTTGTGACTTCCTCGCCTTCACCGGACACAAGATGCTGGGTCCGACGGGGATCGGCGTGCTCTGGGCCCGGTCCGATCTGCTGGAGGCCATGGCCCCCTTCCTCGGAGGAGGTTCGATGATCTCCGACGTGCGCCTCGACGGTTTCCTGCCCAACGAGGTGCCGTGGAAGTTCGAGGCTGGAACTCCCCCCATCGCCGAGGCGGTGGGCCTGGGTGCCGCCGTGGACTACCTGGGAGGCCTGGGCATGGATCAGGTGCGGGCCCACGAGCGAGATCTGACCGCCTATGCCCTGGGCTCACTCGGTGATCGCTACGGGGATGACCTCACCATCCACGGACCGGCCGATCCGGCCGCCCGTGGCGGCGTACTGTCGATGGTCTACAAGAACGTTCATGCCCACGACCTGGCCCAGGTACTGGACCAGGCGGCCGTGTGCGTGCGCCCCGGTCACCACTGCGCCAAACCACTCATGCGGCGCCTGAGAGTGCCCGCCACCGCCCGAGCCTCGTTCTACCTCTACAACGACGCCGCCGACGTCGACGCCCTGGCCAACGCCCTGGCCGACGCCGACGTCTTCTTCGCCTGATGGGGCGTCCCCTGGTCCCGCCCTGCCCCTGCCCGTTCAGGTCCTAAAGGAGAATCATGGCTGGACTCGAAGACCTCTACCGGGAGATCATCCTCGATCACTACCGCAACCCCCGCAACCGCGGTGAGCTGGCGTCTCCCCCCGCCCGACGGGTCGAGGGCTTCAACCCTCTGTGCGGAGACGAGATCGTTGTCTACCTGGATCTCGACGGCGAGCGGGTGCTCGACGTCAAGGTGGCGGGCCAGGGATGCTCGATCAGCCAGTCGTCGGCCTCCATGATGTCGGCGGCTGTCAAGGGCCGAACCACCGCCGAGGCTCGGGCTCTGATCCGGGCCTTCAAGGCCATGATGTCCATTCACGAGGCGAACCTCGATGGGGAAGACGGCGACGACGGGGACTCGGCTGGCTCGCAAGCTGCTCGGCCGGCACCCCTCGATCTGGGTGAGCTGGCTGCGCTCCAGGGAGTGGTCAAGTTTCCCGTACGCATCAAGTGCGCCACCTTGTCCTGGGCCACTCTGGCCCTGGGCCTGGACGAGGAAGAAGCGGCCAGGGCCTCCCTGTCGGCGGAGAAGGACTGACCCTGGCACTGCGCCACGTCGCGGTGGTGGGCGCCTCGCTGGCCGGGGCCCAGGCCGCTCAGTCCCTTCGACGTCAGGGTTACGAGGGCCGGTTGACCCTCATCGGCGCCGAGGCCCACCTGCCCTACGAGCGCCCGCCTCTGTCGAAGCAGCTCCTGTCGGGCCAATGGGAACGCTCGCGCATCGATCTACCCATGGATGAGGGGCTCGACCTCGACCTCCGCCTGGCCACCCGGGTGACCAAGGCCGACCTACGCACTCGCCAGTTGACCCTGGAGGCCGCCCGACCAGACGGGCGACGAAGCCCCTCCGAGTATCTGGGGTTCGATGGCCTGGTCATCTGCACAGGGGCTCAGCCTCGGGCCCTGCCCCACCTCCCCGAACACCTCGAGGGCGTCCACCTCCTGCGCACGGTGGAGGACTGCCTGGCCATCAAGGAGGAACTGGCTGCCTCGCCGAGGGTGGTGGTGGTGGGCGCCGGCTTCATCGGCTGCGAGGTGGCCGCCACCTGTCGCATGCTGGGTCTGGACGTGACCATCATCGAGGCCCTCCGCACCCCGATGGTCAGGGCTCTGGGGCACCGGATGGGTCAGGTCCTGGGCCAAGTTCATCTCGACCACGGAACCAAATTGCGCATGGGCACCGGGGTGACCGATCTGACGGGAGATCGACGGGTGGCGGGCGTCCGTCTGGACAACGGCGAGGTGATAGAGGCCGACCTGGTGGTGATCGGAGTGGGCGTGGCTCCCGTCACCGGCTGGCTGGAGGGGTCGGGGATCAGGCTGGATGACGGCGTGGTCTGTGATGCCACCTGCGCCGCAATGGGCAATGCACCGCCAGATGGCCATCCGGCGGCGCTGGGCAACGTGGTGGCGGCAGGCGACGTCGCTCGGTGGTGGCACCCGCTCTTCGAGCGGAGCATGCGCCTCGAACACTGGGACAACGCCGCCCGGCAGGCCGAGGTGGCCGCCAGCACCCTCCTGACTGGCCCGAACGGCGCCCGGCCCTACGCCGAGGTGCCCTGGTTCTGGTCCAACCAGTATGACGCCAAGCTGCAGTTCGTCGGCACCGCCGAACCCGGCGACCAGGTGGAGGTGGTGGAAGGCGGCACCGACGACCTCCGGTTCGTGGCTGCCTACGGTCGAAAGGGGCGCACGGTTGGAGCATTGATCCTCAACCGCTCGGCCCGAGCCTCCCCCTACCGCAGGCTCATCGCCCAGCGGGCCGCCTTCCCGCCCCTACCCGAGTGAGGGTCATCGGATACCGGCCTCATAGGTCATACCAGGTCCACGCCCTTGATCTGGTGACCCGTGTCGTTTGTCAATTACCAGTGAGTGCAGTAGGGTCTTGGAACCGGTTGAGCAGTCAGCCGCACGGTCGAGCAGCGAGCCGTCAAAGGGGCGGCTTCGTCTCCCGTGAGATCAAGTCCCCTCCCAACGCTTGCTTGAGGAGGAAGCCGTGCTGACTGTACCGGATCATGACCAGTTCGACCAGGATGCCTGGCGTATACCAGCAACGAGGGGCGCCCGGCGCCCAGGAGCAGCACCTGGAACCATCGACTCTGTCGATCCCGACCGGGGTCATCCCGCCGGCAGGTACCGCCGGGGGGCCCTGGCCCTGGCCAGCGACCCGGGCTCCGGTGACCCAGGCTCCGGCCGTCAGATGCGAGCGGCTCTCAGGCCGGGTAAGTCTTCTGGCTTGGCGATATCCATCAGTCGTGCCTTTGGAACCGTGATGGTGAGCCTGCAGGGCTCGCTCGACGAGCCTGGCGCCGCCGACCTCGAAGCGGTGATGGACGACCTCATCGCCGGCCAGGGCAATCTCGACGTGGTAGTCGATCTTCGTCACATGATCCTGCCAGACCAGGCTGTCCTGGCCATTTTCGAACGGGCCCGGGATGAGGCCCACCGCCGCAATGGCAGGCTCAGCCTTCAATACCCCTCTCGCGGCACCTATCAGTCGCTCCGGGCCCTGGGGCTGACCGCCCTGGTCCCCACCGTGTGCCGCGGGGAGGCCGAGCAGTCGTTCCCGCCGGAGATGCCAGCAGGTCTGCAGGAGTGGGCCACCGACTGGAGGCAGGCGTGAAGGCTGTGCCTGATCACTTCTCCGTCACCGCCACCGAGCTACCTGATGGTCAGATGGTCCTGTCGGTACGGGGTGAGGTGGACATTGCCACCGCTCCGATACTGGATCGGGTCATCGCCAGCCTCGACGACGGGGCCGACAGCGTGGTCCTCGACATGAGCCAGGTCAGCTTCATCGATTCCACCGGGGGACTGGCCCTGATCGAGGTCCGCCGGCAGCTTCGCCAGGCCGGCCGGGAGCTGCTCGTCGCCGATCCCAGCCCGCTCGTGGCCAGAGTTCTGAGCATGACCGGCGCGGAAGATCTGGTCCCGGTCAAAACGGCCTGATCCGGGCCGGGACCAGGCAGCCGGGACTAGGCGGCCGGGCCCTCGTCCTCCGCCCCGCCATAGGCCCGGTAGCCGGTACGGTCCAGCTCCTCGGCCAGCTCGGGCCCACCGGTGGCCACTATTCGGCCATGGGCCAGCACGTGGACCACGTCGGGTCGCAGCACCTGGAGCAGACGGCTGTAGTGGGTGATGGCCAGGACGCCCAGGCCGACCTCGTCGGTAGCCGCCTCCACCCGGCGAGCGACGGCCCGCAGGGCGTCGTAGTCGAGGCCGGAGTCCACCTCGTCCAGGACCGCGAAGCGGGGACGCAGCACTCCCAGCTGGAGGGTCTCGTTGCGCTTGCGCTCGCCTCCGGACAGGTCGACGTTGAGCGGGCGGGACAAGAAGCGATGGTCGAAGCCGATTCGGGCCGCCTCGGCCGCCACTAGGGCGCCGACCTCAGCTCGGTCCCGCCCAGCCGCCGCCATCGCCTCGCCGAGGGCCTCCTCCAGGCTGACCCCGGGCACTTCGATCGGATACTGCATGGCCAGGAACAGTCCGGCCTGGGCCCGCTGCCAGGTAGGCAAGGTCAGCAGGTCGGCACCGTCGATGGTGACGGTACCGGCATGGACCTGGTAGCCGGGCCGCCCCATCAAGACGTGCGACAGAGTGCTCTTGCCCGATCCGTTGGGCCCCATGACGGCGTGCACCTCGCCGCTGGCAACCTCGAGATCGATCCCGTTGAGGATCTCGCGACCGGGGATGCCCGCTCGCAGTCCGGCGATGCGCAGCTGGCTCATGACAGGTCCACCATGACGTCGTCGCCCTCCAGGGTCACCGGGTAGACAGGGACTGAAGCGGTGGCCGGCAGGCACATTGCCTCACCAGTCTCCAGGGAGAAAGTGCTGCCGTGCTGGGGGCACTCGATCTCCCAATCCTCCGGGTAGACCTCCCCTTCGGACAGCGAGTAATTGGCGTGGCTGCACTCGTCGCCGATGGCACGAAAGGAGTCCCCCACCCTGACCAGCGCAATGCGGTGGCCCCCCACGTCGAAACGGCGAGCTGTCCCCGGCTCGAGCTCGTCCCTCCCGCACAGCCGGGCCCGCTCTCCCATCAAGCCGGGACCACCGGCGGAGCGACCAGGGGCCGGGTCCCCAGCTTAGCCGCCACCGCCCGACGCAAGTGGTGATGCAGCCCCCCGACGGGTGCCTGCTGGAGGAGGTCATCGAAGAAGCCGAGGACGATGAGCCGGTTGGCCTCCTCGGGGGGCACCCCCCGGCTCTCCAGGTAATACCGCTGGTCCTCGTCGATCGGCCCCACTGCCGAGGCGTGGCTGCAGCGAACGTCGTTCTCGTCGATGTCGAGGTTGGGCACCGAGTCGGCCCGCGAGTCCTCGGAGAGCACCAGGTTGCGGTTGGTCTGGAAGGCGTTGGTGCCGACCGCTCCCTTGCGGACTCGGATGAGGCCGGTGTACACCGACCGGGAGGAGTCCTTGACCGCTCCCTTGAACACCAGGTCGCTGGTGGTCCGAGGGGCGTCGTGGTCCTGAAGTGTCCGAAAGTCATGGACCTGGCTCCCCGACCCCAGGTAGGCAGCCGCCAGCTTGGCGGTGCCCCCCTGGCCGACCAGGCGGGAATCACTGCGCAGCCGGGCGTAGTCCCCACCCAGGGCGAGGGTGAACGAGCGCAGAGTGGCGTCCCGGCCCACCTGGCTGGCCTGGTACGCAAGCTGCCAGACCCGGGGACCGGCCACCTGCAGGCCCATGTAGGCCAGGTCGGCCCGGTCGGCGACCTGCAACTCGGTGACCGGCGCTACCAGGGCGGCCACGTCCGGGGAGGCGAAGACCTCGACCACGCTGGCCCGAGCCCCGTCGGCCAGCCTGACCACGGTGCGGGGGAACCCGGCCGCCCCGTCGGCGTCATGCCAGTGGGCCACGACCAGGGGGGCGGCCACCTCGACCGACGCCGGCACGGTGATCGTCACAGCATCGATGAGAAAGGCGTTGCCCAACTCCACCAGGGCATCGGGTGCGCCGGCCACGCAGCCCAGCACCTCGTGCCCGTCGGGTGCGCCGGCCAGGCCCTCGACCCTCACTCCCCCGGCCGCGACTCCGGGATCCAGCTCCAGGTGGACAAGGTTCCCGTTGCGCACCAGCACCAATCCAGCTCGCGGCCCGAGGGCACCCAGCACCTCGGCCAATGGGTCGGGCAGAGCGTCATCGCCGCCGGCCCCCGCCCCCAGGGGAGAGTACGCGCCCAGGTCCAGCTCGTCGATGCGGCCGTAGCGCCAGACCTCTTCCGCCTCCTTGGGCAGATCGGCGGCCGAGAAGCGCTCGAAGGCGGCGGTCCGCCGGTCCTCGAGCCACGTCGGGCCAGGCAGCGCCCGAACCAGGTCGGCAGTGAAAGAGCTCAGGACTGGCCCCCGTCTGGGTAGGAAGGTGCCGGACGTGGCACGCGAAAAATGGCCTCAACTTGCCCAGGCCCCTCACCCACTCTAGTGCGGCCGGTGCCCGTCCCAGAACCCTCTAAACTGTTGACGTCAACGTCAGAGCCGCCAAGGGAGGGAGCCCTCTTGTCAGTCATCAGTGCCGCACTGAGCGGAACGGCCACGGCTCGGGAAAGCGGAGAGAGGAGGCACGACCGTCCGGTGGGCCCCCGGTACAAGTGGATGGCCCTGTCCAACACCACTCTGGGCATCCTGATGGCCACCATCAACTCGTCGATCGTCCTGATCGCCCTACCCGACATCTTTCGCGGTATCCACCTCAACCCGCTGACCCCGACCAACACCCCTTACTTCCTCTGGCTGATCATGGGCTATCTGATGGCCACCGCGGTCCTGGTAGTGACCTTCGGGCGCCTCGGAGACATGTACGGCCGGGTGCGAATGTACAACCTGGGCTTCGTCGTGTTCACCGTGGCTTCGGTCCTGCTGGCCATCACCTGGATGACCGGGACCAGCGCCGGGCTGTACCTCATCGTCATGAGAGTGCTCCAGGGCGTCGGCGGGGCCTTCCTGATGGCCAACTCCAGTGCCATCCTCACCGATGCCTTCCCCGAGAACCAGCGGGGCATGGCCCTGGGGATCAACGTTATCGCCGCCATCGCCGGGACCTTCATCGGCCTCATCCTGGGCGGCCTCCTGGGCCCCATCTCCTGGCGCCTGGTGTTCCTGGTGTCGGTGCCAGTGGGCGTCTTCGGCACGGTGTGGGCCTTCCTCAAGCTGCGTGACACCGGCAAGCGGATCCCCTCCAAGGTCGACTGGTGGGGCAACGTGACCTTCGCGGTGGGTCTGGTGGCGGTCCTGGGAGCCATCACCTACGGCATCCTCCCCTATGGGGGCCACACCATGGGCTGGACCAACCCCCTCGTGCTGGGCGCCCTGGTGGGCGGGATGGTCATGCTCGGCCTGTTCGGGTGGATCGAGACCAAGGTGGCCCACCCCATGTTCCGCCTGCCGCTGTTTCACATCCGGGCCTTCACGGCTGGCAACCTGGCCAGCCTGCTCTCGTCCCTGGCTCGGGGTGGCCTGATGTTCATACTGATCATCTGGCTACAAGGCATCTGGCTACCCCTGCACGGCTACAACTTCGTCTCCACTCCGTTGTGGGCCGGGATCTACATGCTGCCGCTCACCGTCGGCTTCTTGTTGGCCGCGCCCATCTCCGGGTACCTGTCGGACCACTTCGGCGCCCGGCCCTTCGCCACCGGGGGGATGCTGGCGGCGGCGGCCACCTTCGGATTGTTCCAGTTGCTCCCGGCCGACTTCAACTACATCTGGTTCGCCCTGTTGCTCCTGGCCTACGGCCTGGCCGCCGGGATGTTCGCCTCGCCCAACCGAGCCGGCATCATGAACAGCCTCCCGTCCAGCATGCGGGGGGCGGGGGCAGGCATGGCCTCCACCTTCCAGAACTCAGCCATGGTGCTGTCCATCGGCATCTTCTTCACCCTCATCATCATCGGGCTGTCGTCCAGCCTGCCCCAGGCGCTGCACAGCGGGCTGGTGGCCCAGGGGGTGCCCAATGCCGACGCCACCCGGATCTCGCACCTGCCCGCGGTCAGCAGCCTGTTCGCCGCCTTCCTCGGCTACAACCCGATGCAGACCCTGCTGGCCCCGGTGCTGCCCCATCTCTCCCACGCCCATGCCGCCTACCTGACCGGCCACAGCTTCTTCCCCCGGCTGATATCGCCGCCGTTCATGCGGGGTCTGCGAGAGGCCTTTGACTTCGCCCTGGTGGCCTCCTTGCTGGCCGGTATCGCCTCGTGGCTGAGGGGAGGCAAGTTCGTCTACCGAGACCCCGAGGAGCCGGCTGAGGGGGCTCCCTCCTCCACCCCCGAGCAGGGGGGCGCGGTTCCCGAAAGGGTAACCGTTGGATCGTCGGCCTTCTCCCCAGTTGGTACCTCTGAGCTGGGGCCTTTATGACCGGCACGATGACAGAGATGGGGCAGGCCGGCCCTGGCGAGACGACCTATCTGTCGATAGGAAAGGTGGCCGAGCAGCTCGGAGTGTCGGAGAGGACCCTTCGCTATTACGAGCAGATCGGCCTGCTGACCCCGGGTGGACACAGCCCCGGTGGCTGCCGGCGCTACACCGCCAGGGACATCGAGCGGGTGACCCACATCCGAGAGCTCCAGGAGGTCATGGGTTACAGCCTGGAGGAGATCCACGAGTTGCTCGGGGCCCGCGACCGCCTGGAGGCCATCCGCACCGCATACCATCAGGCGCCTGAGCCAGCTGACCAGGCCGAGCTGGTGCAAGAGGCCCTGAGGACGCTGGATCAGCTGAGGGCCAGGGTGCAGGCCAAGGTCGAACGTCTGGGGCGAATCCTGGCTGAGCTGGACGCCAGGTCGCTTCGCTACCATCAGGCCCTCGAGGACCTGACGGAAAGGCGACCGCCAGCCTGAAGGGGCCACTGCGCCGTTAGCCTGTGCGAGTGACTCGCATCGGCGTGTGCGGTGGTACCTACTCCAACCCCTGGGCCCTGAGGGCGTTCGTCGAGGATGCCCGGCGGCGGGGTGCCGAGCGGTTGATCTGCCTGGGCGACCTGGGTGGCTTCGGAGCTGAGCCCGACGCCATCTGGCCAATCCTGCGGGACGAGAGGATCGAGTGCATCGCCGGCAACTATGACGTGGCCATAGGCCGGGGCGACAGCGACTGCGGGTGCGGGTACCGCGACGAGCGGGACAACCAGTTCGCCCAGGTCATGTACGACTTCACCCGGGCCCACACCGGCGATCACTTTGCCGCCTGGATGCGGACCCTGCCGACCCAGCGACGGGAGTCCATCAGTGGCGTGGACGTTCACCTGGTCCACGGCTCGACCCTCATGCTCAACGACTTCTGGTGGGAGTCGCTTTCCGACGACGAGCATCGTCTGCGGGTGTCGGCCAGCGGCGCCGACCTGATCTGCTGCACCCATTCGGGCCTGCCCTGGCAGCGCCGGGTGGACGACACCCTGGTGGTCAATGTCGGAGTGCTGGGCCGGCCGGCCAACGACGGTCGGCGGGAAGTCTGGTACGCCCTGGTGGATCTGGAGAAGGGACAGGCCGAGGCCCAGCTGATTCCCCTCTCCTACGACTGGCAGGCTCACGCCGCGGCCATGCGGGCGGCCGGGCTGCCCGAGCCGTTCGTCGAGACGGTGGAGACGGGGTGGTGGACCACCTGCCTGGAGGTGGTGCCGCCCAGGGAGCGCAGCCGAGGTCGTTACCAGCTCTACCGCAGTGCCCTGCCCACCGAGTTCGGGGCGGCCGCCGTCAGCTGGGGAGATGCCCCGGCACCAGTGGAGGACGGGTTGCCGGTGGTGCCCCTGTTCGGCTCCCCCCTGTTCCCCCCCCGGCTGTGGATCTACACCAACTTCCACTGCAACCTGGCCTGCTCCTACTGCTCGGTGGCCTCCTCGCCCCGGGCCAGGCGGCGATCACTGGGACTGGCCCGATTTCGTGAGCTGGTGGACGAGGCGGTGGACGAGGATTTCCGGGAGGTCTACGTCACCGGCGGCGAACCGTTCCTGGAGCCGGATCTGGTGGAGATGATCGACTACGCCAGCGACCGCCTGGACACGGTGGTGCTCACCAACGCCATGCTCTACCGAGGCACTCGGCTGGAGAAGCTGCGCCGCCTGTCCGGCAAGGCGCGCCTGGTCCTGCAGACCTCGATTGACGGGGCGCGCCCGGGGACCCATGACGCCAACCGGGGCGAGGGGTCGTGGGCCCGGGCCATGGAGGGCATCGCCGTGGCCAAGGAGCTGGAGCTGCCCGTCCGGGTCGGCATGACCGAGACCGACGGCAACCGCGGCGAGATCCCCGAGCTGCGGATCATGCTGGCCTCCATGGGCATCGTGGGGGCAGACTTCGCGGTGCGGCCCCTGGTCCGGCGGGGCCACTCCGACCACGGCGTGGAGATCGAGGACACCAACACCGTTCCCGAGCTCACCATCACCGCCGACGGCGCCCACTGGCATCCAGCCGGGGCTGACGTCGACACCAGTCCCGACATGTTGCTGGCACCCGGGCGGGTGGCACTGGCGGAGGCCAAGCGGCTGGTGATCGAACGCTTCTTGTCCCTCCGCCAGCAGGACGGCTCCCTGCCGGTGGCCTACAACTGCGCGGTCTGAGCGAAGTCCAGTCCTAAGTGATGGCCGGGTTGAGCGCTCCTCATCGCTCTTGGGGTAGCCGTACCCGGCGCCCGGGCTGCCCGACGGTTGGCCTCAGGCAGGCCGACGTGTACCCGTCGTTGCAATTGCGACATGTGCCACAGGCCAGATTGAACGGCACCGAAACCCGGTCGTCGCCCTTGATACGATTACGCCTGAGGGTGACAATGCCCATGTTCTCATGGCCGAGGACCATCCCGTCGCCCACGTCCGCTCGACCATCGTAAGGGTGGAGATCAGAACGGCAGATGTTGGCGGTGGCGATCCGATCACCGCGTCGAGCGGCCCTTCAATCCCGGGGTCGGCGACCTCGTCCACCGAGACCTTGCCCGGCCGGTGACACCAGTCCCTTCATCGGGCTGCTACCCGGCTCTTGGAGAACTCCTCGACGATGGCCTTAGAGAAGGCGTCCAGGTCCTCCGGCTTGCGGCTGGTGATCAACGTCCAGCCGTTGGTCGGACAGACGAAGACCTCCTCGTCCACCCAGGTACCGCCGGCATTGCGGATGTCGGTCTGCAGGCTGGGCCAGCTGGTCAGGGTCTTGCCTTGGACCACGCCCGCCTCGACCAGGCTCCAGGGACCGTGGCACACAGCGGCCACCGGCTTGGACGAGTCGACGAAGCCCTTGACCAAGGCGACGGCTTCGGGAACCATACGGAGCTTGTCGGCGTTGGTCGTGCCTCCGGGAAGGACCAGGGCGTCATAGTCCACCACCGAGGCATCCGATACGGCCAGGTCCACGGGAAACTGGTCGGCCTTCTCCACATCACTATTGAAGGCCTGAACCTGCCCTGACTCAGGGGCGATCAGCGTGGGCTGGCCGCCAGCATCTTTCACGTCTTCCCATGATCGAGTCAGCTCAATTTGCTCAACTCCCGAGTTGGCGACGAGGAACGCAACTTTCTTTCCCTGCAGTTCATTGGTCATGTCGTAGCGTTACCCAGTCGTCGCCCGGTTATGCAGCCCTGGCGGCAAAGCTTGGGGGACCAGGCTGAAGCTGGCCATGGGCCTGAGCTCAAACGCGACGGGCCACTACCTTGGCGTCTGGTCCTCGAAATGGCTGGCGGGCACCAGGGCCACCGGACGCACCCACCCCGCACTGCCATCGCGCAGCTTGACCGGGAAGGCGACGAATACGAACCCGGTGACCCGGGGCAGGGCCCCCAGGTTGGTCAGCTTTTCCAGGTGCATGTGCTCCCGCGCCCGGCCCACGAAGTGCAGGGGGAAGAACTGGGCCGGGCGGCCCACCTGCGCCCTCCTCCACGCTGTGCGACATGGTCTCGAAGGAGACATCCATGGCGTAGGCATCGATGCCGACCAGACGAACGCCACGGTCCGAGGTAGTTGAGGCCCTCGGCCGACGTCCCCCCTGGAGCTGAAAGTACTTGTCGTCGTCGTCCAGGTAGCGGCGTAGGCCAGGTAGACGGCCAGCAGCAGCCAGGCGGACATGAACCCATAACCGGACCCCATGGCCGTGCCATTGAAGGCATACACCGATCCGGCCGAGGCGAACTCCCGGGTGAAGATGGTGAAGGCGTAGGCCACGAACAGCATGGCCACGATGGCCAGGCCGAACGACAGGGGCCCGGAGATGCCGACCAGGCCGGCCATCAGGGCGGGGAGTATGGCGGCTCCTGCCGACGGGGCCTGGATGGCCACGGCATTGCCGATGGTTCCGACCAGGCGAATGCTGTCCGATCGCAGGCCCGTTACGGGCGGGGCGGCGGGAGTGGCGAGCGCCAGATCGGCCATCAGGTGACCCGTCCAGGCTCGGGCGCCCTAGCCTTCGACTCACCGTGACCTACGTCATAACCCATCCCTGCATCGACATCCTGGACCGGTCCTGCCTGGACGTCTGCCCAGTCGATTGCATAATCGGAGACGACGGCGTTGACCGGATGCTCTACATCGATCCGAGCGAGTGCATCGACTGCGGCGCCTGCGTCCCCGCCTGCCCGGTCGATGCCATCTTCGCCGAGGAGGATCTGCCACCCGGATCCGAGGAGTTCATCCAGCTCAATCGGCTCTACTTTCTCGAAAAGGGAGCGGCTCAGGCCAGAGTCGTCGCCCTGGCACCTGCCGTGCTGGCCCATCGCACCCAGTGAGGGCCAAAGGGAGCGGACCTCGGTGGTCACGACTGCTGGTCCCCCGCCGACTCGGACGCCGAGACGCCGGTCGCCGAGGCGAGAACGTCCATGACCTCGCTCACCTGGTCCCAGCCCACCCGCAGCAGGAACTGGTTGTTGCGGCCATAGGACTTGGCGCCCAGGATGAAGAAGTTGGGCTCNNAAGTTCCAGTCGGCGTTGACCAGAGGGGGGCCGGGAGTCAACCCCCGTTGGCCTCCGCCAGGGCGCCGAACACCTCGTCGACCTGCTCCCAGCCCACCCGCATGAGGAACTGGTTGACCCGCCCGTAGGACTTGGAACCGAGGATGAAGAAGTTGGGCTCGGGGTTGCGCAGCACGTCGACGCCGTGGCTCTCCTGCTGGAGGCAGTCACCGGCAGCGGCGCCGAGGAGGGCGGCCGACAGGTTGATGGGCGCGGCGGTGGCGTAGCACTCGTGCACCTGGAGCTGGCGGTAGAGATGGTTGTCCCCCACGTAGCCGGTGAGGGCCAAAATCCTGTCAACCGTCACGTCCTCGGTTCTCCCAGAGCCGCCGTCGGCCAGGGTGGCCCGGACGTGGCCGTCGTCGGAGACCAGGCGGCTCACCGTGACCCCCAGGCGAGCATCCACCGCCGCCGAGGCTCCACCAGCCAATCGGCGAGCCTGGTCCACCAGCTCGGCCCGGGCCGGCAGAGGGTCGTCCGGCACTGCCCCCCAGGTCGGCTCCGGACTACGGACGACCCAGGTCACCTGGGTCCCAGGAGCCTGGCGGGCCAGTTCGGCCAGTGCCCGGGCAGCCGTCTGGGCCGAGGCGCCCGCCCCCACCAGCAGCACCGACGCACCCCCCCAATCCCGTGCGTCAGCGCTGAAGCTGGGGAGATGGTGCTCGATACGCCCTACCAGGCCCCGCTCCCCGGGCGCCGGGATGCCACCGTCTCCCAGGCAGTTGGGATGGCCATAGGTCCCAGTGCAGTCCAGCACCACATCGGCAGCGGCCTCCTCCTCCACTCCCTGCGGGCTGGTCAGGAGAAGCCGAAAGGGCCTGGAGGCGCGGGCCGCAGTGGCGATCTCCTCATGCTTGAGCAGACCCTGGCGCCCCACCGCCTCGACTCTGGCCCCCAGGCGTATGTAGGGAGCCAGCTCGGGCAGCCGGCCGAGGGGCTCCAGCAGCCGCCTCACCAACTCGTCGCCGGTGGGGCAGGCCGGCCCAGACGGAACCTCCAATCCGGCGTCCCCCAGGTGTCGAGCCATGCGGGGCGAGATGCTCAGGTCCCAGGGAGTGAACAGGGCGACATGGCCCCACTGGCGAACATGCCCACCCACTGCCGGACCGGCCTCGTACACAGTAAAGGCCAGGCCGGCGTCGGCCGCCGCCAGGGCCGCCTCCAGGCCGACCGGGCCCGCTCCCAAGATAGCCAGATTGCCGACTGCTCCCTCCACGTCTCCTCCTCAGATAGCCCTTCGATGCTTGATCGCAGATGATACGCATCTGCTCCGCAGAGTGGGCATCGCTGTGACCGGGGCGCAACACATGGGGCGATGCCGGCCGGGGCCTCGGCTGCGACGTCGGCCTGCTTTCCTGGTGGTGGCTTACGCCTTCACCGTGGTGATGCTGGGTGGCACCATCCCAACCCCGCTGTATCCGATCTACCAGCACCGCATCGGCTTCTCAGCCCTGGTGGTCACCCTGGTCTTCGCCGCCTACGCGGCCGGGACGCTGGCTGCCCTGCTGGTCTTCGGCCGCCTGTCGGATCAGGTCGGCCGGCGACCGGTGATCCTGGCTGCTCTCGGTGTTGCCGTGACCAGCACGGCAGTATTCGTGCTGGACCAGAGCCTCACAGGACTGTTCGTGGGTCGGGCCCTGTCCGGATTGTCGGTGGGTCTGTGCACCGGCGCGGCCACAGCCGGACTGGCCGAACTGCACCCCGGCTCCGACCGAGCCAGGGGAGCCCTGGTGGCCTCCACGGTGCAGATGGCCGGGCTCGGCCTGGGCCCCCTCCTCTCAGGGCTGCTGAGCCAGTACGGGCCGGCGCCCACGACCGTCCCCTACCTGGCTCTGCTGGGGCTGCTCCTGCCGGCTGGGCTGATCGCCCTGGTACCCGAGACCGTCTCGGCCGTTGGCCGGCCGCATCTTGGCGTCCAGCGCCTGGCCGTCCCGGCCCAGATTCGGGCGCCCTTCGCAGCGGCCGCCGCCGCCGGGTTCGCCTCCTTTGCCTTCCTCGGGTTGCTCACCTCACTGGTCGGGAGATTCCTGGCCACCTCGCTGCACAACACCAGCTACTCCCTGGCCGGGGTGCTGGTCTTCGCTCTGTTCCTAGCCGTGGTGGTGGCTCAGCTCCTCGGGGCCAGGTGGTCCAGCCGCAAGGCACTGCTGGCCGGCCTGGGACTGTTGCCGGCGGGACTGCTCCTGTTCGTGCTGGCCCTGCCGACTGGGTCGCTGGCACTGTTCGTGGCCGGCATCATCCTGGGGGGCCTGGGCGTCGGCCTGGACTTCAGGGCCGCCCTGGCCCTGGTCAGCCACCTCGCTCCAGAGGGCAAGAGAAGTGAGGTGGTATCGGCCTTTTTCGTGGCTGCCTACCTTGGAATCACCCTGCCCGTCATCGGCGTCGGCATCCTCACCACGTTCGCTTCCACCCTGGTGGCGGCGACCGCTTTCGCTGGCGTGGTCACAGCACTGGCCGGCGCGGCCGCATGGGTGATCACCAGCCGGGCCGGCAGCCTGGCGCTCAGAGGGTGACGAACTGCAGACCCCGCGCCTTGGGCGCCGGCAGCACCACCTTGAGGGAGGCCACGGTCACCGATCGGTTACCGCCCCCGTCGTGGCAGAGGAGCATCTGTCTCGGCCGGGCGGCCACCAGCTTGCAGGTGATGTAGGAGGCACCGGGCCGGGCGAAGTCCCTGGGATCCACTACCTGGTAACTTTTCAACGGTAGCGCAACAGGCTCTCTGGCCTAACCGAGCGACTGCACGGCATCCAACTCGCACCAGCGCCGATCCGCGATCCTGGCCAGATGACTCAAGCAACTTCGCTCCCGCTCCCGTAGGGGCCGACCCGTGCGACCCAGAACCACTCGCAACCCCGAACTGGTGAGATGGGCTCGAGCCGTGTCTCTCTGGCTGTCTGGTGCCAGACCAGACACGACAGTGCCCACCCCGTTACCGTCGACGCTTCCCAAGCCTGCTCCCAGGCGGTCGGCTTGGACAGTCTCCCAGGATGTCCCGGCCGATGCCCGCAAACCGCCATCCCCGTCAACGACCATCGCCCAGTCGGCATCCATCAGCCACCGGGCCTGGCGGACCAGGGTGGACAGCAGCGCATCGGATCCACGCTGCTCCACCAGGGCGGCGGCCGCCTCCAGGCCATCGAGGCGCGGATCAAGCGCAGGCCCGGGCAGGAGCCGGACGTCTTCCACCACCACACCATCCACCTGGGCCACCTCCTCGATGAGGAGGGGCACCAGATCTGCGCTGGGCAACCTGACCATCAACTCGTCCAGAGCCCTTCCGCCGCTGCGCTCCAGGATGTCGATGCCGATCACGTCTCCTCGAACGGCACCAATGCGACTGGCCACCGCCCCCAACGCACCGGGCCGGTCAGGCAGCCAGGCCCGGATCACGTGGGTCGGCACCATTTCACCCTAGGAGCCTAGGCCGGCCAAAGTGCGGCCTCAGGCCCCAGTACCGGCTCCGGCCCCGGCCAGATTGAGCGGGGTCAGGACTTCGGGTTCGTCCTTGCAGAGGTCGTGGCATTTCTTCTCCAGAGTGCAGCAGAGCGAGCAGATGGTTCCGCTGTGGTAGGGACACTCAGCCATGTCCGGCAGCTCCCAGTCTTCCTCGCACACCACACAGGTGAGCGAGGGCACCGATAGCGGCGCGCTCTGCTCGGCCAGCTCCATCAGGGCGTCAGGTCGGGCGATGTACCAGCGGCCCTTGGTAGCCAACGCGATCACCGGAGACAGGACAAAGGCGATGGCCAGGGCCAGGAAGGGTGAGAAGGCGGCCAACGTGGAACCAAAGGCGTTGTAGAAAGCCAGGACCGACACGACCGAGGCCACCAGCATGGAGCCGAAGCCAACCGGGTTGATCGGGTAGAGATGGGCCCGCTTGAACTCGATGTAGGAGGGGCTGACCTTGAGGATCGGCTTGTTGATCACCAGGTCGGCCACCAGCGACCCAATCCAGGCGATGGCCACGTTGGAATAGAAGCCGAGGACCGTGTTGAGGAAGCCGAAGACGCCGGCTTCCATGAGAGCCAGGGCTATGCCCACGTTGAGGAAGATCCACACCACCCGGCCGGGATGGGAGTGGAAGACCCGGGAGAAGAAGTTCGACCAGGACAGCGAACCAGAGTAGGCGTTGGTCACGTTGATCTTGATCTGGGAGAGGATGACGAACACGGTGGCCACCGCCAATGCTCCGAACGGCAGGAATACCTTGAAGCCGCCAAGGGTCTGCTCGATCGGCTGGACGGCCCGACCCAGGCCCACTTTGGAGGCCACGTAGAAGGCCAGGAAGGCTCCGGCCAGTTGCTTGATGGCACCGAAGACGACCCACCCGGGGCCGGCCACCATGACCGCAGCCCACCAGCGAAACCGGTTGCCGGGGGTCTTGGGCGGCATGAAGCGCAGGTAGTCGACCTGCTCGCCGATCTGGGCGATGAGGGACAGGGCGACACCGGCGCCCAGGCCGAAGGCCAGCAGGTTGAAGTGCGACCCGTGGGTCGACTTGCCGGCGAAGTGGGTCCAGGCCCCCAGGATCCCCGGGTGGGTGCTCACCACCGCCACCAGGGGTGCGATCATGAGCACGACCCAGATCGGCTGAGTCCACACCTGGAGCTTGGACAGCAGGGTCATGCCGAAGACCACGAACGGGATGACGACCAGGGCCACGATGAGGTAGCCGACCGGCAGGGGTATCCCGAGAGAGAGCTTGAGCGCCTGGGCCATGATCGAGCCCTCGAGAGAGAAGAAGATGAAGGTGAAGCTGGCGTAGATGAGCGAGGTGATGGTCGAGCCCAAGTAACCGAATCCTGCACCGCGGGTGAGCAAATCCATGTCGATCGAGTACTTGGCCGCGTAGTATGCGATGGGAATACCGGTGAGGAAGATCGTCACCGCGGCGGCCACGATGGCCCACACCGCGCTGGAGAAGCCGGCGGTAACGGCAATGGATCCGCCGATGGCGTAGTCGGCCAGGTAGGCGATGCCCCCCAGAGCGGTGGAGGCCACCACATAGGTGCTCCACTTGCGAAACGAACGGGGGGCGTAGCGAAGGGAGTAGTCCTCCATGGTCTCGCGCTCCACCAGGGCCGTCAGTCGTCCGCGAAGACCCGCCTGCCGAGCCGCCCGTCGGCCGGCCGGCCCTTGCCCGGATGGATGAGTGGCAGCTCCTCGGGCGACGGGCGAGGTCAGGGACATGAGTGCGTCCTTTCTCGGGGGTGGCGATGGGTGGGACGGGTCACGCCTGGACGGTACGCGAGGGAGATTTCGTGGATATTTCCGGGCTGTGAAGCCTGGTGGTGTCCGTGCCCTGAGTCCGGCGTCGGCGCAGGTAGCAGATCCCGCTGACGGCGACCGTGGCGGCCACCAAGAGCTCGGCGAAATACCGCAGGTACCACTGCCCACTTCCAGCCGGGTCGTAAACCGCGCCCCGGGGCCACGCAATGTTGACGACCATGATGGCGCCGTAGACGATGGCGGCCACGTTGGCTGGCACGCCCCAGCGACCAAGGCGGAAGGGTCTGTCCTGCCCCGAGATGTCAGCGTGCTGGCGACCGGGCCAGCCCTGGCAACGCCGCACCAACAACGGCACGGTCACGAAGAGATAGGCCAGGTAGACCACCACCACGGCCACACTGGTGATGACGGCAAAGAGCTGAGCCTGGCCGATGTTAACCACCAGTATGGCCAGGGCGAGGGCCCCCACCACCACGGCGGGCAGTACCGGAGTGCGGGTCCGGCGCGATACCTGGCCCATGCGGGCGGAGAAGGGCAGGGCACCGTCCCTGGCCATGGAAAAGGCCAGCCTGGTGGCCGCCGTCTGGATGGCCAGAGTGGCCACGGTGATGGCAACCGCCACATCGGCCAGCAGGAAGCGCCCCAGCCCGGAGCCCAGGACGCTGGTGAGCACGTAGGGAAGGCCCTGGGATGACAGGCGCGGGCTGGTGAGGCTGGGGGCAGCCATCAGGGCGGTGATCAGGAGCAGGGCCCCGCCCACCCCGGAGGCAGCCAGGGCCCGCAGGATGGCTCGGGGGGCAACCCGGCGTGGGCTCCGGGTCTCCTCGGCCAGTGAGCCGGCCGTGTCGAAGCCATACATCACGTAGGCGGCCATCAGAGCCGACACCAGGAACGGCCAGAGATAGCTGCCGGGATGATGGCCAACCCGATGGGGCACCTGGAGTACCACCTGGGGGCCCCGAACGGCATGAAACGCCAGCAGTCCCACCAGCAGAGCCACGCCGACCAACTCGGCACACACACCAACGTCGTTGATGGCGGCCATCACCTTGACGCCGAGAACGTTGGCCAGCGTGGTGGCAGCGATGAGGATGGCACCCAGCACAACGGCATTGGTCGCTCCCGACGTGGAGGTGAGCGATGGGTTGCCACCCACTACCTGGAAGCCCGACCACACCAGGGGAAGTACCACCTGAAGGGCGATGGCGGCCGCCGACACCGAGACGATGGCGCCTATCAGCATCATCCAGCCGGCCACCCACCCGGCGAAGCCCCGAGAGAGCTGGCGCCCCCACTGATAGACCGAGCCGGCGATCGGGTAGTGGGCTGCCAGCTCGGCGAAGTTGAGGGCAACCAGCAGTTGGCCGGCGAACACCAGGGGCCAGGTCCAAAAGAAGGCGGGGCCGCCGAACGAGTAGCCGAAGGCGAACAGCTGGAAGACGGTGGTCAGGATGGAGACGAAGGAGAAACCAGCGGCGAAGGCCGAGAAGCCGCCCAGGCCGCGCCTGAGCTGCTGGCGATAGCCGAACCCGGCCAGATCGGTGCTGTCGTCGATACTGTTGCTCACTGGCCCGTCGAGGACCTGGCTCACCGGACGTCCTCCCCTCGCTCGACCGGCGTGGGCGTGGCCGGGGTGAGCGTGGTTGCCCTGGGCCTCTTGGGCAGATGGCCGGCGCGGACCAGGCAGCCCAGCGTGTCGCAGATGACTCGGGTGGCCATGAGCGAGGTGATCTCGGCGTTGTCGTAGGGCGGTGAGCACTCGACTACCTCGATCCCGGCCAGCGGTCGCTCGGCGATGAGCTGAATGAGGCGGAGAACCTCGCGAGGCAGGAAGCCGCCTGGCTCAGGCCAGCCGGTGCCCGGCACGAAGGCAGCGTCGAGGCAGTCGATGTCGAAGGACAGCCACACCGCTTCGGCTCCCCGCCAGGCGACCTCCAGGGCGCGCTCGGCCGCCGCCTCCAGGCCCATCTCCACGCAATCGGTCACGGTAAGGATGGTGGTGCCGCGATCGCGGCCCGCCTTGACCCCCGGCCGGGGAGCCTGCCAGCCGCCGATGCCCAGCTGGACCAGGTTGGTGGCCGGCACGTTGGGAAGGTCGGTGGCGTGGAACCAGGGCGTGGTGTGCATCCGCTCGTCCAGGTCGGTCTCCTGGGTGTCGACGTGGCGATCGAAGTGGATGATCCCGAGGTTGCCGTCCAAGTGCTCGGCTACCCCCCGAGTGGTGGGGTAGCCAATGGAGTGGTCTCCGCCCAGCACGATCGGGAATGCGCCTGAGGAGTAGACGTGACCGACGGCCCGACTTATCTGGTCGAAGGTCTTCTCGATGTTGGCCGGGATAGTGAACACGTCGCCCAGGTCGGCGATGGTGATCGACTCGCGAAGGTCCACACCGAGCTCGAAGCTGTAAGGGCCATAGAGGGCTGAGATCTTGCGAATCCCCTGGGGACCGAAGCGGGTCCCTGGACGGTAGGTGGTCCCGCCGTCGAACGGCGCCCCCAGGACGGCCACGTCGTACTCGCCGCAGCGCCGGACGTCTTCGACGTAGGGCGCCTTGAGGAACGTGTTGATCCCGGCGAAGTGAGGCAACTCCCCTCGGGAGAAGGTGGGGATCCGCCGGTCGACGATGCTGTCGGCGCCCGGAAGGCCGACCTCGATGCCCCGGCGGATCTCGGCCTCCCAGGCGGTGGTGGGAAGGTCGGCCTCGGCTTCGACCGCCTGACGAGCCTCGGGGCCGTAATCGGCGTAGGGGTGGATATTCGGCAACTGAAGGCCTCCCGTCGAGATGAAGAGGAGGCCACTGCCCCCTCTCGGTCTCCCGGGCTTTTCTCCCGCCGTGGAACGCCCCCGTATGGACAGGACCGCCTGCACCTCTCGGACCAGACCCGCAAATCCGGCCGGAGCCGAGAGCGGCGGAACCCTAGGTGCGCCTCATTCGTGAGTCCCTTCCAGCCAAGCGCGGGGCCGTTTCGGGTTGATTGTCAGAGGATTTCGATCGCGTGAACAGTGTCCAGCGACCCCGCCCGCACCGTGCTCTCTGCAGCCCGGGGTCACGAAGCTACGGCCGTGCCTCACCCCGCTGCAGCCCAGCGATGATGGGTAAACCAACGCACGGCCACTCCGGCCGAGGGGCCATACTCGTATGGTGACACCTGGAAAGCCGCCAGCAGTCTCGGACGCGACCCACGTCTCAGGGCGGCCACACCCGGCGCGACCCACTGGCCTCGACAATCAGCATCTACGTGGCAGTCGACGACCCGGACGCCCACCACGACGGGCCGTGGCCGCTGGAGCTCAGATCGTTCGTCCGCTCACCGACGAGGCCTACGGCTCTCGGGAGTACAGCGCTCGCGACCCGGAGGGCAACCTGTGGTCCTTCGGCACCTACCGCCCTCCGGTCGGGGGGTAGACGTGTCGGCAGCCGACCTACGGTCAATGACGTTAGTAGCTACACCTGGTCGAAAACCGCTGCCAGCGACGCCGCAACCCACCCTCAGACCTCGACGAGGTCGGCCAAGGCACCTTGAAGGAGTCGACGCAGGCTGAGAGAAGTAGCTGCCATGGCGCTGACCAGCAGCCCAGGCCCGGGCAGAGACAGCACGGTCACCCGGTCGGTATCGGTTAGTTCCCTGGCCATGTGGCCTGACGGCAGCTGGCCGCCAGAGGTGCCCTCCAGGGACACCCCCGGCGAGCCCACCACCAAGATCGAGCCCACCGCCCGAGCC
>QHCF01000011.1 GCA_003244275.1 Acidimicrobiales bacterium
CGCCGCATCGACTAGCTGGTTTTTCAGTGAAGGCGGGGTCACCGTGCGCGCTGGTAGCTCCAGATCCTGTGATCAAGGGCCTTGAGGGTGAGACCGGGGGCGATCGCCTTCAACTGTTGGTGGGCTGCGATCACCTCGTCATACGCGACCGCGGCCAGCACTTTCGGTTGTCCGAGGGCCCGGGCGACGAACGCGCAGATCATGCGGTCGGCCTTGACGTCGTCGAAACGGGCGTTCATCAACACGTAGTGCCAGCTGATCCCCGACGACTGGCCGTGGACGCCGCGCCATGCGGCCTTCACGGCCAAGGATTCGGCGTGCTCTCGCAGCTCGGCCGTGGTGGTAACCCCCTCGGCGGCGAGAGCTCGAGCGGCTTGGTCGACCGCGGCTGCTTTCAGCATGCCCCCACGCGACGAGGTGCGCTGATGGTTGTGCACCACGGTGCTCGCGAACGCCTCGGGTCCACCGACCCGCGCGATGTCACCACTGAGCTCAGGTCCGCTTCTCTCCTCGGCCGAGGTGTCATAGGTGGCCACGACCCACGCCCGGTAGTTGTTGAGGACGTGGCCGACACCGCCGTAGCGCACCCCAATCGACCAGACAGCGTCGATGATCGCCAAAGCCAAACCGTCGTAGCCGACAGGCTCCTCGTAGTCAGCCGGGGACCCGAAGAGTCTCTGGCAGGCAGCTGCCACCTGTTCGCCCGGCTGGGTCGCCACGAGCGGAGCCTACGACCACATCACCTGGGCCAGAAGTTCTTGACGTAATCGGCCTTGTCGGCGACCTGTGTCGCCCTCCTCACGGGATCGTCGCCGGAGTTCTGGTCACATCGGGGTGGTACTGATGAGTAGAGCTGGGACCGACAGGAAGGTGAGCATGCTTCGCAGATTTCTGTATCTCAATGAACAAGCCGTGGACAGCTACTTGGGCGTGGTTGAGGGCGGACTCTCCGACGATGTCACCCGTCGTAGTACTCGACACGGTGGCCGCGGAGGCGAGGCCGGTTTGGGTTTCAAGAGCACTTCCGCCAAGGTCTCTGGCCAGCGTGACCACACCGAAGAGGATGAACGATTGGTTCGGGACACCCCCGAACAGCGCTTCGACCGACTGATCAAGGCCGTCGAAGCCAAGCCGGACGAGTACGACTACGAAGAGGTGTTGGACCTAGCGGATGCCTTCGAGCGATTAATCGTCGGCACTCTAATTACCGTTGCCTGCGATGTCGAGGTACCCGGCGTCGTACGGGTGCTGAGCCAACCGGAGGAACTGGGGAAGTTCCTCGACACCATGGAAACGATGCGTGGAATGGCGGGCCTGCTAGGCAAGAATCCCGGTGACCTGCCCACCCGTGAGCAAACCGACATGATTCGCCAGGTTTCTCGTGTTATCCGCTCGGATGTCGTCGTCGTGGGCGAGGTTGACGAAGAGTCGCCCAAGGTTGCGGGCAAGCTTGAGGAGCGCTATATCCGGGAGATGCCCGATGGCACGGCGCAGGTCGTCGGGAAGGTGGCTCGGCGATGGGGCACGAACGAGCATTACCCGCTGATGGCTCTTCCTGGAGCCTCTCTGATGTCACGGTCCCAAAGACGTGACCAGCCGGCGCCATCAAGCGACGACACGAACGTCCTAAGAGGTCCGGCCCTCACCTTGGACATTGTCGCGATCTATCGGTAGATAGCGGCTGCTTTCCAGAGCCGCCCGCGCTGGGACAGCGAGGTTGATCCTGTTCACCTGCCCCCACAAAAACCATGCCATGAGATGACGCCTCGAACAATGAAAATGGGCGCTGCACCGCCTATTTTCCTCATAGAAACCACGCCCGGGGGGCGCCTCGAACGATGAGAATGGTGTGGGGTCTGGCTGAGCTCGTTCTTCCTTGGTGCGAAAGAACCCGCTTCATAGACTGACGCCAGGGGTCTTCCCGGCACCTCGAACTGTTGTCCGGTACACGTTTCACAGCATCGTTGATCGGTTGACCCCGCCAGTCCCCACACGAAACTGCAGATGGTGACAGGTGAGGAGGCTGATTTTGATGGATGTGTTGTTGGAGCGCTGCGCCGGTATCGATGTGGCGAAGGACTCGGTCGTGGCGTGTGTGCGTACGCCCGGCGCCGACGGGCGGGTTCGTCGTAAGGAGACCCGGACGTTTTTGAGTTTCACTGAGGAGTTGGAAGCGATGGCCGATTGGTTCGCCGAGCAGGGTGTGACCGCGGTGGTGATGGAAGCGACAGGGTCGTTCTGGAAACCGGTGTGGTATGTGTTGGAAGACCGGGCGTTCGAGTTGAAGTTGGTCAACGCCCGTCATGTCAAGATTCTTCCGGGCCGCAAGAGCGACGTGCTCGACGCCGAGTGGCTGGCCGAGTTGTTGGAGCACGGCCTGCTGCGGGGCAGTTTCGTGCCGCCACCGGCTATCCGGGAACTCAGAGATCTGACCAGGTATCGGAAACGTTTGGTTCAGGAACACACCGCCGAGTGCCAACGGATCCAAAAAACCCTGGAGGACGCGGGGATCAAGTTGGACTCGGTGGCCTCCGACGTGCTCGGCGTGTCGGGCCGGGCCATGCTGGCAGCTCTGGTGGCCGGTGAACGCGACCCCGAGGTTCTCGCCGAGTTGGCCAAGGGCCGGTTGCGAAAGAAGATCCCCGAGTTGCGCCGGGCGCTGGCCGGCCGGTTCAAGGACCACCACGCGTTGCTGATCGGCTTGTGCCTGGAACACACCGCCCATCTCGA
>QHCF01000145.1 GCA_003244275.1 Acidimicrobiales bacterium
CTGCACCAGCTGGCCAAGGGTCAGGTCCGCAAGGGCCAGGTCTCCTGGATCGTCAACTTCGGTGCCTTCGTGGACCTGGGGGGCATGGACGGCCTCATCCACGTGTCCGAGCTGTCGTGGAAGCATGTCGACCACCCGGCATCGGTCGTGGCCGTGGGCGACGAGATCGAGGTGCAGGTTCTCGACGTCGACCTGGACAAGGAACGCATCAGTCTGTCCCTCAAGGCCACCCAACAGGATCCCTGGCAGCAGTTCGCCAGCGCCCATCGGGTGGGAGAGCTGGTCTACGGCCGGGTCACCAAGCTGGTGCCTTTTGGGTCATTCGTCCAGGTCGGCGAGGGTATCGAGGGTCTCGTCCACATCTCCGAGATGGCCATGCACCACGTCGACCTGCCCGAGCAGGTAGTCACTCCCGGCGAGGAGCTGTGGGTGAAGATCATCGACATCGACCTGCAACGCCGGCGTATCAGCCTTTCCATCAAGCAGGCAGCCGAGGGCGGCGAGGTGGCGGCTGAGTACCGGGAGGCGTTCGGCGAGCACGCCTATGACGAGGAGGGCAACTACATAGGCCCCTTCGAGTTCTCTGAGACCGAGTTCACCCCCGAGACCGAAGCCCAGAAGGCCTGGGCCGAGTATGCCGCTCAGCAGGGTACGGGTACTGACGACCAGACCTTGGCCACCGATGCTCCAGTGGCAGCTGGCTCCGCCACCGATGCTCCAGTGGCAGCTGGCTCCGCCACCGACACTCCAGTGGCGGATGACTCCGCCACCGACAGTCCAGTGGCGGATGACTCCGCCACCGGTGAGCCGCCGCCGCCGCAGCATGGAACAGCGCAGGACGAGCGACCAGCGGACACCTCTGCCGACCCGGAGCTGCCTGCCCCGGCCGAGTAGCCGGTGGTGGTGATCGGGCTGACCGGAGGCATCGGTTCGGGCAAGTCGACGGTCGGCGCACTACTGGCCGGGAAGGGCGCGGTGGTCATCGACGCTGACGTCATCGCGCGAGAGGTGATGGCGGTCGGAGGGTTGGCCTATGAGGACGTGATAGATCATTTCGGTCCCGCGGTAGTGGGTCCCGAGTCCAGCATCGATCGCTCTGAGCTGGCTGCCATCGTCTTCTCCGACCCACAGGCCCGGGCGGAGCTCAATGAGCTCACGCATCCGGCCATCCGTGCCGTGATGGAGGAGAGGATCGCGGCCCACGCGGCTACGGACCGTGTGGTGGTGGCCGACATACCGCTGTTGGCCGAGTCACCCGATCGCCCGGGACACTTGGACGCGGTGTTGGTGGTGGACGCCCCGCCCGAGGTCGCCATTGCGCGCCTGGTGTCACAGCGGGGCATGGATCGGGCGGACGCCGAGGCCCGATTGGCGGCCCAGGCCAGCCCGGAACAACGCCGGGCCCTAGCTGATTATGTGATCGCCAACGGGAGTAGTCGTACTGCCCTGGCCGACCAGGTGGAACGGGCCTGGGTGTGGATCGGCCAGCTCAGCCATGGCGTCACAGTCAGGCGGTAGCTTACTGAGGCGCTTCCCCCTGCGTGATTGGTTGGTCCCTTGCCGGACCTGTCTCCGACATCGGGGGAAGAACTGAAGATGACCACCGTCAAGGCTGTTCCCGCCATCAAGACGTCCGCCATCAATATCGTGGTCCTGGCTGGTCGCCTCAGCCGGCCGGCTGAGCATCGGGTCCTCCCGTCCGGAGACCAACTGGTCAGCTTGGAGCTGAGCATGGCTCAACCTGGGATGCGTACAGAGACTGTTCCCGTGGTCTGGTTCGAGGCCCCTGCCTCGGCCACCACCCTTGACGTCGATGACCAGGTGGCCGTCGTGGGCCGGGTCAGACGTCGGTTCTTCCGCTCCGGCGGGAGCACGCAGAGTCGCACAGAGGTGGTCGCCGACACCGTGGTCCCTCTGAGACGGGCCCAGGCGGTTACCAAGGCAGTGGCCGGGGCTGTCAGCCGACTCCAGGCCGTAGCACTAAGCTGACAGGGGAACCGCCGACGACGCCAACATGACGACGCCAAACATAGAGAGTAAAAGGGGAGCCACTGTGGACATCCACCAAATCCTGGGTGACGAGGCCGATTCCCTGCTCACCCACACTTGCAAGACCATCCCTCGAGACGACCTGGTGCTGCCCGGACCAGACTTCATCGACCGTGTCCTGGTCCAGAGCGATCGTCCCGTCCCAGTGCTGCGCAACTTGTCGACCATGTTCGGCCACGGTCGCCTGGCCGGCACGGGCTACCTGTCGATCTTTCCGGTGGACCAGGGAGTGGAGCACTCGGGAGCGGCCAGCTTTGCCAAGAATCCGGGCTATTTCGATCCCCAGAACCTCTGTGAGCTGGCTGTGCAGGCCGGCTGCTGTGCCATTGCCAGCACGCTCGGGGTGCTGGGGATGGTCGCCCGCCGCTATGCCCACCGCGTTCCCTTCCTCTGCAAGATCAACCACAACGAGCTTCTCACCTATCCCAACCAGTACGACGAGTTCATGTTCGGCTCGGTCCGCCAGGCCGCCGACCTCGGAGCCGTAGGGGTCGGTGCCACCATCTACTTCGGCTCCGCCGAGTCGGCCCGTCAGATCCAAGAAGTGTCCAGAGCCTTTGCCGAGGCCCATCGCCTTGGGATGTTCACCGTGTTGTGGTGCTACCTGCGCAACTCGGCGTTTAAGCACGAGGGAACCGACTACAGCACCTCGGCCGATCTCACCGCCCAGGCCAACCACCTGGGGGTGACCATCGAGGCCGACATCATCAAGCAGAAGCTGCCGACCAATAATGGTGGCTTCAATGCGTTGAAGTTCGGCAAGACGGATCCGCTGGTCTACGACGAGTTGACCACCGACCACCCCATCGACCTGACCCGTTGGCAGGTAGTGAATTGCTACATGGGTAGGAGCGGCCTCATCAACTCGGGTGGCGACTCCACTGGCGCCGACGACCTGACTGAAGCAGTGCGCACAGCCGTGATCAACAAGCGAGCCGGTGGTACCGGCCTGATTGTTGGCCGCAAGGCCTTCCAACGACCGATGGCCGAAGGTATCGAGATCATCAATGCGGTCCAGGATGTCTACTTGGACAAGTCGATCACCGTCGCCTGAGAGACGTCGCCGTGAGAGCAATGGGGAACTTGGTATCCGGGCGGGGGCCATTCTCGCCCGAGCAAACCGCTATTATCATCACCGGCCGGGCCGGTTAGCTAAACCTACGTCTACTGGGCGAATCACCATCCCGGTGCGGGGCTTTGGCCAGAACAGAGTCGTCTTGGGGGGCATGCGCAGCCGCTGATTGGCTGTCTGGGCAATGACTGCCACGCTGGCCGGTCTCAGCAACACTGCTGCCTGGGCTCTGCCTGATCGGACGGACCCCAGGGCTTCTGATACGTCATGCTGATAGTCGAGATGGTGGGGGGCGAGGTCGGCCAGGGCCACACCGAGCCGGGCCGAGTCGAGATCGGCTCCGCCCGCGGCCTGGGTGGCGGCCCGAGGCTGGGCCAACCATATTCCCTGACGAGTGACCAGGCCAAGGGCACCCTGATCGGCCATGGAAGTCAGGAGGGCGGATCCGTCGGCTTCCCCGGGAGACGAGCCCGGGATCCCGTGTGGGGCTGGGGTCATCTCGAAGTGACGGTCCAACTCGGCCACGATGTCCAGGTCCTCGGGCAGGCCGGACACCAACCGGTGGATGGGCCTCACCGACAGCTGATCGTTGGCCAGCTCAACCACCAGGGCCATGATGTAGTCGTGATCGCCAGGCTGGCCGTTGTTCTCGGTCCTGCGCTCAGCCTGGTAAGCCAGGGCCGTCTCGTAGCGATGATGGCCATCGGCGATCACCACGGGCGCTGAGCTCACCAGGTCGGAGATGGTCCTCGCCGCCTGCGGGTCACTGGGCCAGAGCTGGTGGGTCACGGCGTCGTCGTCTACCGCGGTGACGATCTCTGCGGCAGCCGAGGGATGGCACAGCTCTGACAGGCCAGGAGCCAGAGACAGGCCCCATACCGGCGACAGGTTGGCATGGCAGGCCCGGAGGAGGTCGAGGCGGTCGCTCTTGGGCTTGGGCATGGTGTGCTCATGGGGCAGGATGTCTCCCTCGCCCGGCGGCGACAGGGCCAGGGCTCCGATGACCCCCGCGGTGCGTCGAGGCTGGCCCATCTCGTCCTCGAAGCTCATGGCATAGGCATAGAACGCCGGACCACCGTCGCGCCGCAGGATCCCCTCGTCTTTCCAGGCTTCCAGGAGGCGAGCTGCTGCCTGGTAGGCGTCCAACCCAGCGTTCGCGTCAGCGACCGGCAACTCCAGTTGAACCACGTTGTACGGGCTGTGGCCCACCAGCTCGTCGCGTTCGGTTGGGCTGATGACGTCATAGGGGGGAGCGATCACCTGACTCAAAGCCGCTGTCCGATGCACCGGTCTGGAGTCCGGTTCCCGGGCGGCCAGGACGTCCAGGTCGTAGCGCAGGCCGGCGAAGGGCAGGAACGTTGGCACATGTCCTGCGTAGCACAGCCGGCCAGAGTCCATGCGATCCCCCAGTAATGTGGTGGCGCCCGTCGCTGGGCGCCCCCGAGGAAAGGTCGGTTGTCTTGGCTAGTGAACCTGACCGCTCCGGCTCGCTGCCGGTAGCGCCCTCACGTCACGAGGAGCGAAGGCCCAAAGGGCCGATGGGTACACTCACTCCCGAGCAGCGCCTAGCCGAGCAGGGGGTCACGCTGGCTACCCCCCGCCGCCCCTACAGCCTGGCAGCACGATTGCTGTTCGCCACCCTGGATGCGGTCTACGGCAAAGATCGCACCATGTCCAAGTTGAAGGTCCTCGAGCTGGTGGCCAGAGTCCCCTATCAGGCCTGGGAGCAGGTGTCCTACATCGCCATCACCCACACCCAGGGCCGTACCGAACTGGCTCGGCGCATCCACGACCGAGTGGTCGAAGCCCGGGCCCAGCAGGACAACGAACAGTGGCACCTGCTCATCCTCAATGAGCTGGTCGACCAGCGGGGCATTCCAGAGGATCGGCTGCACTTCACTGTGCTGCCTCAGGTGCTGGCCTTCATCTACTACCAGCTCTCCTGGGTGTTGTTCATCATCAGGCCGGCCTGGAGCTACCGGCTCAACGCCAGCTTCGAGGACCATGCCGAACACGAGTACATGGAGCTGGTCAAGGAAAACCCGGAGTGGGAGAACGAGCCGTTCGAGACCTCTTTCGCCCACGACTACGGCACCTATGCCTCGTTGGCCGACCTGTTTCGCCAGATCGGCTACGACGAGAGAGTCCACAAAGAGGAGAGCGTGACCCGAATGGCCGAGCCCCGCTTCAGCTGATGGCCTGGGTCATAGACCTCGACGGAGTCATATGGCTGGCAGACACGCCCATTCCAGGGTCAGCCGAGGCGATCTCCCGGCTGCGCCAACTCGGGCAGCGGCCGGTCTTTCTCACCAACAACTCGTCTTCCACGGTGGGCGAGTACCTGGCCAAGCTGGAGGCTCACGGCATCCCGTGCGGGGCGGAGGACCTGGTTACTTCGGCCCAGGCGGCGGCAACCCTGCTGGAGCCTGGGGACACGGCGCTGGTATGCGCCGGGCCGGGGGTCGATGAGGCACTCGTTGAGCGGGGTGTAAAGACCATACGCACCGGCCCGGCCGATGCGGTGGTGGTCGGCTGGCATCGTGACTTCGACTTCGACCGCCTGGTCGCGGCCACCGACGCCGTGCGGGGCGGGGCGCGGCTGATCGGTACCAACGAGGACGCCACCTACCCCACCGCTGATGGCGGCCTCCTACCCGGCGGTGGCGCCATCCTGGCTGCAGTGGCTACCGCCAGCGGGGCAACGCCTGTCGTGGCAGGAAAGCCCTACCAACCGGTGGCTGACCTGTTGGCCCGCTCGGTCGACAACGTAGACCTGGTGGTGGGGGACCGTCCCTCCACCGACGGCCGCCTGGCTCAGCGGTTGGGTACCCGCTTTGCGCTTGTCCTCACCGGCGTGACCCCTTCTGGTCACGGGGCGGTTGATCCGGCTGCCGATGTCGAGGCGGCTGACCTGGCCGCCCTGGTCGACAAGGAGCTGGGCCGCGACCGGTGAGGCCACCACCTCGGATCCGAGAGGTATCGTCGGCCCAGTGGTCTTGATCGGTTTGATGGCCGCCATGCCAGGGATGAAGTCGGGCGCGGGCATGGGGATGGGCTCGTCATCCTCGACCTGGCACGCCCTGCTGGTGGCTTGGCCGATCGGCCCGTGGTCCGCTTTCGCCCTGACCCTTGAGGTGCTGGCTGGCTGGTGGTACGTGAGATCGGTTCGCCGCCTGGCGACCCGGGGGCGGCACTGGTCGAGCAGGAGAACATTGGCCTTTCTCTCCGGCCTGATTGCGCTGGGGGTGGCGCTGGAGTCGCCGGTGGCCACACTGACCGGCACCAGCTTCGTGTTCCACATCTATCAGCATCTCCTGGTCATGCTGATAGCCCCGCCTCTGCTGGCTCTCGGGGGACCCATGACCCTGGCCCTGCAAAGCAGCTCCCGCCCGGCGAAGCGTCGGCTGCTATGGGCTCTGCGCTCCTGGCCGGCCCGAGTAGCGAGTTTCCCGGTGCTGGTGGCCGCCATCTACTACGGGTCGATGTTCGTGTTCTTCCTCACGCCGCTATTGGGCATCGCCATGCGCCACATGGCCCTGATGGACGCGGTCAATGTCCACTTCCTCATCATCGGCTACCTGTTCTGGTGGTCGATCATTGGGTTGGAGCCCACCCCCCACTGGCGTATGCCCTACCCGTTACGCATCCTCGCTCTCTTCATGGGAGTGCCCTTCGAGTCATTTCTTGGCATCGCCATCATGACCACCTCCCGACCCTTGGCTCCGATGTACTCACTCTCGAGTGGGCACACAGGCGGGGGTGTGCTGTGGGTGGGGGCTGAGCTTCTGACCGTCATTCCTCTCTTGGTGGTGGGTGTCCAGTGGTCTCGCGCCGAAGAACGCAAGGCGGCACGTGATGATCGACGGTTGGACGCCCTGCGGACTGAGCAACGGGTGGCCGAGTCAGCAGGGTCGGTAGCCGCCAGCGGTTGACCTGGGGGATGACTTCGGTGTCCCAGCACAGCTACGGTGGCGACATGGGCGATACGGAGGCCATGCTCAAGCGATTGATCGAAGCGGGGGTCGAGTTCTCGCACATGACCCGGGAGCGGGCTGAGGCCCTCGTGCGAGATTTGGTGCGGTCCGGTGAGATCCAATCTGAGCAGGCTCAGGCGCGAGTTGAGGCCATGCTCGACCGAAGCCGTCGTCGGACTGAGTCGGTGGCGGAGGTGGTGCGCGACGAGGTGGCGCGCCAGGTCGATGCCCTCGGTTTGACCACCCGGGAGGATCTGACCAGGTGGGCCTCTCGGCTGGCCGAGTCGGTCGCCGGCGTAGCTGAGGCGGTAGCCAATCGAGCGGCGGCGTCCGGTCGCAAGGTCAAGGGCGACAGCGCCGGCTCTGCCCCAGCCAAGACGGCACCAGCCAA
>QHCF01000225.1 GCA_003244275.1 Acidimicrobiales bacterium
AGCCGCTCGGGGTCCTCGGCGATGCTCTCGCCCATCTGGCGGGCCAACGTGGCGACGTCGGCCATATCAGCGCCGATGCCCCTCAGGCGCCTGGCCAGCTCGGCCAGCGGCGCTCGTCCCTCCAACGCGGCCATCGCCGACCCCAAGGTGTCCAGCGCTCCGGGCAGGTCTGCGCCACCGGCGACCGCACCTCCCACAATGGCGGCGTGGGCCTCCAACGCCGCCGCCCGGTGAGCGGCCGCCCCCGCCAGGGCTTCTTCCAGATCAGCCAGGCTCCGGTCCTCCTCAGGATCGGTGATCCCGGCGTTGCCCAGCTCAGCCAATTGGAACCGCAGCAGGTCAGCCTCCCGAGCCCGGGCCCGGGCGTCACCCCCCAGACCAGCCAGCGCCCGCTCGACGGCATGCAGGCGTTGGCGGGCTGCCTCCCGAGGACCATGGTCCACCTGCCCGAACGAGTCCAGCGCCCCTCGCTGGGCGGCCATACCGAGCAGCGACTGATGCGAGTGCTGGCCATGGAGATCGACCAGGGTGGTCCCGGCCTGGACCAGCGCGGCGATCGGAGCCATGCGGGTGTCGACCCAGGCCCGGGACCGACCGCTGGCCGGAACGCTGCGAGCCATGATCACTTCGGTGACGTCTCCGTCGCCTGCACCACCCGGGTCGCCTCCACTGCCTGCTGCGGGCTGCACGAAGCGGCCCTCTACCAGTGCCTCCCGTGCACCGGGGCGCACGAGCAGGGGATCGGCTCGACCGCCCACCAACAGCTCGACGGCCTCAACTACGAGGGTCTTTCCCGCTCCGGTCTCCCCGGTGAGGGCCGTCAGCCCGGGGCCCAGGACGATGGACAAGTCGGCGATCACTCCCAGGTCACGCACCCGCAGCTCAGCCAGCATGGGCCGCGTTTCTCACGTCTAGGGGCCCTGGCCAAGCCGGTCGGCCGTTCTGTGACCGCTCGCGGCTGCTATGCCTCACTTTGCGGTCCCAGTTGGGGCGGGGAAAGGCCGAACTTGGCCTTGAGGATGGCGTAGAAGTCCCGGTCTCGGAAGGTCACCAAGCGAGCTGGCATTGGACCGGCCCGTGAGCTGACCGCGTCGCCCGGGGTCAGCTGGGCGTGGTGCACCCCGTCCACCACCAACACGGCCGGTCGGTCGGCCAGCAGCTCGAGTCGTACCGACTGGTTCGGCTCCAGTACGAGTGGCCGATCGAACAACATGTGCGGCGACACCGGAGTGAGGACCAGGGCCCGCAGGCAGGGTGAGACGATGGGCCCACGGGCTGACAGGTTGTAGGCGGTAGAACCGGTAGGGGTGGCCACTATCAGGCCATCGGCCGAATAGGTGATAAAGGGCTTCCCGCCGATGGCCACGGCCAAGTGGATGGTATGCCCGGACTGCGACTTCTCCACGGCCAGCTCATTGAGGGCCAGTCGGGGCCGGATACTCATGGTTCCCCCCGCCGGCGCCAGCTCCACCTGAAGGGTCATGCGCTCCTCTATCAGGTAGTCCCCATCCAAGAAGCGCTTGAGGGCCGCCTCGAGGTCAGCCGCCTCTACTTCGGTCAGGTAACCGAGGCGTCCGAGGTTCACGCCCATTACGGGCACACCTGCTGGGCAGGCCAGCTCCACGGTGCGCAACATGGTGCCGTCCCCACCCAGGCTGACAGCCAGGTCAAGGTCTCGAGCGGCGGCCGGGTCGGGCCATCCACCGGCGACGGCGTCCGGGCGGGTATCGGGGATGCGTACCTGGTGGCCTTGGCTGGTCAGCCAATGGGCGGTGCTTTCCGCCAGAGTGGCCGCAACCTTGCGGTGGGGATGGATCACCAGGGCGACGACGGCCACGGTCAGCCCGTGACCTGTGCAGCAGCCTTAGCAACCAATCCGTCAAGGTCCACGGGGCCGGAGGCCGGAGCGAGCTGGGCCGGGCCAGCCCTCATGTGCAGCAGGAACTCCACGTTGCCTTGAGCTCCGGTGACAGGAGAGACCATGGCCCCCATCATGGCCGCTCCAGCGCGGCGATAGGTGGTACTCACCTGGCCCAGGACCTGCCGCCAGATCCGGGGGTCACGGATCACGCCCTTGCCTCGGGAAGCCTCGGCTCTGCCCGCCTCGAACTGGGGCTTGACCAACACAACCAGGTCGGCCTCCGGGGCGGCCAGACCACCCAACAGGACAGCGGCGACCGAGTTGAGTGAGATGAACGAGAGATCGACCACGAGCACACGAAAAGCAACCCCGCCAAGCTGATCGAGGCGCACGTGACGCAGGTTGGTCTTCTCCACGGGTATCACCCTCGGGTCGCTGCGAAGCCTTTCGTGCAGCTGACCGTGGCCCACGTCCACTGCCACGACCTCGACCGCCCCCCGCTGGAGCAGGCAGTCGGTGAAGCCCCCAGTCGATGCGCCGGCATCCAGGGCTCGCTGTCCCGACACATCGATGGAGAAGCGGTCAAGGGCAGCATTGAGCTTTCGGCCACCCCGACTGACGAAGGGGGCGGGCGGTCCGAGAACTGTGATCGGCTCGGATGCGGCGACCAGGCGGGCGGCCTTGGACGCTGGCGCTCCAGCCACGAGTACCCGACCATCCGCGACCTCGGCCTGGGCCCGAGCCCGATTGGCGACCAGTCCCCGCCGCACCAGCTCGGCATCCAGGCGGCGACGCTGGCTCAGGCCCCTGACCCGCCTACCGGTCCCGCAGCCTCCGTAGCGGCCGTGTCGGCCGGAGTCGTGTCGGCCGGAGTCGCCTCGCCGGGGATCCTCTGGGCGGGGATCTTCTTGGCGGGAGTCTTCCTGGCCGGGGCCCCCTTGACTGGTGCCGGGGCCCCCTTGACTGGTGCCTTCTTGGCCGGTGCCTTCTTGGCCGTGGTCTTCTTGGCCGTGGCCGTCTTGGCCGTGGTCTTCTTGGCCGGTGCCTTCTTGGCCGGTGCCTTCTTGGCCGTGGCTCCCTTGGCCGTGGCTCCCTTGGCCGTGGTCTTCTTGGCCGGTGCCGTCTTGGCTGGTGCCGT
>QHCF01000038.1 GCA_003244275.1 Acidimicrobiales bacterium
GCCGCCACCGAGGTGGAGCTCAAGGAGAAGAAGCACCGCATCGAGGATGCCGTCAGCACCACCAAGGCGGCCATCGAGGAGGGCGTCGTCCCCGGGGGTGGTGTTGCCCTGCTGCGGGCTCGCCAGGCCATCATGGACCGGGCCGAGAAGCTCCAAGGCGACGAGGCCACCGGTGCCCGCATCGTGGCCAAGGCCGTCGAGGAGCCCCTCAAGCAGATCGCCGTCAACGCCGGCTATGAGGGTGGCGTGGTGGTCGAGCGGGTTCGTGGCCTGGGCAACGGCAGCGGTGCCGAGGGTCTCAATGCCGCCACTGGCGAGTACGAGGATCTGTTCAAGGCGGGCGTGATCGACGCCGCCAAGGTGACCCGTTCGGCCCTGCAGAACGCGGCTTCCATCGCCGCGCTGTTCCTCACCACCGAGGCAGTCATCGTGGACAAGCCCGAGGAGAACGCCCCGGCCATGCCCGGCGGCGGCATGGAGGACTACTAACCGACGCTGGGCCGGCTCTGCGCCGGCAGGCGAGTGTGACTGAGGGGCGCCTGAGGGCGCCCCTCAGTCGCGTCTCACTGCTCCCCAGGGGCAACCGTCAGGAAGTTGCCGGTTGCTTGCGCTTCGCCCGCCGCCCTCGAATGATCTCCAGCCTGCTGGCCACCGGACCGGTCAGGCCAGCCACACCGGCCATCAGGTTCCGGGCTCCTCGGCCGGTGGCCATCAGGGGCCGAGCCACCCGACTGGCCGGGCCGAGCTTGGCCAAGGCGACCGTGGCCGCCCCGCCGAGGAGGGCCAGGGCGGCCACCGAGGCCAGGACGGTGCCACGGTGGCCGTTGGCCGGCGCCCTGGGCAGGCCCAGGGCAGAGTGGGGACTGCCGAATTGGTTCTCGCCGGGGCCGGCGGCCGGGGTGGTGGCAATGGCCAGGGACGACACGGGCCCCAGGGCCCCGGGCAGCCCCTGAGGGGGAGCGCCAGGGGCTGGGACGGGAGGAGCGGCGCTGGCCGAGCCGACCTGGGGGGTGAACAGGGTCGATCGCAGGTTAAGGCTGGAGGCGAACACCAGACCGGGCACCACCTGCGTGCCGGAGCTGCCGACCAGGGAGACGGCCAGGGCCCGCCCGGAGGGTCCCTTTTGGGAGACGGTGACGTCGGTGATGGTCCCGTGGTAGCCGAAGACGCCCGCCAGGTTGGACAGGCCCACGCTTGTCGTCCACGCACCGGGGTCGTTGGTGGGGTAGGGGGCGGCCCGTAGGTAGGGGTTACCGGGATCTGAGCCACCGAAGCCCTCTTGGGGAGTGGCCTCGTAGCCCCCGCCGTTGGCCGAGAACACCGTCGAGGCCAGGCTTCCCCCGTAGGTGAGGACCTGGCCCCGGGTGGCCGCCACCGCCTGGTCCATGGCCGGGTACTCGACCTGGGCCCCCAGGTACACCTGGCATCGGGTGTCGGCGCAGATCTGGCCGGAGGTCTGCATGTAGCGTATGGCGTAGGTACGTTCGGCTATGGCCTGAGCCTGCAGGGAGGCGGCTGGCCAGCTGGGATCCAGCACCTCACCCATGCCCCGCAGGTAGTCCTCCACGTTGAGCTGGTTGATGAGGGAGCCGCCGACCAGTTGGATGGATCCCCTGAAGCGTCGGCTCCCCACCCCGATGGTGCTGCCGCTGGCCGCGGTGGCCAGGAGGGGGCTGGCCGAGGCGGTGCTGGGAGGCGCCGGCTTGGCCGTGGTGGGGGGCGAGGGGCTCGGGGTGGGGCCGGGTGTCGGCCCGGGGCTGGGGCCAGGGCCGGGGCTGGGCGTGGGGTTGGGAGTAGTGGTACTGGGGACGGTGCCGGGGGGGGCGGGGGTGGTCGTGGTGTGGGGTCCCGTGGTGGGTGGGGTCGACGGCGGGGTCGGCGTCGGGGAGCAGCCGAGAAGGGGGAGGGCACAGCTGCTGGGCGTGAGGGCCGGGCCGGCTGCCCCCGCCTGGCCGACCGCCGGTGCCAGCTTCGGCTGGGCTCCAGGATTGGCGGCAGAACCGGCTGAGTAGGAGGTCTGGGCGAGGTAACGCCCTCCATTGTCACTCAGCACCACCCGGCCACCCGGGGGAATTGCCAGGTTCGGCGGCGTCCCCCCGGTCACCACGCCACCTTGGGGAAAGGAGAGCACTGAGCCAGAGCCGCCGCCTACCGCCACCCGGACGTTACCGGTGATGGTGCCCATGGTCGTGCCCGGGTAGAACTGACCGAGGATCTGGGTGTCCGACGAGCCGGCCCGGCCCATCCAGTAGGCGCCGTCCTGGGCCATACCCACCCCGTGGCCGAACCCCTTGCCGTTGAGGACTACCACCGGTACCGCGGCGGCCGCCATGGACGAGGAGCTCACCCATGGCGTGCTCAGGGCGACCGCCAACAGGGCGACCGCCATCAGACCGACCCTGCGGATGCCCATCCCCCGATCCTGCCTCATCGGCGCCCGACATGCGGGGTCGCCTTCGCCGGCCGGGCAGGTCGACCCGACGGATTCGCACTCTGGTCCGAAGAGTGGTCGCCATAGGCACCAATATTCGGACCAGAGTGTCACCGCCCAGCGACAGGGCGGTCCGGCGGCCGGCCATACACTGAGGACCATGAGTAACGGGGCCATGACCAGCGTTGGGCTTGGCCCGTCGACCGGCTGGAGCGTCCTACACCTGTTCGCCCGGCTGGGGCCGGCCACCGATCCCCAGGCGGTGGTGGCCGCAGTCAAGGCGACCCAGGGTGAGGGGCATCAGGTCGTCACCTTCGCCGTCCTGGGCCACAAGGCGGATGTCGGCTTCATGGCCCTTGGGCCTGACCTGTGGAGTCTTCGGGACTTCCAGGCTGGCGTTCAGGGCGCCGGCCTGGAGCTCTCCGGCTCCTTCGTCTCGCTCACCGAGGTGTCCGAATATGCCCGGGGTATGCCCGAGGCGGCCCTGGACGCCCGACTGCACCCTCGGCTGCCCCCGGAGGGCAAACGGGCCATCTGCTTCTATCCCATGTCCAAGCGACGGGCCGAGGGCCACAATTGGTACGCCCTCGCCTACGAGGAGCGGCTGGCACTCATGCGGGGCCACGGTGCGGTCGGGCGCACCTTTGCCGGCCGGGTGGCTCAGATCATCACCGCCTCCACCGGCCTGGACGACTACGAGTGGGGCGTGACCCTCTTCGGCAACCATCCGGACGACCTCAAGGACGCCGTCTACACCATGCGCTTCGACGAGGGTTCGGCCCACTACGCCGACTTCGGGCCTTTCTACACGGGGCTGGTAGGCGAGGCCGAGGAGGTCATGGACCGGATGGGACGGCAGTGACGGGCCGGGGTGGGACGGAGTGACTCAGCTGGGCGGGGACGTCGGCCTCCTGAGGGACGAGCTGCGCCATCTGGAGCGGGTGGTGGTGGCCTTC
>QHCF01000183.1 GCA_003244275.1 Acidimicrobiales bacterium
CGCCGCACCCGTGGTCGAGCCGACCGCCGCCGCCGAGCCGCCCGAACACCGGCCGAGGCAGCGGGTGATCGTTCTCGGCGCTGACTGGCTCGACGCGGGGGCAGCTCTCGATGTTCCTGGGGCCGCGGCCGCTGGCGCTGGCCCTGGGGCCGCTGGCGCTGGGGCCGCTGGCGCACTCGACGTGGCTGAGGCGCTGGACGCCATAGGGGCGGAGACTGGGCCGGTGTGTGTGCTGGCGTCGGGAGACCCTGGCTTCTTCGGGATCGTGAGGCCGCTGGTAGAGCGGTTCGGAGTCGGGGCGCTGGACGTCCACCCGGCGCCCTCGTCAGTCTCGTTGGCCTTTGCCCGCCTGGGTCTGGCGTGGGACGACGCAGTGGTGGTCTCAACCCACGGCCGGCCGCTGGCCAGCGCGGCCCGGGCCATCCTGGCCCATCCCAAGGTGGCCGTGCTCACCTCCCCCCAGGCCGCCCCCCAGCAACTGGGCCGGGCCCTCATGGATCTTGGGGTCGATCCCCGCCGAGTGGCCGTCTGCAGCCATCTGGGTGAGCCAGACGAGGTGGTACGGGAAACCGACCTGGTGGGATTAGCCGGGCGCTCCTGGGACCCGCTTTCGGTGGTGGTGCTGCTGGCAGCCGGCGCCGAGGTGTCTTCGGAGGCGGTGCTGGCCTGGGGACTGGCCGACGAGGGCTTCGCCCACCGGGGTGGGATGCTCACCCGGGCCGAGGTACGGGCCGTCGCCCTGGGCAAGCTGGCTCTGCCGGCCCAGGGGGTCCTGTGGGACGTGGGCGCGAGCAGTGGGAGTGTGGCCGTGGAGTGTGCCCGGCTGCGCCCCGGCCTACGGGTGATCGCGGTAGAGGAGAGACAAGACGACGCCGCTCGGGTGGCGGCCAACGCGCTGGCCCACCGGGCCAGCGTCGAGGTGGTGCAGGGGAGCGCCCCCGACGCCCTGGCTGGCCTCCCCGACCCGGACCGGGCCTTCGTGGGCGGCGGTGGCCTGCCCGTGCTGGATGCGGTGTTGGCTCGACTGCGCCCTGGTGGGCAGGTGGTGGCCACCTATGCCGCCCTGGACCGGGCGGCGGCGGCCGTCGAGCGGCTCGGGCAGCTGGTTCAGATAGGTGTGGCACGGGGGCGGAGACTGCCTGATGGGGGGGTGCGGCTGGCCGCCGAGAATCCCATCTTTGTGGTCTGGGGCCCCCAACAGTGACCGACCTTACCGTTTCGGCGACCGAGCGAAACCGGGCCCTGGTGGGGCGCCTTCCCTTCGAGCGGCTGACGGTAGCATCTCCGGTACTACTCAGGTAGCATTCGGCTATGAAGCTCAGTGTCAGCCTTCCAGACGAGGACGTCGTAGTGCTTGATGAGCACGCTCGCAAGGTAGGGCTCCGATCGCGCTCGGCCGCAATCCATCAGGCCGTCCGACTGCTTCGCCGGTCCGGGCTCGAAGAGGACTACGCAGCCGCCTGGGAAGAGTGGGACCGCTCAGATGAGCGTGAAATGTGGGAGGCGGCAGTCGGCGACGGCCTGCCCTGATGCGCCGTGGGGAGGTTTGCCTCGTCGACCTCGATCCTGTACGGGGCAACGAGGCCAACAAGCGACGCCCAGCCGTGGTGGTCAGCAATGACCGCGCCAACGCGGTCGCCGAGCGCCTCGGACGGGGAATTGTCACCGTGGTGCCCCTGACGAGCAACACCGCGAGGACCTTCCCGTTCCAGGTTCTCGTGCCGGCGGACCAAGGCTGCCTTCGAGTCGACTCCAAGGCCCTAGCCGAGCAGGTCCGGTCCGTGGCGGTTGAGCGACTCGGACCGGCTCTCGGTCAATTCTCGGCGTCGGTCATGGTCGACATCGACGATGCGCTGCGACTCCATCTCGACCTATAGCCGTGTGCCGCTCGCCGATCCCTCAGCGTCGGTGAGCGGCCCAGTCGGACTTGGCGAGCACCTACAAAGCGGGCTGCACCACTCGGCGCTCGCCACCGGGCTGATGCTGCTGCCGTGGACTGGCGTGACGATGTTCGTCACCCCCCTCGCCGGCGCGTTGGTCGATCCGGCAGTATCGGTCATCGCGGAGAGGGTGGGATCATCCCTGTGGGAACCAGCCCCGTCCAGCGACGTCGTGGTCCTGGTCGGCAGGGGCCATGGCGGTGAAGCTGGGCCACGAGATAGGCCCCGATGACGGGCGCTCCCGCTCCCGGCCCGGGCGGAGGTCAGGCCAGGGCGGGGTCGGGGCGACCCTTGGGCGTGACCAGGGACTCGAGGGGCCGCCGGGCGGCCTCCACTCCGCCGCGCAGGGCGTACATCACCATCGCCGCGACGCCCACCATCCAGAAGGCGACCACGATCAGGTAGCCGGCGGTGATGTTGGTATGCATGGCCACGGTGGTGACCAGGGTGACGCCAAAAGCTGCTCCAATCCGGCCCACGGCCACCGATGCACCCACACCGGCCCCCCGCAGATGGGTCGGAAAGAGCTCGGTGAATGTCGGGTAGGCCGACGTCCAGGCGGCGGTGGCGAAGCCGCTGGAGACCATGAAGGCGACCAGCACCAAGGTGGAGTTGGCGGTGTTGGTGGCTACCGCCAACAAGCCGACTCCGAGGGCGGCCAGTACGTAGAAGGTGATGACCGTTCGCGCTCGACCGAGCTTGTCGAACAAAAGGGTCATGCCCACACCTCCGACCAAGGCGCCGACATTGCCGAAGATGTAGAAGAAGGGGATCTGACTGTTGGCAATACCAATGGCCGGGAAGACCACCAACGGCAGGAAGGCGAAGATGCCGTAGTAGCCGAAGGCCTCCGACAGATCCAGGGCCGCTCCCAAAGCCAACCGGCCCGGGTAGCGGTGTACCAGCTCGCTGAGGGCCTGGCCAAAGGTGAGGGTCGCCTGCTCGGCCGCGAACCCAGCCTCCTCCCCGTTGCCGATGCCGGCGGCCACCTCCAGCTGGGCCACGATGGCCTCCGCCTCGTCCTGGCGGCCCTGGCTGGCCAGCCAGCGGGGCGACTCGGGCAGGCGCCGCCGAAAGAATACGACGACTACGGCCAGGATGCCGCCCAGGGCGAAGCCGTAACGCCACGAGACACCGTCGGACAGGGCCACGGCATTGAGAAGCAGAAAGGCCAGGAGCCCGGCCAGGATGGCCCCGATCGACCAGAAGTTCATCACCGCCGCGCTGGCCTTGCCGCGAACTCGCGCTGGCATCAGCTCGGATATGGCGGCGTTGATTATCGGGTACTCGGCACCCACCCCCAGGCCGGTGATGAAGCGAAGGGCGACCACCACCGAAAGGGTCGGGCTGAAACCGGTCAGCACGGTGAACCCGGCGTACCAGACCAGGGTGGCGACGAACATCCGCCGCCGTCCGAAGCGATCAGCCAGTCTTCCGCCGACCAAGGCGCCAATCAGGATCCCGACCAGCCAGGAGAAGATCACGAACTGCCCGGCAGTAGCCGAGGCGTGGAAGTGCTTGTCGAGAGGATTGATGAAATTGCCCACCAGGTTGACCTCGAGCGAGTCGAACAGCCATCCCGCTCCCAGACCCACCAGGATCGTCACATGGCGGGGGCTCCAGCGCACGCGGTCCAGGCGTTGGCCCAGGGTCAGGCCAATGGGCCGGCGGTCATCGAGGTCTGAAGACATGACGGAGGTCCTATTCGGGCATCGGGGAAGGGACGATAACGCGCAGATGGTACACATCTGCTCTAACAAGAGGACATCAGGCCTGCACCGCGCCTCCAAGTGGCCTTGGTCTGCCTACGATGAAGACATGGGTACTGGCGTCGCTCCTGGTCACACAGTGAACCAGGTCACAGAGTCAACCGGGCCCACCGAAGGACGGTTTCGCCGGAGGACAGTAAGGCCGTGACCCTCGTCCTGGTGGTCCTGGGAGCGGTCATCCTGGTGGCCATCATGGGCCGGTTGGCCTTGGGATCGTCACCCAAGCGCGGCTCGGTCAACGACTATGAGCACGCCATGGACACCCTGGCCCGGATGTCTGGCCGACCGAGCAGCTCGGCCAGCGGGCGGGGATGGATGGGCCAGCCGGGCGAGCCCCTTGCGCCTCCCGCCCGGGGGGCAGAGGCCAACGCCCCCGCCCTGGCCGGTCTCAGGTCGGCGGCCGGCAAGAATAACCCGGCCAACTGGTTGCGTCCGGCCTCGATGGAGCCTGGCAGCAGCGGGACTCGAAAGGCCAGGAGCATCGGTCGGGTGGGTCGAGTGGCGGGCGGGGTGATCGGCCTGCTGGTACTCATCGGCCTCACGGTGACCGTGGTTAGCCTGGCGGTCGGAGGGCCCAGTCATACCAACCAACAGGCGGCTCGTTCGGCGCACAGCGGCGCAGGGGCTGGCACCTCGCCAAACTCGCCCTCCGGACACACCAACACCAGACCCACCTCCCGGCCCAACATCAAGAGGCCAACCACCACCATCCCCTCCAACCAGGTGACAGCGGTGTCCAACGACGCCAACGGAGCCACCTACAACGCTCCGACCACCGGTTACATGCTGTCCTTCACCACCACCGGTCCGTGCTGGGTCCGGGTCACCGACGCAACCGGGACGATCATGTTTCAAAAGACCCTGCCCGGAGGCGCCTCGGGGCAACTCAACCTGGCCGGCTCGTCCCAGGTTCGGGTGGGCAATTCCGCCAACGTAGCTTTACACGTCGACGGCAAGCCGGTGATCGTGCCCCAGACCGTCGCCCTTCCCTACAACCTCACCTTCCAGGCGGCCTGAGAAGCGCGTCGTGGGGCGCGGCCCGGCGTAAGTGGGTGCGGATCGAACGCCGTACCCCACCCATTTTGAGCCGAGACGACTACAGCTGGAGGGACTTGACCTCCAGATACTCCTCCAGGCCGTAGCGGCCCAGCTCCCGGCCATGACCTGACTGCTTGTAGCCGCCGAAGGGGGCCAGCGGGTTGAAGCCGCCGCCATTGACGTCGACCTGGCCGGTGCGCAGGCGCCGGGCCACCGCCTTGGCCCGCTCCGCGTCGCCCGACCACACCGCCCCGGCCAGACCGTACATGGTGTCGTTGGCGATCTTGATCGCCTCGTCCTCGTCGTCGTAGGGCATGATTGACAGCACCGGGCCGAAGATCTCCTCCTGGGCGATGGCCATGTCCGGGCGGACCTCGGAGAACACGGTGGGACGCACGAAATATCCCCTCTCCTGTCCCTCGGGCGCCTCCGCCCCACCGGTCAGCAGCTTCGCACCGTCGGCCAGCCCCGACTCGATATAACCCCGCACCCGCTGGCGCTGGGTGTCCGAGACCAGCGGTCCGAGGCGAGTGCCGTCCACGAAGGGGTCACCGGTGGTGTACTCCTCGGCACTGCGGGTGGCGATATCCTCCACCTCGGCCAGCCGGGAGCGGGGCACGATCATGCGGGTGAGGGCCGAGCAGGTCTGGCCCGAGTTGAGATAGCAGGCGCCCACGCCAGTAGAGACAGCCTTCTCCAGGTTGGCGTCGTCGAGGATCACGTTGGGGGACTTGCCCCCCAGCTCCAGGGTCACCCGCTTCACGGTGCGGGCGGCCAGCTCGGAGACCCGCCGGCCAGCTCGGGTGGAGCCGGTGAACGACACCATGTCCACCTCGGGATGAGCGGCGATGGCCTCCCCCACCACCGAGCCGACCCCGGTCACCAGGTTGAGCACGCCCGGCGGCAGACCCACCTCCTCGGCCACCTCGGCCAGGTAGAACGAGTTGAGCGGAACTATCTCGCTGGGCTTGAGCACCACCGTGCAGCCGGCGGCCAGGGCCGGTGCCACCTTGGCGGCGATCTGGTGGAGGGGATAGTTCCAGGGGGTGATGGCCCCCACCACGCCCACCGGTTCCCGCACCACCAGGGAGTTGCCGATCTGCTCCTCCCAGGGAAGCTCCCGGGCCAGCTGGGCCATAGTGCCGAAGCTGACGGTGGGTAGCCCGGCCTGGATCATCATGGCCAGGTTGATGGGCATGCCCAGCTCGGCGGCGATGGTGTTGCCGATCTCGGCCATACGGGCCTGCAGCCCGTCCTGGATGCGGTACAGGTAGTTCGAGCGCTCCTCAGGAGTGGTCTGAGACCAACTCGCGAAAGATGCCCTCGCTGCCCGGACCGCCTTGTCCACATCCTCGGGGGTGCCCTCGGGCACACTTCCCATGACCTCTTCGGTGGTGGGGTTGACCACGTCGATGGTTCCGGTGCCGGTCGAGGAAACCCACCTACCGTCGATGTAGAGCCTGTCCCGGATGTCCATGGGTCCAACCCTACGGCGGGGGTGTAACTCTCCGATCAGCGGGTAAAGCGGTGCGCCCAGACGATGAGCGGGATCTGGAGCGGCAGACGGAGCCAGGAGGCGATGGCCGAGTTGGCCGGAAACCCCGCACCCCTGAGGCCGCCATCGAGGGCCATCTGAACGTTGGCCGGGAACACCGCCACGAACAGGGCGATAGTGAGCCAGGCACCCAGCCGGCGGGTGCGGGGAGGGGCGAGGAGGGCTCCACAGAGGATTTCGGCCGCTCCGCTCACCTGGACCAGCAGCCGGGGGTGACCGAGCACCCGGGGGACGATGCGCTCGTAGGTGGAGGTTGCCACGAAGTGGAGGATGCCAGCGGCGACGAGGAACGCCGCCAGCACCAAGGGCGAGGTGACCGATCGCCACAGCCACCGGCCGGGGACGGGCGAAGTGCGTGCAAGGGTGGGTGAGATGGCCCAACCGTAATGACTGGGGGCGGGGTAGTCTTGTTGCCCAGGCGGGGCGCTTGGCTCAGTTGGTAGAGCGCAGCCTTCACACGGCTGAGGTCGGCGGTTCGAGTCCGCCAGCGCCCACCAGTAGGGTCCTGGTCAGAGGACCTTTCCCCACTGCTGCACCTCGACGGTCTCTCCAAAATGGCCGGGGAATGGCCGGGAAGGATTGCCGTTCGGGTCCTCTGACGGCGCCTCCGGGCCAGCTCCGATGGCCACCACCGAAGCCAGCGGGGCCGGCGAGTGGGCCACCACCGAAGCCAGCGGGGCCGGCGGGCGGGCCTCCACCGGTCCAGCCAGGTTGTCGTGCACGGCGGACGGCCACCACTGCTTCCCCCCTCGGGGAGTGGGCGCTCCATCGGCGGTGGGCTCTCGTAGAAGATGTGCTACAGTCGGAGCATGGCTGAGGTGGCCTCCCGAGCGCTGCGCAATGACACCCGAGGTGTTTTACGCCGGGTGGAGGCAGGCGAGCACGTCGTCATCACCGTCGACGGGCGACCGGTGGCCGTGCTCCGTCCGCTCGGCTCGCGACCAAGGTGGATACCCCGTGAGGCATTCGCCCAGCGCTTCTCGGCCCGGCAAGCCGATCCCGCCATGGCCGAAGACCTCCGCGCCTTGGCCCCCGACACGACCGACGACTTGCGTTGAGCGGAGGCATCGCCGACACCAGTGTCTTCATCGCTCGGGAGTCCGGTCGCCCCCTTGACGAGGCCAATCTCCCCGATGAACTGGCGATCTCTGTGATAACCGTCGGCGAGCTGCGAGCCGGCGTCCTGGCTGCTGCAGACGTTGACACCCGCGATCGGCGGCTCATCACCCTGAGCATGGCACTCACCCTCGAACCCATAGCCGTAGACCAATCCGTCGCCGAGGCGTGGGCGCGCCTACGGGTTGTATTGCGCGATTTGGGGAAGCGAATGCCGGTCAACGACTCCTGGATCGCAGCAACTGCGATATCTTTAGGCACGCCAATAGTGACCCAAGACGACGATTACATCGAGCTCCCGATTCTCGAGATCATTCGGGTCTGAAAGGCACCATAGTTGCCCGCCGGTCCGCCAGGAGGACCATGAGTGATCTTGTCCACCTTGCGAACCCGAAGGACGCTGGAGCGATCGCAGGGCTGCTCCACGACTTGCACCGCGAATTCAATGAGCCAACGCCTCCGCCGTCGGAATTGGCCGAACGGATTCGACTACTCATCGACAGCGGTGAGACCCTTGTTTTGCTCGCCGATGACGGGCCTGGTGGGCTGGCAGTGCTCCGCTTCCGCCCCACCATCTGGAGCGCCGGCCTTGAGTGCTACCTGGCCGAGCTGTACGTGGTTCCCCAACTGCGAGGGCACGGACTCGGACGAGCACTGATGGAGGCTGCTCTCGCCGAGGCCCGCAAGCAGGGCGCCGACAGCATGGAAATCGGTGTAGATGAGCCAGACGTCGTCGCTCGACGTCTTTATGAGAGTCTCGGCTTCTCCAACCGGGAAGGAGGCCCGGCCGGGCCATTGATGTACTTCTACGAACTCGAGTTATGAGGTCGACGGTTCGCTCCTTAGCTATCCTCGGGCGTGGGGAAGTGGCGACACTCGGCAGAAGTGGCGCCCGAGGACCAGTTAAAGGATGGTCAGGTGCTCTTGACTAGCTCCCTTGACCGCGGCAAGAACGAGCGAGCGGTCGAAGGTTGCCAAGCGGCCATCATGCACCGTAGCCAGAGCAAGCAGGTACGCATCCATGACCTGACGTGGACCATGTAACCGGGATCGGTCCACAATTCGGGCATCCAGCAGGCTGACATCGCAGGTCCAGAACTGGTGAGGGCCGGTCAAGCACGCCCGGCTCAACAGGTCGATGGCCACGGACGGCGAGACGGGGCTGGGATACCGAGGCTGACTGATGACTCGCACGAAACCGTTCTCGGTGATCGCGCAAGATGCCCACCCACCCTCGATCCCGCCCTCGAGCCAGTCATGGGCTCGAGCATGATCGACGTGGTCGCTGTCGAGCAGCGCCAGCAGTACATTGATGTCGAGGAGGGTCCTCCTCACTCAGGCTCGTCCTCGCGGAGCCGGTCAATCAGCGCGTTGGAGATGGCGGCGCCCCGGCGAGGCAAGGGCTGAAAACCAAGATGCCCGGCGCTGGCGTGGCCCTCGGATTGTCGACCTTGCCCAGTCAATGCCTGACGGACGAGATCGGACAACACCTCCCCCGCCGTACGCTTCTCACGCCGCGCCCGCTCCTGCACGGCGAACAGGAGATCATCGTCAAGACGAATCGTGGTACGCATGCACCTGATGCCAATGCATCACAATTAGTCACTGCCGGTCGATCGAGTTGTCCTCCGCGTGCCGCCCCCACGCATCCGTGATCTGAGTCACGGCGGCACGGAGCCGGTCGGGATCATTGTCGCCTCGCACCAGGCCGTCGAGAACGAGTCCGTCCAGGGCGGCCACAAGGGTTGGCGCTGCTGCTGGACCGACGCGCGCCGCGGCAGCAGCGACGAAGCGATCTCTGGCCCGGATCAGTGGGACGCGAAGCGTGGGGTCTCGGGCCGCCATCAGGAATAACTCGTAGCGGGCGAGGGTCAGCTCTCGTCCCGGTCCCAGCCACTGTTCCAACGCAGCGACGATCGGGCCATCAGCGGGTGCTCCTTCTCTATCAGCCAGATGGTCGAACAGTGCCGCGACCATCCCCGCCCGGTCACCGAAGTGATGGCGAACCGAACCGTGGGGCAACCCGGCCGCGTCCTCGGTGCCTCGTACGGTCAAGGCGGCGACCCCCAGGCGTCCGAGCAACTCGAGCGCCGCATCCAGCAATCGCATTCGAGAGCTTTTCTCCATTTGGAGAATGATAAGTGCTACCTTCTTCTCCATGTGGAGAATCGACAGTGACCTCGGTGACGCAGACGCCCCGTACGACCGGGCCGCCGCCGTCTACGACCGGCTGGTGCGGTCGAGGGCCTATAACCGTCTGGCTTGGAGCACGTCACCGGATGACTACGCCGAGTTCGCGGCCGCCGCCATTGCCTCCTCCGACGGACCGCTGCTGGAGGTGGCGGCCGGGTCGGCGGCGGCCACCGCCGAGCTGCACGGGCGCGCTCGGCGGCCAACCACGCTGGTCGACCTGTCCCGGGCGATGCTCGAACGCGCCGGACGGCGCATCCAGGCCACCCGGGATGACCATCAGATCGTCACGGCCGCGCCTATTCGCCTGGTCCAGGCCGACCTCCTCGATTTGCCCTTTCCGGCCCACGGGTTCACTACCGTCCTGGGGTTGGGCTTCACCCACCTCTTCGACGACCTCCCCGCGGTCGTGGGCGCGTTGCGCAGGCAACTGGCGCCCGGTGGAGAGCTGTACCTGGCGGGTCTGGTGACCCAGACGCTGAGAGGTAATGGCTATCTGCGGCTGCTTCACCGCGCCGGGCAGGTTGCGCGAGCCATGACCGCCGAGAGCCTCAGGGGGGCCCTGGGCCAGCCGATCAGGTTTGGCACCATCGGCTGCATGGCCTATGCGACGCTGCCTGCAGGTGACGACCGCTCCCCCACGCACACTCGGTGAGGTAGGACCAAAGCGTGATCCGAGCGGCCCGACTGGACGACCTGGCGATGCTGCGGGAGATCGAACGAGCAGCCGGCGCGTCATTTCGCGCCCTGGGTATGGCCGCGGTGGCAGATGACGAGCCCCCGTCCGTCACGGAGCTGGCCAGCTTTGTCGACGGCGACCGGGCGTGGGTCTGCGCCGACGAGACAGACCGCCCGATGGGCTACCTCCTGGCGAGCGTGATCGAGGGCTGTGGCCACATCGAACAGGTCTCGGTCCGACCCGACCATGCCCGCCTGGGCCTGGGCAGGTCGCTCCTGGCAGCCGCCGACACCTGGGCGCAGCAACAGGGTCTCACCGCCCTGACCCTGACCACCTACTCCGAGGTCCCCTGGAACGCGCCCTACTACCGCCGGCTCGGGTTCGAGGTCCTGGCCGAAGACGAGATGACCGACGGCCTGCTACGCATCCGCCACAGGGAGGCTGCACGAGGCCTGGCGGCGTGGCCCCGTGTGACCATGCGGCGCCCGGTCAACAAGGCGGGTTCGTCAGCCACGTAACCTGGCCCGGATGTCCGTTGACCAAGGCTCGCCCAAGGACCCCGTCCAAAAGGACCTGGATCTGCGCACCGACATACGCCGCCTGGGCGAGCTTCTCGGCCAGTCGCTGATCCGCCAGGAGGGCAGGGAGCTGTTCGACCTGGTCGAGCGGGTGCGGGCCCTGACCAAACGAGCCCGTACCACGGTTCTGGAAGATTCGACCGACCAGAGTGATGTGATCGACCCGAGAGATGAAACGGCCGAGGTCGAGGCCCTCCTGGCGGAGGTCGACCTGCCAACTTCAATGTCACTGGTCCGGGCCTTCTCGGCCTACTTTCACCTGGCCAATATCGCAGAGCAGCTCCACCGGGCCGACGAGTTGTTGAGCTCTGGCCCGGACAGCGGCTGGCTGGAGGCAACGGTGGATGCCATGGCCGCCGCCGAGCTGCCACGCCAGGAGATCGAGGCCGTGGTGGACGCCCTGGAGCTGCGACCGGTGTTCACCGCCCACCCCACCGAG
>QHCF01000243.1 GCA_003244275.1 Acidimicrobiales bacterium
CAGCCGCACCGCCCCCGCCAGCCCGGATGACCTTGGTGGCCACCACCACGTCGCCTGGGGCCATGCCCGCCTGCAGGGCGCCGCCAAAGCCCATGATGGCCATGGCGCCGCCGGACGAGGCCCCGTCAGAGTGCGCCTGGTTGGCCAGGCCGCGAACCGCCTGGCCCGACCGGACCGGTCCCATGCCCGTGATGACTACCTCGGCCGTCGGCGCGCCGCGCCGGGCGGCGGACGCCTCTACTCGCAGAGGGGCGAGGACCACCAGCCGGGTGCGAGTGTCCCTCATGGCCGCCCCTCCGTCTGCTCCACCCATCGCCCCAGGGCCATCACCGGGAAGACCAGCCGGTACAGGTGGTAGTTGATCGAGAAGTCCCAGGGGAAGCCGGTGCCCGTATACCAGGGCTCGTCCCACGTGCCGTCGCTGCGCTGGTTCTCGACCAGCCAGTCCACGCCCCGCCGGGCCACCTCTCCCAGCTCCCCGGCGGCCACCAGGGCCAGCAGGGCCCATGCCGTCTGGGAAGCGGTGGACTCACCCTTGCCCCGCCAGTCCTGGTCCCGGTAGGAGCGGAGATCCTCGCCCCAGCCACCGTCGGGGTTCTGGTGCTGGCCCAGCCAGGCCACCGCCCGGCGGATCGGTAGCTCTGCCCGATCCATCCCCGCTGCCACCAGCGCCGGCACCACAGCCCCGGTGCCGTAGACGTGGTTGACACCCCAGCGCCCGAACCAGGACCCGTCCTGGTCTTGATGATCCACCAGCCAGTTGAACCCCCGGGCCAGGCGGACCGGGTCGCGGCCGGGCTCGGCCGCCAGCATCTCCACCACGTGGGCGGTCACGTCGGCGCTGGGAGGGTCGATAACCTCGCCAAAGTCGCAGAACGGCAGGGCGGCCACTACCGCCCGGGTGTTGTCGGCGTCGAAAGCAGCCCATCCGCCGTCCCGGCTCTGCATGCCCTCGGTCCAGGCCACGCCCCGTTCCACCGCGGCCAGCACGGCCCGGGAGTGGGCATCAGGGGGTGCGGCGGTACCAGCTCCATTTCGCGAGATGGGGACCAGGCGGCGAAGGGCCAGTATCACCTCGGCGGTGTCGTCGGCGTCGGGGTACATGTCGTTCTCGAACTCGAACGCCCACCCGCCCGGAGCCAGCTGGGGTCGGCGGATTGACCAGTCGCCAGGCGTGCGCACCTCCTCACCCATGAGCCACGACCCGGCCCGGGACATGGCCGGGTGGTCGGCGTCCAGGCCGGCGTCAGCCAGGGCCACCACCGCGAGGGCAGTGTCCCAGACCGGCGACTGGCAGGCCTCCAGCCGGCGCCCCCGCTCGTCATCGATGACGAAGCTGTCCAGGCCAGCCAGTCCGGCCCGCATCACTGGGTGGTCGATGGGGTAGCCCTGCAGCGACAGGGCGATCAGCGAGTACACCCACGGCGGCTGTATACCCCCCCACGACCCGTCGGCCTCCTGGCGGCGGATGATCCAGCCCTCGGCTCGCCGCAGAGCCAGGCGCCGCAGCGCCCGCAGGGGCCGGTGCTGGTAGGCCCGCAGCACCCGGTCGAGCGTCCAAAACCGCCCGGCCACGGTGGCCAGCGTCAGTTTGGGCCGCTCCATCATTCCCGTACACAGCTCTTCCACGCCAAAAGGGAACTCTCTCGCCGGACGGTGTGCCCCCACCACGGTGATGGCGACCACGGTCTGGCGGGCCCAGCAGGCGAAGTCGTAGATGTTGAGCGGCACCTGGGGCGGGAGCAGGATCAGCTCGGGGGGAAGGGCCGGCAGCGCGTCCCACGACCACAGCCCGAACAGGGCCAGCCACAGTCGGGTGAAGACCCGGGAGCGCTCGACTCCGCCGGCCTGGCGCACGAACTCGGCCGCCTTGACCATGTGGGGGGCATCGGCCGGGTCGTCGGCCAGGCGCAGGGCCATGTACGCCTCGATGGTGGTGGACAGGTCGCCCGGGCCGCCATAGAAGGTGGCCCATGTGCCGTCGGCCCGCTGCTGCGAGCGGATCCAGCTGGCGGCCGCCTGGGTCACCTCCTCGGTGCGGATGCCGAGGAAGTGGCGCAGGAGAAGATCCTCGGCGTCCATGGTGACGTTGGTCTCCAGCTCACCCTTCCACCAGCCGTTGGCATCCTGCAGTCCGAGCAGGTGATCCACCGCGCTGGCCAGGGCTCGAGCCGGACCAGGGCGGGGTTCGGGCCCGGTCACCCCGGAGGTGCTGGTGGGCTCGATCAACATTCTCAGTGCTCTCTGTCGGCCACGAAACGGGCCACCTGGGCCAGCTCGAGGGCGGCGGTGGGATCCAGCGGTGCGCGCTCCAGGGCGGCCAGGGCCGCACTCAGCTGATGGCGGGCCTCGGCGAGCGTCAGCTCCCGGCCCCCGTAGGCCTCGATCAATCCGGCGGCCCGGGCCACCTCGACCTCGGACAGCTCGGCGGTGGCCAGCAGACTGGAGAGCTCGCCGGCGTGGCCGTCAGCGGTGGCCAGGGCGGCCGTGATGGGAAGCGTCTTCTTGTGCTGGCGCAGGTCGCTCCAGGTCGGCTTGCCGGTGCGGGCGGGGTCGCCCCAGATGCCCAGCACGTCGTCGACCGCCTGAAAGGCCAGGCCCAGGTGCATCCCGAAGTCACTGAGGGCCTTTACGGTCGGGGCTGGGGCGCCGGCCAGGATGGCGCCGATGGACGAGGCGCAGGCCAGGATGGCTCCCGTCTTGGCGGCCTCCATGGCCAGGCAGTGGTCCACCGCCACATCGGCCCTGGTCTCGAAGGCCATGTCGTCGGCCTGACCGGTGATCATGGCCATGGTGGCGTCGGCCAGCGACCGGGCCGCCGCCCGGCCGGGGCCGCCGGGGACGTCGAGCACCATCCGATGGGCCAGGGCCAGGAGGGCGTCGCCGGTGATGATGGCTCGGCCGATGCCAAAGATGGCCCAGACGGTGGGACGGTGGCGCCTCTCGTCGTCCCCATCGATGACGTCGTCGTGCAGCAGCGAGAAATTGTGGACCAGCTCCACCGCCGCCCCCCCGGGCAGGCTCACTGACCCGTCGGCGCCGACCGCCTGAGCCGAGAGCAGGGCCAGGGCCGGGCGCACGCACTTCCCTCGATCGGCGGTGGCGGGACGGCCGTCGGCCTCCGCCCAACCGAGGTGGTATTCGGCGGCGGGGCGAATCTCGGGAGCCAGGGTCGCCACCGCTGCCCTGAGCACGGGGGTCACCTGCTGGCGGGCCTTGTCCAGGACCTGGGGGACACTGCGAACGGCGATCACGTCAGCACCTCCGTGATGTTGTGGGACGGGTCTCGGGCCGGTACTTCGGACGGCCAGTCGCCGGTCCCGCCGTGGGCCGCGCCAGCGGTGCGGCTCAGGTGGTGCAGAGCTTCTCGAGCCGCTGCCTGTCCGCTGCGCACTGCCCCCTCCATGGTCGCCGGCCAGCCGGTGTCGGTCCACGCCCCGGCCAGGGCCAGGCCGGGGACGGCGGTCTTCGTACCGGGTCGCAGGGCGGCAGTGCCGGGAACGGCCCGGAAGGTGGCGGCCCGTTCCCGGGTGACGACCGTGTCGAGTACCCGAGCCGAACGGGCAGCCGGGAACAGCTCGGCCAGGGCGCCTGTGATCATGTCGCTCAGCTGCTCGGGTCGCTGGCCCAGCCACTGGTCGGCTGCCGACAGCGAGACGCCCAGCACCTGCTCCTCGGACGAGCTCTGCGCCCCCTCGCCCCCCAGGGCCGCCTCGGTCCGGTCGAACACCCACTGAGCGGGCGATCCCAGACCGGCCGCCAACATGTGGTCGGTCACCCGACGGTCGTACACGACGCCCACATTGACTATGGGTGAGACGCCCAGCCCATCCAACAGCTCCGGGTGGGGTATGGCGCCCGCTGGCAGGAGGCTGGCCGCTGCGGTGTGGGGCACGGCCAGGATGACGGCGTCAGCCTGGAGACGCTGACCGTCGGCCACCACCACCAGGCCGGTGCTGGTCGGTGGCCCGATGTGGTCGACCTTGGCCCGGAGCCTGACCGTGCCTCCGGTCCGCTCCAAGGCCGTGGCTGCCGACTCCCCGTGCAACTGCGCCAAGGGTGCGGCGGCCCAGCCGATGTCGGCCGCGTCGGCCTGGCTGAGCAGGCCGGTCTGGAACACCTTGGCCGCCATGGCCAGCGAGACCTCCGAAGCCGGGAGGTTGGCGGTGGGCAGGACGATCAGTCCCCAGAGGCCGTCCACCGCCGCCGGGCGCTGGCCGTGGGTCGCCAGCCAGTCGGCAAAGCTCACCTGGTCCAGAGCCGGGTCAGCCAGGTCCAGGCGCCCCAGGGCGACGGCGGCGGGACCGAGGCGCACCCGATCGGCCAGGCCGAGGTGGCCGTAGCGGGCCAGGGCGGGAGCCAGATGGAAAGGCGCCGGGAGCCCGCTGGTGCGCCGGATCCAGGCCGTCTTCCCCCCCGGGGCCACCACCGGGACGGCCAGCTGGTCTTGCAGGTGGACCTGGCCGGCGGTCCCAATCCGGTCGAGAAAGCCCCGGTAGGCGGTGCAGCATCGCAGGAATACATGTTGGCCATTGTCGAACCATCTGCCATTGCGCTCGAAAGACCAGGTGGCTCCGCCCAGTCGTGGCCGCCCTTCCAGCAGCGTCACCCGGGCCCCGGCGTCGGCGCAGGCCAGTCCGGCCGACAGCCCAGCCAGCCCTCCACCCACCACCACCACATGGCCCCGGCCCCGGCCCCGGCTGGCATTGTCCAGAGCCGGCTCGTTCGTCCTCATGCTCCCACCCCGTTGGTGATACCCAGTCCAGTGATGGCCCGAGTGGCCACCCACGCCTTCTCCCATCCCGGCAGGGACACCCGCACCTCGGCCACTGCGGTGGGGCGCCGCTCGATGCGAGCCAGCAGCCGGTGATAGATCCCGGCCATGGCGGCGACGCAGGCCCGGCTGCGGTGGTCGAGGAGGGGGAGCAGGGCCAGGCCCTCGGACCAGAACGGGCGGGACTGTTCAGCCTCGAAGACGATCAGCGCAGCCAGGTTGTCCCTGGGACCGGTCAGATCAGGCGCCACCCCAAAGCGGGCGATGTCCTGGATGGGCAGGTAGACCCGGCCCATCTCCTCGCGGTCCTCCACCACATCCCGCAGGATGTTCGTCACCTGGAGGGCGACGCCCAGCGCGTCGGCTCGAGAACTGGCGAGCGCCATATCGGTGGCCCCGAAGACCCCGAGCGACAGCCGCCCGATCGATCCGGCCACCCGCCGGCCGTACCCGACCAGGTCCTCGAAGGTCTCGTACGAAGTGCCAGCGGCGTCCATCTCGCAGCCCTCGACCAGCTCGCCAAAGGCCGCCATGGGCACTGGGTAGCGCTGGGCCGCGTCGGCCACGGCCATCATCACCGGGTCGTGCCCGACAACCGCTCCCGGGTCTGCCAGCTGTCGGCGAACCTCGTCCAGGTGGTCCAGCTTGTCTTTGGTCGACAGGTCGCCGTCGCCGATGTCGTCGATCCGCCGGGCCATGGCGTAGATGGCCGACAGGGCGTGGCGCTTGGGAGGCGGCAACAGCCGGATGCCGTAGTAGAAATTCTTGGCCTGTGCCCGGGTGATGGCCTCGCAATCGGCGTAGGCGGTGGTCACGCTCATGGCTCGCCCCTCCGGCCCAGGACGGCTGGCATCAGGTGTGCGAGTCGAAGAGCCATTCGGGGCCCGGTTCGTCGGGCATTGGTGGCCAACACGTCGAAACCTGAGCGCTCGATGGCGTCGAGGGTGGCCTGACCGCCGGCAATGAAACCGGCCACCGCGAGGGCCGGGCGCCCCCGGAGCGAGGCGACGAGAGGTGAGCCAGCGTCGAGGAAGAGGCGAGCCCTGGCCGCCTCGAAGGCCAGCAGTGCCCGCAGGTGTGGGCCGACCACCGGCCACCTGAGCTCGGATGGTGAGCACCCAAATCGCTCCATGTCCTGCGTCGGCAGGTAGACCCGTCCGGCGGCAGAGTCCTCGGCCACGTCCTGCCAGTGCTCGACCAATTGCAGGCCGGTGCAGACCTGGTCCGAGAGTGCCACCCGCTCCGCAGTGGCCACGCCGAAGGCAGCCAGAACGAGACGTCCCACTGGATTGGCCGACAGCCGGCAGTAGCCGACCAGATCGTCGAAGGTGGCGTAGCGGTGGACGATCTGGTCCTGACGGTTGGCCTGTATCAAGTCTCGGAAGGCCTGGTCAGGCAGGTCGAGTCCACGAAGCGAGGGAGTCAGGCGCACCAGCACCGGGTGACTGGCCTGTCCCCGGTAGGCCCGCTCCAGCTCCGCCTCCAGCCAGTCGAGGTTGGCCAAGCGGTCACCGGGTGCTTTGTCGCCCAGTTCGTCGACCAACCGGGCGAAGCCGTAGATGGCCAGGAGGTGGCCGCGAGCCGCTCGGGGAAGAAGGCGAGAAGCGACCGGGAAGTTCTCGCTGGCGGCCCTGGCCATGATCGCCTCGGCCGTGGGTATCCCGCCGGGCACAGGGATGGCCGAGCGGGGTGAAGTTGTTCCGGACACGGCTGAACGGGTGCCGGTCACGGCTGAGCCCTCGTGCCCAGCTTGACCGGACCACTACCGTTGCTGACTCGCACTTCCGGGCTGGCGCCCATTGCCCTCAGCACCGAGTTGGCGATGCCGGCACCATCCAGGCCCAGCCTGGCCAGTATGGCGCTGGGCTTGGCCTGGGCCAGATACTCGACGGGGACGCCCAGGATCAGGACCGGCGGGCTGCGCCGGCCCTCGTCCAAGCCGGCCAGGCCGTCGGCCAGCCAGGTACCTGCCCCTCCCACCCGGATGCCGTCCTCCACCGTGACGACCAGGTCGTGGGCGGCGGCGTCGGCCAGCATGGCCGGATCGGCCGGCTTGACCACCCGGACGTCCCAGACGGTTGCACTGATGCCCGAGTCCGCGAGAGCCTCGGCGGCATGGGTGGCAGCCTCCAGCATCTTGCCCACCGCCAGGATGCACACGCGGCCTTCGCCCCGGCAGACCTGGCGGGCGTGCAGGCCCGAGCCGACCTCGGCCCTGGTCCCGACCGGCGGGGGAGTCTTGGAATAGCGAATGGACACCGGGCCATCCAGGCTCAAGGCGGTACTCAGCATGGTCGGCACCTCGAGGGCGGACGACGGTGCCAGGACCACCATTCCCGGAATGGTCAGGCACTGCGCCATGTCCAACAGGCCGTGATGGGAGGGACCGTCGTCACCGGTGATGCCGGCCCGGTCCAGGGCGAAGATCACCGGTAGATGGTGCAGGCCGACGTCCAGGTTGGCCTGGTCGAAGGCCCGGGAGAAGAAGGTGGCATAAAGCGCCACCACCGGGCGGAGGCCTCCCATGGCCATGCCAGCGGCGGCGGTGACGGCGTGGGCCTCGGCGATGCCGACGTCGAAGAAGCGGTCGGGGTGGGCGGCGGCGAAGGGCAGCAGGCCGGTGGGGCCTGGCATGGCCGCGGTGATGGCCACCACGGCCGGGTTGGCCTCCCCCTCGGCCAAGAGGGCACGGGTGAACGCATCGGTGTAGGACAGAGGAGCCACGTCGGCAATCAAGCCAGAGGTGGTCTGTGCCCCCGGGGCGACGGTGGCCTGGGCACCTGGGGCTGCGCTGCCATCTCCGACGGTTCCCGCCTTGGCGTCACCGGACAGCAGGTCGCGTACCTTGGCGTCTCGCACCTTGAGGTCGTGCAGACAGGCGACCTCGTCGGCCTCAGCCGGGGGATATCCCTTCCCCTTGTGAGTGAGGACATGGACCACGATGGGTCCATTCCACTCGGATGCATTGGCCAGGGCTGACTCCATCCCGGCCACGTCGTGGCCGTCGAGCGGCCCGGTGTAGCGTACCCCCAAATCCTCGAAGAAGGCATGAGGCTCAATCACGTCCCGCAGCGCCGAGGTCAGGCCCGACACACCCGATACGGCCATCGGCCCCAATCCGGGCACCTCCTTGACGACAGTGCGCAGCCGGGCCCGGGCCTGGACGTAGGACGGGTTGAGGCGGAGGCGGGTGAGACTCTCCGACAGCTTCGACACGGTGGGGGCGTATGAGCGGCCGTTGTCGTTCAGCACTATGACCACTCGGGCGCCCGAATGCCCGAGATTGTTGAGGGCCTCGTAGGCCATGCCGCCAGTGAGGGCGCCGTCACCCACCACCGCTATCACCCGGCGATCCGTTCCCCGCCCGACGGGGGGCTGCGCCCCCAGGGTGAGGGCAGAGGCCAGTCCGTGGGCGTAGGACAAGATGGTGGAGGCATGGCTGTTCTCCACCCAGTCGTGGGCCGACTCGGCCCGTGAGGGGTACCCCGAGAGGCCACCGGCCTGCCGGAGGGAGGCGAAGCCGCTCCGCCGCCCGGTCAGCAGCTTGTGGACATAGGCCTGATGACCGGTATCCCACAGGATCACGTCCTTGGGGGAGTCGAACACCCGGTGC
>QHCF01000073.1 GCA_003244275.1 Acidimicrobiales bacterium
TACGGCCGGGCCGGTACCGGTGGCCAGGATGAAGCGCCCACCCGACAGGGTGCGCCCGTCGACATCGACGCGTCCCGGACCGCGAAAGGCGGCCCAGCCCTGGAGTACCTCGATGCCCTCACGGCGGAGGACCTCGGCGCTCTCGGTGGCGGCAACGGTGTCCACCGCCCGACGCAGGAAGGCCATGGCCTCGGCAAACGACGCTCCCCTGCCAGCCGCCTCGATGAGGGCCTTGGACGGCACGCAGCCGGTGAAGGTGCACTCGCCGCCCAGGGGGCCGTGGTGCACGAGCAGGGTCTTTGCCCCCCGACGCACCGCCGCCCGGGCGGCACCCAGGCCTCCCGCCCCCCCGCCGACGACGATCACCTCGTAGTCCATGACCCCGACGCTAATGTCGCGGACGCCTTTCGGGCGACACCTGACGCAACTGGACGCCTACCAGCAGCCCGTCGGCGACCTCGGCCTCCATGAAGGTGCACGCTGGCTGGCGACGCCGATCGGTGGGAGAACCGGGGTTGAGCAGACGAAGGTCACCTGACGCGGTCGAGTCCCACGGGACATGGCTGTGGCCGAACACCACAACGTCGGCGTCGGGAAACCTGGCTTTGCACCTCTTCTCACGACCAGATGCTGGGCCAGTCTCGTGGACCACCACGAAGCGCACCCCAGCCAGCTCGACCCTGGCCACCTCAGGCAGGCGCGCCCGCAGCTCGGCGTCGTCGTTGTTGCCGAAGACTGCCACCAGACGGTTGCACCGCGGCGCAAGCTGGTCCAGAAGGCCAACTTCGGTCCAGTCGCCGGTGTGGAGCACGGCGTCAGCGTCACTGAGTGCGGTCCATAGCTCGGGCGCCAGCTCTCGGGCCCGACCGGGGATATGGGTGTCGCCCAGGATCACCAGGTGCATGTCATCCGCCGAGCCCCAGTCCGAACCGACTGCTCAGCGCAGCCGGCGGCTCAGCTCCGAGCGATACTCGGGGAAGTAGTCGCCGATGACAGGTAGGGCGAAGTTCGCCAGGATGGAGGTGGCTGGCTCTCGCTCCAACAAGAAGGCGAACGACTCCTGAACGATCCTGGCCGCGTCGGCCCCGGGAACCAGTCCGTCGGCAAAGCCGTCCGGCACCTCCACCTGGTGATGAGAGATCCTCGATCCCTCCCTCACCTCGACCCGGTATGCCCCTGCTCCCAGCGGTGAGACCACGATCTCGCTCATGGAACCGTCTTACCCGGGCCGAGCATCGCTCAGCCGGCGGCCAACCCGACCGGACAGGCCACTCCGGTGCCCTTGAGGCCGCAGTAACCGCCGGGATTCTGAGCCAGGTACTGCTGGTGGTAGTCCTCGGCGTAGAAGAACTTCTCCAGACCACCGATCTCGGTGGTTATCTGGCCGTGAGCCGCCGCCCGCAACTGCGCCTGGTAGGCGTCTCGTGATCCCAAAGCCGCTTGCGACTGAGCGTCACTGGTGGCGTAGATGGCCGAGCGGTACTGCGTACCGGTGTCGTTGCCCTGGCGCATGCCCTGAGTCGGGTCGTGGCTCTCCCAGAAGATGGCCAACAGGGCCTGGTAGCTGATCCGTCTGGGGTCGAACACCACCAATACCACTTCGGCGTGTCCGGTACGCCCGCTGCACACCTCGTGGTAGGTGGGATTGGGAGTAAGGCCTCCGGCGTAACCGACCGCGGTGGCAAAGACTCCCTCGGCCTGCCAGAACAGTCTTTCGGCCCCCCAAAAGCAGCCCATGGCAAATACTGCCGTTTCCATCCCGTCCGGAAACGGCGGTCTGAGGGGGTGGCCGTTGACCAGGTGGCGATCGGGAACGGCCGTCGCCTCCGACCGCCCGGTCAGCGCCTCTGCCTGAGTGGGCATTCGCGTCTTGTGCCTACCGAAAACCATCTACACCCTTTCCATCGCCTAGCATGGGAGCCACCGTGTCAGAATTCTCCGGACCGAGCCGCCCCTCGCCAAGCCAGACCGCCCCTGACCAGACCTCATCCGACGGGAATGGAAAGGCCGAGTTCGGCCATCTCTATAACCAATCCGATCCCCGCGATTATTTCCACACGCTAGGGGCTCTGGATTACCGGGCGCCAGCCCATGGCGAGGAGATCTTCGCCCATCTGGTCGACCGGCGGCGCCAGCAGCTGGGCCGGCCGGACATCTCGGTGCTGGATGTCTGCTGTTCCTATGGCATCAACGCGGCCCTGCTCAACCACGACCTCACCCTCGACGCGCTCTACGACCACTACCGGTCACCTGACCTGGCCGCCCTGTCGACTGACGAACTGGTCGCAGCCGACCGCGCCTTCTACGGTGAGCACCGTCGCCCTCGTCCGGTCGACGTGCTGGGCCTCGATGTGGCTGACCAGGCCGTCGCCTATGCGCAACGGGTCGGACTGCTCCGGGCGAGCAGCAGTGAGAACCTCGAGACGGGCGATCCCAGTGCGGACCTGGCCCAGCGCCTCGCCACCGTGGACCTGATCACCGTGACCGGTGGGATCGGCTACATCACAGAGCGCACTTTCGACCGCCTGCTGCACCATGCCAGCACCAACGGTGGTTGCTGGGTGGCGTCCTTTGTCCTTCGTTGGGTTCCGTTCCAGCCGGTCGCCGAGGTTCTGGCCCGGTACGGATTTGTCACCGAGCAGATGAGCGACCGAACGTTCCACCAGCGCCGCTTCGCTGACGACGCCGAGCGGGACTTCGTGCTCGGTGAGCTGGAGAAGCAGGGAATCGATCCGGTGGGCAAGGAGGCCGACGGCTGGCATCACTCGAGCTTTTACCTCTCTTGTCCGCCAGGCACGGTCAAGCCGTGCGTGGCGGATGTGCTATCTGGATCTTCGGATCAGCCATAGCCCAACTGTTGGCGGAGCAGTTAGGCGCTGATGCGCTCACGCAGATCGGGCGGCACTTGTCCGTCCATCGAGGGGGCCAAGAGACGGTCCAGACCAGTGAAGGACAGCAGCCTGCTCACGTTGGCGGGCGGAGAGCTCAGGATGAGGCAGCCGCCCGCCATTTGGCGCAGGTGGGCATGGACGTCTGCCAAGGCCCGTGCTCCCGACAGGTCGAGAAACGCGGTATTGCTCAGATCCACCAGGATCGTCGACCAGCCCGCCTCCCCCAACGCATTGAGGCCCCGCTCCAGCTTGGGGACGTTCGCCTGGTCGATCTCACCTCGCAGCTTGACCACGGGATGGCCCTGGTTGGGAACATCGATGCTCATCTCGAAGGTCCTCAAGGCTTGCAGTCGAGCGGTCACCCTCAATCCTCTCTGTAGGACAACGACCGGCCGCTGGCTTGAGCCTGTGTCAACGCTAGTGGCGAGCTGACCTGCCTGCATCACCCATAAGGTGGAGTTTGGATGAACATCTGTCGTGATCCGCGCCCCGGTCGGGGTGCCAGGCTCATGCCGCCACCTCCTGGGCGGGAGGTGGCTCCTGCGCTGCTATGACCTGGGCGGGCGGCGGCCCCATCGCCACCGCCACCGCCTCCTCCAGCCGGCTGACTAGGTGGACCTTCAAGTCCTCTCGAACCGCCTGGGGCACATCGTCGAGGTCCGGCCCATTGGCCTGAGGCAGGATCACCTCGGTCATACCTGCCCGATGGGCGGCCAGGACCTTCTGCTTGATGCCGCCCACCGGCAGGACGCGCCCCTGGAGGCTCACCTCACCAGTCATGGCCAACCCGGCTCGCACCGGCTGGTCCCGCAGCAGGCTGACCAGGGCAGTGACCATGGTCACCCCGGCCGACGGGCCGTCCTTGGGCACCGCCCCCGCCGGCACGTGGAAGTGGAAGCGTCCGGACAGCGCACCGCCCGGATCGAGGTCCAAAGCCACGGCGTGGGAACGCACCCAGGACAGGGCGATCTCGGCCGACTCCTTCATGACCTCGCCAAGCTGGCCGGTCAGCACCAGGCCGCCCGAACCCCAGCCGCCTCCTCCGCCCGAACCAACACCTGCCGGCAGGGCTGCCGCTTCCACCACCAGTACGTCGCCCCCGGCACCGGTGACGGCCAGCCCAGTGGCTGCCCCGGGGCCGTCAGGCCGCTCTTCAGGGCGGTCAGCGAAGTGTGGCCGTCCCAAGTACCCAGACAGTTGCTCCGGCCCCACCCTCACCGGGGCGGTAGTCGCGCCGCTGGCGAGAGAGGCGGCCACCTTGCGCAGGACGCGGGCCAGGTGGCGCTCCAGGCTACGCACCCCCGCCTCCCGGGTGTACTCGCTGGCCAGCACCCGTAACGCGTCCTGGTCGATGCTCACCTCGCTGGGTTCCAGCCCGGCGCGGGAGACCTGGCGGGGCAGGAGATGATCGGTGGCAATGGCAATCTTTTCGTCCTCCGTGTAGCCATCCAGTCGCACCACGTCCATACGGTCCAGGAGGGCGGGCGGGATAGTGTCGGCCACGTTGGCGGTGGCCAGGAAGACCACATCGGACAGGTCCAGGTCCACATCGAGGTAGTGATCCCGGAAGGTGTGGTTCTGGGCCGGGTCCAACACCTCCAGCAGGGCCGAGGAAGGGTCGCCCCTCCAGTCGGCACCCAGCTTGTCCACCTCGTCCAGCAAGATGACCGGGTTCATGGTGCCGGCCTCCTCGATGGCCCTGACCACCCGACCGGGCAGGGCGCCCACGTAGGTGCGCCGATGCCCCCGGATCTCGGCCTCGTCGCGCACCCCGCCCAGGGCCATGCGCACGAACGGTCGCCCCAGGGCACGGGCCACCGACGCCCCCAGGGAGGTCTTGCCCACCCCCGGGGGACCCACCAGCGCCAGCACCGAACCGGCGCCGCGCCCCTCGGCCGGACCGAGCCCCCGAGCGGTGCGCAGCTGGCGCACGGCCAGGTGCTCGATGATGCGGTCCTTGACGTCACCCAGACCGTGGTGATCCGCGTCCAGGGTGGCCCGGGCGGCGGCAATGTCTGCCGTCTCGGAGGCCAGCTTGCCCCACGGCAGGCCCAGCAGGGTGTCCAACCAGGTGCGCACCCAGCCATGCTCAGGGCTGGCCTCGCTCATCTTGTCCAGGCGCTCGATCTCCCGGCTGGCCGCCTGACGCGCCTTCTCGGGAAGGGGCGTCTCGGCCAGCCTGGTCCGGTACTCGTCGGCCAGCCCGGCCTCATCGTCCTCTCCCAGCTCCTTGCGGATGGCGGCCAGCTGCTGGCGGAGCAGGAACTGACGCTGGGCCGCGTCCATGCCCTCGGTCACGTCGGTGCGGATACGCTCCTTGAGGCTGTCCTCGGCCAGGATGTCCCGGGCCCAGCCCACGGCCAGGCGCAGCCGGGCCACCGGGTCGATGGTCTCCAGCAGCTGGACGCGGCGCTCGAAGGACAGCTCCGGCAGGTACCCGGCGGTGTCAGCCAGGGCTCCCGGCTCGGTCACGTTGCGCAGGGAAGCAGTCCAGGGACGGGCGCCTCTCGCCTCCAGAATGGACTCGACCACCGCCCGATACTCGCGAACCAGTTCTTCGATGGCGCCGTCCTGGTCCGGCTGCTCGGCCGCCACATCGTCCACCTCGGTGACCTCGACCCAAGTGGCTCTCCCGGGACCGGCTACGCCGGCGCCCACCACACCCCGGTACAGGGCCCGCACCGCCACCGCCCTGGTCCCGTTGGGCAGGGTGGCCAGATCCTCCACCCCAGCCACCACGCCCACCTTGGCGAAACCGGCACCGACCCGGGGGACACAGACCAAGTGGCCGCCCACCTGTCCCGCCGCTTCGACCGCCGCCCGGGCCCCGTCGCTGTCGGCCGCCATGGAGATGACCATGCCAGGCAGGAGCACGCCGCCGGGGAGCGGCAACAGGGGGAGAACGCTGTCAATCTTCGTGTTGGGCATGTGGCACCTCGAAAAGTTGAGTCTGAGATTGTCACAACCCCCGTCCACTCCCGGTTGTTCCCTGACGGTTGGGGGACCTCCAGGCCATCTGGTCGCCTCCACGATCAGCGGGGCGTTGGCTCCCGGCCAGGGGGCTGGCTGGGCGTGGGACCGGGATCCGGTGCCGGTGGGATGGGGGCGGACGCCCGGCGGGCAGCGGTGGCGGTCAGAGTCTGGCCGTGGTGGTGAAGCTCCAGCGGGTCTCCGGCCAGCAGCCCGTAGGCAGCCTCCTCGTGGGTCACCTCCACCCGGAGGCGCCGGCCGCGAAACGAGAGTGCAAAGGCCAGCCGGGTGAGGTCGTCCGGCAGCCGGGGACAGAAATACAGGGCACCGCCCCGTTCCCGCATCCCGGCCAGACCGGCCACCACCGCTATCCAGGCCCCGGCCAGAGAGGCTATGTGCAGGCCGTCCCTGGTGTTGTGCTCGAGGTCCTCCAGATCCATGAAGGCGGCCTCGGCCAGGTAGGCATGGGCCAGAGCCAGGTGGCCGACCTCGGCCGCCATCACTGCCTGGGTACACGCCGACAGTGAGGAGTCGCGTACCGTTATCTGCTCGTAATAGGCGAAGTTGCGGGCCTTCTGCTCGTCAGTGAAGGCCTCACCGTGCAGGTGCATGGCCAACACCAGGTCGGCCTGCTTGACCACCTGCTTGCGGTAAAGGTCGAAATAAGGGAAGTGGAGCAGCAACGGGTACTGCCCGGCGGAGGTAGCGGCAAAGTCCCAGGCCTGATGCTCGGTGAACGCCTCCGCCTGGGGGTGGACACCGAGTCGTTCGTCATACGGAATCAGCATGGCCTCGGCCGCCGCCTGCCAGGCATCCAGCTCTGGTGGCTCGATGCCCAGCTGGCCGGCCTGCTGCGGGTGGCGTCGGGCAGCGTCGGCCGCGCCGCGCAGGTTGTGCTGGGCCATGAGGTTCGTATAGACGTTGTTGTCGGCGATGGCGCTGTACTCGTCCGGCCCAGTCACGCCGTCGATTCGCCACCGGCCGTGAGAGTCGAAGTGGCCTAGTGAGAGCCAGAGCCGGGCCGTCTCGACCAGCAGCTCAAGTCCCACATCGCGCTCGAACCGCTCGTTGCCGGTGGCGTTCATGTAACGACTGGCGGCGTGGGCGATGTCGGCGTTGATGTGAAAGGCGGCAGTGCCCGCCGGCCAGTAGCTCGAGCACTCGGCTCCGGTGATGGTGCGCCAGGGAAACGCCGCTCCCTTGAAACCAAGCTGACTGGCCCGCTCCCGAGCCAGTGGCAACGTGCTGTGCCGCCACCTCAGGGCGTCCGCCACGGCCTGGGGGGCGGTGTAGGTGAGCACCGGCAGCACAAACGTCTCGGTGTCCCAGAAGGCATGGCCGTCGTAGCCAGGGCCGGTCAGGCCCTTGGCCGGGATGGCCCGCCCTTCGGCCCGGGCTCCGGCCTGCAGGACGTGGAACAGCCCGAACCGCACGGCGTGCTGGATCCCCGGATCGCCGTCCAGTTCGACATCGGCCCGCTCCCAGAAGTCGTCGAGGTAAGCCCGCTGCTCGTGGACCAGCTCCTCCCAGCCGGTCTTGACGGCCCCGGTCAGGGCGGCAACGACCTGGTCCCGTACGGCCGGCAGGGACCGCTCAGCCGACCAGCCGTAGGTAACAAACTTCACCAGGCGCAGGACCTGGCCCGGCTCCAGGGTGGTGGTCACTGTCACCCTGGCCAGGTCAGCAAAGCTCTCCGTTGCCGCCTGCATGGACGGCGGACCCTCGATCACATGGTCCATGGCCGCCCCTACCCGCAGGCCGCTTCGCTGCGTCCGGTGGACCATCATGGCCCGGAGGCCCCCTCCGGCATGGTCCTCCGAGCGCAGCGGCTCCTCCAACACGGCCGACACCCGGGGGTCACCGTTGGGCGCCGGAAGCTGCTCGTTGGTCACCAGCTCTGACTGGAGGACCACCCGGACCGGAGAGTCGAGCGCCTCCACTCGGTACTCGATGGCGGCCACCGAGCGCTGGACGAACGACACCAGACGGGTGGACGAGACTCGGACGCCGCAACCGGCCGGGGAGATCCACTCGGCCCGGCGTCGCAGCACTCCGGCCCTCAGGTCGAGCATCCTCTCGTGGCTGGTCAGCTCGCCATAACGGACGTCGAAGGGCTCGTCGTCAACCAACAGGCGGATGACCTTGCCATTGGTGACATTGATCACCGTCTGGCCAGACTCCGGGTAGCCGTAGCCGGCCTCGGCATACGGCAGCGGCCGCAGCTCGTGAACCCCGTTCAGGTAAGAGCCGGGAAGGCCGTGGGGCTCTCCCTCGTCCAGGTTCCCCCGCCAGCCGAGGTGGCCGTTGGACAGAGCGAACACCGACTCGGCCTGGGCCAACACGTCCAGGTTGAGCTGCGTCTCCCGCAGGCACCAGGGCTCGACGTCGAAGGCCGGGTGCTCGATCACCAGGATCGGTTCACCGAGAGTCGAGCAGCTGGGCCAGGTCGTCCACCACCACGTCGGCGCCATGGGCACTGAGCGCATCGGCCTGGCCCACCCGGTCCACCCCGATCACGTAGCCGAAGGCGCCGGCCCGGCCGGCGGCCACGCCCGCCAGCGCATCCTCGAACACCGCGGCCTGCCCAGCCTCTACTCCGAGGGCAGCCGCCCCGGCCAGGAAGGCGTCGGGCGCCGGCTTGCCGGCCAGATGGTCCCGTTCGATGACCACTCCGTCGATGCGCTCCTCGAACAGGTCATCGATGCCTGTCACCCTCAGGACATCGGCGCAGTTGGCGCTGGACGACACTACCGCTCGGCGCAATCCGGCCTCCTTGGCCGCCCTCACATAGCGGACGGATCCTTCGTAGACCTCGACTCCGTCTTCTCGAATCTTGCGCAGCAGTAGCTCGTTCTTGGCGTTGCCGAGGCCGCAGATCGTCTCGGCGCCGGGCGCATCGTCCGAGTGGCCGTCGTGCAGGTGGATATGGCGCGACTCCAGGAAGGACCGGACCCCATCGGCCCGGGTCTTGCCGTCGACGTAGGCGTCGTAGTCCTCCTGGGGGTCGAAGGCGACAAAGGCATCGCCAGTTCGCTCGGCCCGGGCCTTCAGGTACGAATCGAACATCTCCTTCCAGGCCGCGGCGTGGACCTTGGCCGTCTGGGTGAGGACCCCATCGAGGTCGAACAGGCAGGCCCGCACCCCGTCCGGCAATCCCAGCATGCGCTCAGCCTAGGTCGCTGGCGGCGGGGACGTGTATGGGTTGCCTCCGTCAGCGTCGCAGGAGGTCGGCCAATACCACCGCCTCACTGATGTCCACCTGCTTGGTGGCAGTGAGCAGAGTCATCGGCCCTTGGCGGCCCAGGGTACGCAGGTGGTCAAGGGCTTGGGCCCGCTCGGGCTCCTCCAGCTCAGCCCGGTAGCGCCGGCCAAACTCCTCGAAGCGATTGGGGTCGTGGCCGTACCACTTGCGCAGGTCAGTGGACGGCGCCACCGCCTTGCACCACTCGGCGAGGTCGGCCTGGCTCTTGCTCAGCCCGCGGGGCCAGATGCGGTCGACCAGCACGCGGGCGCCATCCTCCGGCTCTGGGTCCTCGTACACCCGGCGAACCCGAATCTCGAGCTTCTTGGCCAACGGTGGAGCCCCTTTGCTCACTTGCCCAATGGGAATGGTAATTCAGGTGCTCGCCCCCCGCTCCCGTCGTAACGTCAGAGCCATGACCAACCGCTGGGCCGATCCTGAGCATGCCCTCGATTACCTGGGGCGTGCCGACACCATCCCCCACCGGGCGGAGGGCGAGTCGGTCTTGCTCGACCATCTGCCCGATCGCCTCGACCGGGTACTGGACCTGGGCTGCGGCGACGGGCGTCTGCTGGCCCTGGTCCTGTCGGCCCGGCCGGACGCCACCGGAGTGGCCCTGGACTTCTCACCGGCCATGCTGGAAAAGGCGCGGCGGCGATTCGACGGCCACCAGTCGGTGGAGGTTCTTGCCCACGACCTGGACCAGCCCCTGCCCGACCTCAGTCCATTCGATGCGGTGGTGTCCAGCTTCGCCATCCACCACGTGAGCGACCAGCGCAAGGAAGCCCTGTACGCCGAGGCGTTCGACCTCCTCGCCCCGGGCGGCCCCTTTCTCAACCTGGACCACGTGACCTCTCCCACCGAGAGATTGCACCGTCGTTTCATGGCCTACCTGGGTCAGACCCCCGGCCAGGAGGACCCCTCCAACCAGCTGGCGCCCCTCGAACCTCAGCTCGACTGGCTCAGATCTATCGGGTTCGACGACGTGGACTGCCACTGGAAGTGGCTGGAGCTGGCCCTGCTGGCCGGCGTGCGCCCCGGGGACTCCTGAGACGGGAATGCCCACGCAGGTAGAGTCGGGTCGGCGTCGCCGGGACTGGACCGGCGAATCGGACCCAAGGGGGCGGCCATGGCAGATCCGACGTTCTACCGCACGCCACAGGATGCGGCTGCGGCCCCCGCCGAGGAGCTGGCCTACGTGGCCGCCTTCAATCGGGGCGATGTCAGCCGCCCGGACGCCCTGGCCGTAGTCGGGGTGGACAAGACCACGCCGGACTTCGGCAAGGTGGTGGGGTGGCTGGACATGCCGGGCGTGGGTGACGAGCTGCACCACTTCGGCTGGAACGCCTGCAGCTCCGCCCTCTGCCACGCTGGTCACGATCCCGACCACATGGAGCGCCGCTACCTACTCGTACCCGGTATCCGGTCGTCTCGAATTCATGTCATTGACACCCAGCCCGATCCCCGCCAACCGAGGCTGGACCGGGTGATCGAGGCTGAGGAGCTGGCTCGTCGCGCCGGTTACTCCCGCCCCCACACCCTGCACTGCGGCCCCGATGGCCTGTTCCTGTCCGCCCTGGGAGGTGCGGGCGAGGAGGGCCCCGGCGGCATCGCCATGCTGGACCACTCCACCTTCGACGTGCTCGAGCGCTGGGAGCTCGACCGAGGGCCTCAGTACCTGGCCTACGACTTCTGGTGGCACCTCAAGGCTGGCGTCCTGGTCACCAGCGAGTGGGGCACGCCTTCGATGATCGAGGACGGAGTGGTCCCCGAGCTACTCCTGGGTCGCAAGTATGGCCACGCCATCCACCTGTGGGACATGGCTGAGCGGCGCCACCTCCAGACCCTGGAGCTGGGCGACCAGTACCAGATGGCCCTGGAGCTGCGGCCGGCCCACCACCCGGACAAGACCTATGGCTTCCTGGGCGTGGTGGTCAGCGTGGAGGATCTCTCGGCATCGATCTGGCTGTGGCATCTGGACGGCTCGGAGTGGAAGATCACCAAGGTCATTGACATCCCGGCCGAGCCAGCCGACGCCAGTGTGCTGCCGCCACTGCTCCAGGGCTTCGGCGCGGTACCGCCGCTGGTGACCGACATCGACTTGTCCGTGGATGATCAGTTCCTGTATGTCTCCTGCTGGGGAACGGGCGAGCTGCGCCAGTACAACGTCACTGACCCCTTCCATCCCCAGCTCACCGGCTCGGTCAAGATTGGTGGGATCGTGGCCAAGGCACCTCACCCGTCCTCGGATGCCGAGCTGCGGGGAGGCCCGCAGATGGTGGAGGTCAGCCGGGACGGCCGGCGGGTCTACTTCACCAACTCCCTCTATGGCTCCTGGGACGACCAGTTCTACCCCGATGGCGTGGGAGCGTGGATGGTGATGGCCGATGCCGACCCGACCGGGGGAATCTCCCTGGACCCGGACTTCTTCGTGACCGACTTCCGGGGCCTGCGGGTCCATCAGGTCCGCCTCCAGGGAGGAGACGCCTCCTCCGACTCCTACTGCTTCTCCTGACGCTGACTTCTGCCGGCTAGTGACGCGGACCTGGGTCCTCTACCGTTGTGGTGATGACCAACACGATCCGCCCGAACGACAGGATCGAGCGGCTCAGTGCCGCCTCGCTCGGGCGGGTGGTCGAGCCCGACCTGGATCTCCCCGGGGAGCTCGGGCCGGGACCTGTCATTGCTGGCGAGCTGCTGAGCGTATGTGGTCTGGACCTGTCGCTCAGCCCCGATCAGCAGGCCCGGTTGGCCAGGGAGGAGGTGGCTTCCATTGTCGCCGTCGGTCTGCGCTTCGAAGCAGCCCTGATGAGCGGCTTCTCTCTGGCTCTGGTGAGCGTGCCCGAGCTGACCGACGCCAGGGTGGTCTACGCCCTGCACGAGATGGGAGAGGAGACTCGCCACTCGCGGCTTTTCTGCCGGCTCCTCGGCCAGCTTGGACCAACGACGCGGAACCCGCTCGACCACTGGTTGGCCAGACGCCTGTTGCGACTCGGGGTTCTCCTGGTGATATGCCGGTCGGCTCTGCTCGATGTGCTCGTCCTGGCCGGCGAGGAGATCCCGGACCTCTTTCAGAAGTTGGCTGCCCAGCACCCAGACACTGACCCGTTCCTGGCCCAGGTCAACCTGTACCACCGCCAGGAGGAGGCTCGGCACCTGGCCTTTGCCCGCACCGTGCTGCCCGAGCACTGGGCCAAGGCCACTTGGACCGACCGTCTCGCGGTCCGCTACATAGCCCCCACGGTCATCCGGGGAATGTTCGATTTCCTGGTCCATCCGGGTGTCTACCAGGTCGCCGACCTGCCCAGGTGGACCACGTGGTGGGCGGCCAACCGCACCGCCCAGCGGGGCGTCCTACGACAAGAGGCGACCTTGCCCGTCCTTCGGGCCGTGGTGGACGGGGGCGTCTTGCGGCCAGGACGGATTCCCAGAGGCTGGCGAAGGCTCTGCCAGGTAGACGCCCAGGGCGCGGCTCTGGGTGCACCGGAACTAAACAAACACCACCCTTGCCTGGCCTTTGAGGAGGATTCCCCGGTGTGAGGATGCACCTCAGCGTCGGTTCAACTCCAGCGCCCGGTCGAAGACCTTTTGGAGCTCGACCCGTAGCTGATCGGTGCGCTGGCGCAGCACTGAGCGCGACACCCGGCTCGGCCCCGGCCCACCCTTCCCCTGCGCCTGTCCCCACAAGGGGCGCCCCACTACCAGGTGGATCTTGACCGGGCGGATGAGCTTGGCTCCCTTGGGCATGGCCGCCTCTGAGCCGGCGATGCCCACTGGGACCACCGGCACCCCAGCTCGGGCGGCCACGTAGGCGGCGCCCTCGAACAGCTCCTGGACCACCGGCCCGGACTGGCGGGTCCCCTCGGGGAAGATGGTGAGTGGCTCACCGTTGGCCAGGATCTCTATACAGCACCGCAGCGACTCCCGGTCCACCTTGTCCCGGCGGACGGGGAAGGCGCCCAGGGAGCCGACGAGGCGTCCCAGGGCGGCCACCTTCCACAGCTCCTCCTTGCCCATAAAGCGGACCCTCTGGCGGGTCACAGTGGACACCATCAGGAAGTCGATATTCGACCGGTGCACCGGTGCCAGCAGATAGGGCCCGGCAACCGGAAGGTTCTCCCGTCCTTCCACCGACAGCCGGAAGCAGGCCAGGGCCCACACCTTCACCAGTCCCGAAGCGACCGCATACCAGGCCCGAGCGACCGGTCCCGGTGCCAGTTCCAGGATCGCCGTCCGGGCGCCCGGATCCGGCCCAGGCGACCCCGCTGTCGCAGGCGGCTCAGCCGGACCCGCGGTCGCCGGCCGCCCAGCCGTCTCAGACGCCATCAACCTCTCCAGGATCTCGGCCACCACGTCCTCGACACTGCGCCCGGTCGTGTCTATAGCCAGCGCCCCCTCAGCCACCGCCAGGGGCGAGGCCTGGCGACTCGAGTCGAGGTGGTCACGACGGGACAGCTCTTCAGACGACCCGGTGCCGGCCCCCTCCAGGGCTCGACGACGAGCCCGCTCGTCGCAGTCGGCGGTAAGGAACACCTTGAGGCGGGCATCGGGGAACACCACCGTCCCGATGTCCCGGCCCTCCACCACTCCCCCACCCCGGACCGCCACCCACGCCCGCTGACGGACCACCAGCCCGGCCCGCACCCCCGGGTGGGACGATACCGCCGAGACGGCGCCGGTCACTTCCGGTCCCCGGATGGCGACGGTGGCGTCCTGCCCATCCACCAGCACCTGAGCTTCCACCTCGATGGTTACCCGACGGGCCAGCTCGGTCAAGGCTGGACCGTCGTCCGGGTCGATGCCGTCCCGCAGAGCGGCAAAGGTGATCGCCCGGTACATGGCCCCCGTATCAAGCCGCTCCAGCCCCAGCCGGTCCGCCAGCACCCCGGCCACGGTGGATTTCCCCGACCCGGCCAGCCCGTCGACTGCGATAACGCCGCCCCTTCCGGCGCCGCCCGCTCCGCTCATACCAGCGCCTCCAGCTGAAGCTCGAAATTCGGATAGCTGGTATCCACCGCCTCCCACCCCTCGGACCTGGTAGTGCCACCCGCCGCCATCCCCGCCACGGCCATGGCCAGGGCCACCCGGTGGTCACCATGAGAGCGGACCGTACCCCCGGACAACGACCTGACCCCCGAGATCATCAGGCCGTCGGTTGTGGCCTCCACCTGAGCACCCAGGGCCGCCAGCTCACTGGTCACGGTGGCCAGCCGGTCCGACTCCTTGACCCTCAGCTCGCCGGCCCCCCGCACGGTGGTCGTCCCCTCGGCCAGGGCGGCGGCCACGGCCAGGACGGGGATCTCGTCCACCAGGCCGGGCACCTCGTCGGCCCCGATGTCGGTCCCCCGCAGACAACCGTGCCGAGCCACGATGTCGGCGGTAGTGGCGTCTCGATGCTCGACTGACAGGTCAGCCCCCATGCGGGCCAGCACGTCGAGGAAACCGGCTCGACCGGGGCCGACGTACAGGCCCTCCACCACCACCTCGCTACCCGGCACCACACACCCGGCCACCACCCAATAGGCACCAGCCGAGGGATCCCCGGGCACGTCCAGCTGGAACGACTCGAGGCGCTGGCTGGATCTCACGGTCACCACCTGACCCGGGCCCTGGCGGACCACCTCGATGGCCGCTCCGCAGGCAGCCAGCATCTCCTCGGTGTGGGTTCGGGTGACCAGCGGCTCCCTCACCACCGTGGCACCCTCAGCGCACAGCCCGGCCAGCAGGACCGCCGACTTGACCTGGGCACTGGCCATGGGAGGGGTGTAGTCGATCCCGTGCAGGGCACCTCCCTGGACCACCAAGGGGGGCAACCGGCCGCCGCGACCCTCCACCCGGGCGCCCATGACCGACAGGGGCTCGATCACCCGGTCCATGGGCCGACGATTGACCGAAGCGTCACCCTCCAGCACGCACAGCCACGGGAATCCCGCCAACCAGCCCGCCAGCAGGCGCATGGCGGTGCCCGAGTTGCCGACGTCCAGCACCTGCTCCGGCTCACGCAGCCGATCCGCAGCCCCATGCACGAGCATCGTCTCACCGGACCCCAACTGCCCGGCCAGGTCGGCTCCCACTGCCTTCATGGCCGTGGCCGTTCGGGCCACGTCATCGCCGTCCGACAGTCCCCGCACGACCGACGTCCCCTCGGCTCGGCTGGCCAGGAGGAGGGCTCGGTGCGAAATTGACTTGTCACCCGGCACTCGCACCTGGCCCCGGAGCGGTCGTCCGCCCCCGACAGTCAGGGTCCTCGAGGTCATTCAGGCCTCACCGGGCCACCAGCGGTTGGACCGACGGTCGGTAGCCCTTGGCCGCCAAGGCGATTCGCACCTGGTCGGCCGCTCGGGCGTCCACCACCAGGACCATGACCCCACGATCTCCCTCGGCCGAGTGGGCGATCTCCAGGTCCTCCACGTTGACCGCCATCTCCCCGAGGAGGGTGGTCACCTCGGCGATGACAGCGGGCCGGTCGGGCACGGCCAGGCGAACCTCGGACAGCTCCTCGGGGCGGACCAGGCGAACGGGCAGGCTGCGCCGGGCCGACCGGGCCCGCTCCAGACGACCGAGCAGGCCGGCCCGGTCACCGCCCGCCACCGTGTCCCTGACCTCGGCCAGGCCCCCCATCAGGCGGTCGAGGGCAGCCACGATGGCGGACGAGTTCTCGGCGCAGATGTCGGGCCAGATGCCAGGGTGGCCGGCCGCCACTCGGGTCATGTCCCGAAATCCCCCCGCCGCCAGGCGCAGCATGGCGGCGTGCTCCTCGGCCCCGTCGGCGGCCAGCCCCATGAGGGTGGCGGCGGCCAGGTGGGGGACGTGGGAAACCACCGCCACCAGGGCGTCATGGCGCTGCGGCTCGAGGGCCACCACGTCGGCGCCGAGCGACGACACCACGCCTCGCAGGCGGGCATAGGCCGAAGGGTCGGTGGCGGCCGTCGGGGTGAGCACCCAGGTGGCCCCGTCGAACAAGGTGGCGTCAGCGCCTTCCACTCCCTCCTGCTCGGACCCCGCCATGGGGTGGCCGCCCACGAAGAACGGGTCGTCCACCTCGGCCACAATGCGTCCCTTCACACCCCCCACGTCGGTGACCACCCGGCCCCCACCGAGCAGCCCCCGACTGGGCAGCCCCCGACTGGGCAGCCCCCGACTGGGCAGCCTCAGTGCCCTACGGGCGGCCGCGGCCACGGCCGAGACAGGCGTGGCCACGAAGATGATCTCCGCTCCGGGATCGTCGCCCACCGCGTCGAGCGCCCCCAGTTGGTGGGCAAGGGCGGCTCGGGCCGGATCAGCGTCAATGCCGCTGACATGCCAGCCACGGGCTCGAAGGGCCAGACCGATGGAGCCGCCGATGAGCCCGGTACCCACCACCGCCGCCCTTCGCTGCTCATTCGGGGAGGTCATCGCGCAGGCCTCTGGCCCCCTCCAGGTAGACGTGATGGAGCTGGTCCCGCTCCAGCTCGGTCGTCACATGCAGCATCACCCGGATGCACAGGGGTGTGGCGCCCACCACCGCCAACTCTCTGGCGCAGAGCAGGGGGACGTCGCCCAGCCCCATGGCCCGGGCGGCGGTCGCCGGGAACATGGACGTCACGTCGTCAGTGGCAGTGAAGACCATGCTCACCAGGTCTTCCTTGTCCAGCCGGTTGCGCTCGAAGATGGCCGCCATGAGGGCCTGGACGCGACTGGTCACCTGCTCGGTGGTGTCGGCGTCGACCGTGGTGGCACCCCGCAGGGCCCGCAAGGTGGCAGGCATCAGGCGCGGAGCCTACCCAGCCGTTCCGCCCGACCGGTGGCCCGAGCCAGGGGCGGCGTCGATCGTGGCGGCAGCCGCCAGGGTTCGTACCTCGCCCGGAGTCAGCTCCCGGCACTGGCCGGGGGCGAGCGATCGGTCGGCCAGGGGGCCGATGCGGGTGCGGACCAGGCGGCTGACTGGGTGGCCCAGCGCCGCGCACATGCGCCGCACCT
>QHCF01000009.1 GCA_003244275.1 Acidimicrobiales bacterium
TCGGCGTCGATGCCGGCGGCGGCCACCACCTCGTCGGGCTTGCCCGACCCGGGCATGTCGGTCACCGCCAGGCTCACCACCCGGGTGTGGGTGTCGGCGTCGGCGAACACCTCGCGCACCGCATCGCCCAGGCCCCCCTCGGGCCAGTGGTCTTCGACGACGATGACCCGGTGGTGGCTGGCCGCCGCGGCGGCCGACAGGGTGGGAGCGTCGATGGGCTTGACCGAATAGGCGTCGACGACCCGGGCGGCGATGCCCTCGGCAGCCAGGGCGTCGGCCGCGGCCAACGCCTCGTGCAGCGTGATGCCTGCGCCCACCAGGCACACGGCGTCGTCGTCGGAGGAGCGGACGACCTTGGCCCCGCCGATGGCGAAGGTCTCGGTGGGCTCATAGATGACGGGGGTGGCACCCCTGGTGGTGCGCAGGTAGCGGATGCCCGAGCCCTCGGCCAACGCGCCCACCAGCGCCGCGGTCTGGTTGGCGTCGCAGGGGTAGACCACAGTGGAGCCGTGCACGGCTCGGAACGCGGCCAGGTCCTCCAGGCCCATCTGCGACGGTCCGTCCTCGCCGATGGAGCACCCGGAGTGGGAGCCCACCACGCAGATGTCGGCCTGGCTCACCGCCGCCATGCGCACGAAGTCATAGGCCCGGGTCAAAAACGCTGCAAAGGTGGACGCCCAGGGCTGGTAGTGGCGTACCTGCAGGCCCACCGCGGTGGCGATCATCTGGCACTCGGCGATGTAGCACTCCACGAAGCGCTCGGGGTGGGCTTGGGCGAAGATCTCCGAGTAGGTGGAGTTGGACACCTCCCCGTCGAGGCCCACCACCTCGGGGCGAGCTGAGCCCAGGGCGGCCAGGGCCTCGCCGTAGGCCTTGCGGGTGGCCACCTTGTCGCCACCCACCTCGTAGGTGGGCAACTCCAGGCGGCCTGATGCCTCGAAGCGGTGGGGCGTGCCGCCGCCATTGCGTTCGGGCCACGCAGGCCGGGGGGCGGGAGGCGTGACGGTGATGCCCCGGTCGCCGCCCAGGGCCTCGATGGCTTCCTGCCAGTCGGGCACGGGCTTGCCGTGGGCGTTGAGTTGGTCGTCGACCGACGGCAGTCCCTTGCCCTTGTGGGTGCGGGCCACGATCACGGTGGGCTCGCCGGTGTGGGCCTCGGCCTCGGCGTAGGCGGAGTCGATGGCGCCGACGTCGTGGCCGTCGATCTCGATGGTGTGCCAGCCGAAGGCTTGGGCTCGGCGGGCGTAGGTGTCGAGGTCCCAGCCCACCCGGGTCGGCCTCGACTGGCCCAGGCGGTTGACGTCGATGACGGCGCACAGGTTGTCGAGGCCCCAGTAGCTGGCGGCCTCGAAGGCCTCCCACATGGAGCCCTCGGCCATCTCCGAGTCACCGCAGAGCACCCAGCTGCGATAGGGGAGGCGATCGAGGTTCTTGGCTGCCCAGGCCACCCCCACCGCGATGGGCAGGCCCTGGCCCAGGCTGCCGGTGGCCACGTCGACCCAGGGCAGGTCGGGGGTGGGATGGCCCTCCAGGCGGCTGCCCAGGGTGCGGTAGCCGGCCAGCTCCTCGGCGCTGACGGCCCCCACCGCCCGGTAGATGGCGTATAGCAGGGGCGAGGCGTGGCCCTTGGAGAAGATGAGGTGATCGCCCGAGGGGTCGTCAGGGTGGGCGAAGTCGTAGTGCAGGTACTTGTCGATGAGCACGGCCATGAGATCGGCGGCCGACATCGACGAGGTGGGGTGGCCCGAGGCGGCCTGGCCCGAACAGCGCACCGCGTCCACCCTCAACTGCTGGCCCAGCTCCTGCCACCGCTCGTGCTCGCTCATCGACTGCCTCCCGCTCTGGGTCCTACCCGCGCCGTGGTCGGCCTACGCCGACAGCAGGTCGCGGGCCGCCCGCCTGGTCGACCGGCGAAGCTTGGCGATGGCCTTGACCTCCAGCTGGCGGACGCCTTCTCGGGTGAGGCCGAACTGCTCGCCTACCTCGTCGAGGGTCCGAGGCCTGCCTCGGTCGAGCCCGTAACGCAGGCAGAGCACATCGCGCTCGCGTGGTTCCAGGTTGGCCAGGAGCTCGGTGACCTGGGCGGGGAGCATCTCCGAGAACACCACTTGGTCGGGCCGGGGCGTGGAAGTGTCCTCCACCAGGTCGCCCAGCTCGGTGTCACCTTCGCCCGGTCGTTCCGAGAGAGAGACGGGCTCGGACAGGTAGGGGGTGAGCTCGTCCACCTTCTTCGCCGTCAACCCCAGGGCTTCGCAGACCTCGACGGGTCGGGGGGGCCGGCCCAGCTGGACCTCCAGGGACGAGGTGGCCATACGGATGGCAAGGAGCTGGTCGCCGGCGTGCACCGGCAGGCGGATGGCCCTACTGGTGTTGGCGATACCCCGAGTGATCGTCTGGCGGATCCACCACGTGGCGTAGGTGGAGAACCTGAACCCGCGGCAGGGATCGAAACGCTCGACCGCGTGCATCAGGCCGAAGTTGCCCTCTTGGATCAGGTCGAGGA
>QHCF01000198.1:0-272 GCA_003244275.1 Acidimicrobiales bacterium
CGCCGCCGAGGTGGCCGAGCTGCCGGCGTCAGTAATCACCCGTCAGGTGGCCAACGGGATAGTCGTGCGCATGGCCGTGCTTTATCTATTGCTCGGATCGGGGGCTGACCTTGTCCTGTGAATTTGGGGCGGCTCTCCTCATCCGGGGTGGTCAGGTGATTGACGCCGGAGGATCCCGACTGGCCGATGTCGCCCTGCGGGGAGAGGTCATCGAGGCGGTCGGCCCGGGTCTGGACGTGCCCAGCGGAGCCAGGGTGCTCGATGCTGGCGGG
>QHCF01000198.1:323-7779 GCA_003244275.1 Acidimicrobiales bacterium
TACACCGCGGTGGTGGCCATGCCCAACACCGAGCCGGCCCTGGACTGTGCCGGGGCGGTGCGCCAGGTTCTCGAGCTGGGGTCCGACGCCATGGTCGACGTGTCGGTGGCCGGGGCCATCACCGTGGGCCGCCACGGTGAGCGCCTGGCCCCCATGGCCGAGATGGCAGCCCTCGGCGTGCGGATCTTCACCGACGACGGCGATGGGGTTCAGGACGCCGGGCTCATGCGCCGAGCCTTCGAGTACGCCCTACCTCTGGGGGTGACACTGGCTCAGCACTGCGAGGAAGCTTCGCTGGCGGCTGGGGGACACATGCACGAGGGAGAGTGGTCGGCCCGCCTGGGCGTGCCGGGCCAACCTGGGCTGGCCGAGGAGCTCATGGCCTGGCGCGACGTCGCCCTGGCCCGCCTCACTGGCGGACGCCTCCATCTGCTGCACCTGTCCACTGCGGTGTCCATGGGGCTGGTCGGGGCGGCCAAGGCGGACGGGGTAGCCGTGACGGCTGAGGTCACCCCCCACCACCTGTGCCTGACCGACGCAGTAGTGGCCGGCTATGACCCGCTGTTCAAGGTCAATCCGCCCCTGCGCGGCCCGAGCGATGTGGCCGCCCTGCGGTCAGCGCTGAGCAACGGAGTGATCGACGCCATCGCCACCGACCACGCTCCCCACCCCCCAGAGGCCAAGGAAGCTCCCTTCGACCGAGCCGCGCCGGGGATGATCGGGCTGGAGACCGCCCTGAGCGTGATCCTCACCGAGCTGTCGCCGGACCTATCCTTTGGAACCATCCTGGGTTTGCTGTCCTGGCAGCCAGCTGCCATCGCCGGGCTGGCCGCCCACGGTGGCCCGGTGGCGGCCGGGGGGGTGGCCAACCTCTGCGTTATCGACCCGGTGGCCAACTGGGTGGTCGACCCGGCCCGGGGCGCCAGTCGCAGCCGCAATACACCCTTTGCCGGCAAGCGTCTCACCGGCCGCGTACGCCACACCGTGCACCGGGGCGAGCCCGTGGTGATCAACGGCGAGGCCCAGCGATGACCAGCGACGCCCTCTTGGTGCTGGCCGACGGGGCGGTGTTCGAGGGCGAGGCCGCCGGCGCATGGCCGTCGGGCGGCATGGCGACCGGTGAGCTGGTCTTCAACACGGTGATGAGCGGATACCAGGAGGTCATCACCGACCCGTCCTACTCCGGTCAGATCGTGGCCTTCACCTACCCCCACATAGGCAACTACGGGGTGGCGCCCCCCGATGCCGAGAGCAGCCGGCCCCACTGCCGGGGCATCGTGGTGCGCGAGCTGGCCGGCCGGCGCAGCAACTGGCGCTCGGTGGAGGACCTGGGTGCCTACCTCGCTCGCCATGGCGTGGCGGCCATCACCGGAGTCGACACCCGGCGGCTGACCCGTCACATCCGCCAGGCCGGCTCGATGGGAGCGGCCTTTGGCCCGGTGGACATCACGGACGATGCCGCTCTGCTGGCCGCGGCTCGAGCTGAGCCGGGCACGGATGGGATGGACCTGGTGGCGGGGGTCACCACCGCCACGCCCTACCGGTGCGGCCACGGACCGTTCAAGGTGGTGGCATATGACTTCGGGGTCAAGTCCTCCATGCTGGGTCACCTCGGGGCGTTGGCCACGGTGGAGGTGGTCCCCGCTTCCACCCCGGCCGGAGAGGTCCTGGCCGGCCGGCCCGACGGTGTCTTCTTGTCCAACGGGCCGGGCGACCCGGCCGCCCTGGGCTACGCGGTTGACGCCATCTCGGGACTGTTGGGCGAGGTGCCAATCTTCGGTATCTGCATGGGCTACCAACTGTTGGCCGTTGCCCTGGGGGGGAGCAGCTTCAAGCTGGCCTTTGGCCACCATGGCGGCAACCACCCGGTTCGCCGCCTGGCCACCGGGGCGGTGGAGATCACCAGCCACAACCACAGCTACGCAGTCGCCGAGGACTCGCTGGAAGGGACCGAGATCTCCCACATCGACCTCAACGACGGGGTGGTCGAGGGCATCAGAGCACCCGGCCAGCGAGCCTTTGGTGTCCAGTACCACCCCGAGGCAGGACCGGGCCCTCACGACGCCCGGTACCTGTTCGAGGAATTCCGGGCGCTCATGGCCGGCTCCGCCGGCGTTAGTGGGGCCGGCGAGGCCGGCGTGGGTGGGGGAGGCGGGCGTGGCTAGGAGAAGCGATATTTCGAGCATCCTGGTCATCGGCTCGGGACCGATAGTGATCGGCCAGGCCTGTGAGTTCGACTACTCGGGGACTCAGGCGTGCCGGGTGCTGGCCGAGGAGGGGTACCGAGTGGTGCTGGCCAACTCCAACCCGGCCACCATCATGACCGACCCCGACCTGGCCGCCGCCACCTACATCGAGCCGTTGGACGCCGGTGTGCTGACGGCCATCGTGGAGCGGGAGCGACCCGACGCCATGCTGGCCACCCTGGGCGGCCAGACCGCCCTTAACCTGGCCATGGCCCTGGTCGAGCGGGGGGTGCTGGATCGGTATGGGGTTGAGCTGATCGGGGCCAGCGCGGAGGCCATTCGCACCGCCGAGGACCGGGGACGGTTCAAGGCGGCCATGACCGGCATTGGGCTGTCTGTGCCGGCGTCAGGCTTTGCCCACTCGCTGGACGAGGCCATGGCCGTGGGTCGCGAGGTCGGGTTCCCCCTGATCATCCGGCCCTCGTTCATCCTGGGGGGGGCGGGCACGGGCATAGCCACCGACGCCGACGAGCTCCGACGCCTGGCCACCAAGGGGCTGGCCACCAGCCCGGTCAGCGAGATCCTGGTTGAGCACTCGATCGCTGGCTGGAAGGAGTACGAGCTGGAGGTCATGCGGGACCGGGCCGACAACTGCGTGGTGGTGTGCTCCATCGAGAATCTCGACCCGATGGGCGTCCACACCGGGGACTCCATCACGGTGGCCCCGGCCCAGACCCTGTCGGACTTCGAGTACCAGGAGATGCGCGACGCCGCCTTTGCCTGCATCCGCCGGATCGGGGTGGAGACGGGCGGGTCGAACATCCAGTTCGCCGTCGATCCCGCCGACGGACGCATGGTGGTCATCGAGATGAACCCCCGCGTGTCTCGTTCGTCGGCCCTGGCCTCCAAGGCCACCGGCTTTCCCATCGCCAAGATCGCCGCCCGCCTGGCGGTGGGTTACACCCTGGACGAGATCACCAACGACATCACCGGACAGACCCCTGCGTGCTTCGAGCCGACTATCGACTACGTGGTCACCAAGGTGCCCCGCTGGGCCTTCGAGAAGTTCCCTGGGTTGTCCGAGGTGCTGGGCACCCGGATGCAATCGGTGGGAGAAGCCATGGCCATCGGTCGGACCTTTGCGGAGTCGTTGCAGAAGGCGCTGCGCTCCCTGGACCACGGCCGCTGGGGTCTCAACTGTGACCCCGCGGAGGGCGCCTTGGATGCCCTGGACGACGACGAGCTGGTTCGCCGGGCGGCGCTGGCCACGCCGGATCGCCCCTTCCAGCTGGAGGCGGCCCTGCGGCGGGGCGTGAGCGTCGAGCGACTGGCTGACGTAACCCGAGTCGACCCGTGGTTCCTGGACCAGATGGGCCAGATCTCGGCCGAGCGAGCCAGATTGGCGGAGTTGGGGTCGGCCGGGCTGGCCGGCCTGGGTCGGTGGGACTGGCGACGGGCCAAGCGCCTTGGGTTCAGCGATGCCCAGCTGGGGTGGCTGCTGGGCTCATCCGAGGAGGACGTGAGAGCGGCCCGCCTGGGTGCGGGCGTTCGGGCTACCTTCAAGACGGTCGACACCTGCGGTGCGGAGTTCGCGGCGTCCACGCCTTACCACTACTCCACCTACGAGGAGGAGGACGAAGTGGCGTCCAGCAGTCGTCCACGGGTGGTGATTCTCGGCTCGGGGCCCAACCGCATCGGCCAGGGCATCGAGTTCGACTACTGCTGTGTCCACGCCAGCTTCGCCCTGCGGGAGGCCGGCTACGAGACGGTGATGGTCAACTGCAACCCCGAGACGGTCTCGACCGATTATGACACCAGCGATCGTCTCTACCTGGAACCGCTGACCGACGAGGACGTGGCCAACGTGTTGGCGGCCGAGCAGGGGGCGAGCGTGGACGGTGGCTCGGTGGTCGGTGTGATCGTTGCCCTGGGCGGCCAGACCCCGCTCAAGCTGGCCGGACGCCTGCCTGCCCATCTGGTGCTGGGCACCAGCCCGGACTCGATCGACCTGGCCGAGGACCGTCAGCGCTGGAGTGAGCTGTGCTCTCGTTTGGGGATTCCGCAGCCGCCGGGGGGTACGGCCCGCACTCTGTCCGAGGCCCTCGAGGTGGTCGGGCGTATCGGCTATCCGGCCCTCGTCCGGCCTAGCTACGTCCTGGGCGGGCGGGCCATGGAGATTGTCTACGACGACCAGAGACTGGCCCGGGCCATGGCCGAGCTGTCCACCTTCGGAGCCACGGTTGGCTCTCTCGATCGGGAGGGAGGGCTCTCGGCCGAGCGGCCGGTGCTGGTCGATCGCTTCTTGGAGGATGCCATCGAGGTGGATGTGGATGCGGTGCGGGACGCCACCGGGGAAGTGGTGATCGGGGGGGTGATGGAGCACGTCGAGGAGGCAGGCGTCCACTCCGGCGACTCGGCCTGCGTGCTGCCGCCGCCCACCTTGTCGTCCGAGGCCATCGAGGTCATCGAGGACCACACCCGGACCATCGCCGCCGCTCTCGAGGTGAGAGGGCCACTCAACGTCCAGTTCGCGGTAAAGGCCGACCAGGTCTTCGTGATCGAGGCCAACCCCCGGGCCAGCCGAACGGTACCGTTCGTCTCCAAGGCCACCGGTGTGCCCCTGGCCAAGGTGGCCGCCCGGGTCATGGTGGGGGCCACTCTGACCCAGCTGCGCGACGAGGGCCTCCTCCGGCCGCCGATCACCGGTGGCCACGTATCGGTCAAGGAGGCAGTCCTGCCCTTCGACCGCTTCTCCGACGTGGACAGCCTGTTGGGCCCGGAGATGCATTCGACGGGCGAGGTAATGGGCATCGACACCACCTTCGGGCTGGCCTTCGCCAAGAGCCAGATGGCGGCGGGAAGCCGACTGCCGGAGAGTGGGTCAGTGTTCATGTCGCTGGCTGGCCGAGACAAGGCGGGAGGCGTGGCCGTGGCCCGGCGTTTTGTGGACCTGGGCTTCACCATCGCCGCCACCGCCGGGACGGCGGCCCATTTCGATGCCCATGGCGTACCGGTGGCCACCGTGGTGGCCAAGGTGGGCGGCACCGGCGATGTCGACGATGACGAGGCCAGCCCCGTAGCCGGAGGGGTGGATGCCGTCGAGCTGGTGGCCAGCGGGAAGGTCACCCTGGTGGTCAACACGCCCCATGGGCGCGGACCGCGGGCGGACGGAGCTCATATCCGGGCCGCCGCCAGCCTGCACGGCGTGCCCTGCCTAACCACTCTGGCGGCGGCCCGAGCGGCCGCCGCCGGCATTGCCGACTGGGCGATCCACCAGCTGGCGGTGCGACCGTTGCAGGACTATCACCGGGTCGATCAGCCCCGTCTTCCCCTGTGAGGCGGTTTTTGTGAGCTGGCGACTCGGCTGGACACCGCGGGTGACCCAGTCCGCCAGACCCAACCGTTCTTGCCCGAAAAATGGTTGCTATAGCAACCACTCTTCGGACAAGAGCTGGTCACGATCGCCCCGGAGCGTGGATCTGTCCACCGAGGTGGGATCAGTTCGCCTGGCCAACCCGGTCATGACCGCATCGGGTACGTCTGGTCACGGCGCCGAGCTGGCCCCCTACCTGGACCTCGGTTCGCTGGGAGCCGTCGTCGTCAAGTCCCTGTCCGACCGGCCCTGGCCCGGCAACCCGGCGCCTCGCGTGCATCCCAGCCCGGCCGGGATGCTCAACAGCGTTGGACTTCAGGGACCCGGCGTCGCCGCCTGGCTGGATGACGACCTCCCGCCACTGTTGGCCACCGGCGCTCAGGTCGTCGTCAGCATCTGGGGGGCTCGGGTGGAGGAGTTGGCACAGGCGGCACAACTGCTGGCTGGCGCACCTCCTGGGGTCATAGCGGTGGAGGTCAATCTGAGCTGCCCCAACCTGGAGGACCGGCGTCGGATGTTCGCCCACTCGCGTTCGGCCACGGCCGAGGCGGTGGCGGCCACCGCCGCCTGTGGTCGGCCCCGGTGGGCCAAGCTCAGCCCCAACGTGGCCGACCTGTGCGAGATCGCCGGAGCCGCCCTGGAGGCGGGAGCCGAGGCCCTGACGCTCGTCAACACGCTCCTCGGCATGGCATTTGACCCGGCCAGCGGTCGGCCTCGGCTGGGCGCTGGCGTGGCCGGGCTGTCCGGACCAGCCATGCATCCGGTGGCGGTGAGGGCCGTGTACGACTGCCGAGCGGCCTTCCCCGAAGCGCCCATTGTGGGTGTCGGCGGGGTGGCCAGAGGTATTGACGCGGCTGAGCTCCTGGTGGCCGGGGCCAACGCGGTACAGGTGGGCACGGCCAGCTTTGCCGACCCAAGGGCCCCAGCTCGGATCCTTGGGGAGCTGGGCCAGTGGTGCCAGGCCAACGGTGTGCAACGAATCGACGATCTCATTGGAGCCACCCGTGAATGAGTCCATTGATCCGGCCCTTGCCCGTCAGCGTCTGGCTCTGGCTCTTGATGTGGACGACCTGGTGGCCGCCACCCGACTGGCCCGTGACCTGCAACCGTGGTTTGGGGTGGCCAAGGTGGGCCTGGAGCTGTTCAGCGCAGCCGGCCCTGAGGTGGTGGCCGCCCTGGTCGGTTGCGGCTACCGGGTGTTCGTCGACCTCAAGCTGCACGACATCCCTACGACCGTGGAGAGAGCCAGCCGCGTCCTGGGCGGCCTGGGTGCCAGCTTCGTGACCATGCACGCCGCGGGCGGGGTTCCCATGCTTCACGCCGGGGTCGAGGGACTGGCCGAGGGGGCGACCGCCGCCGGCCTTCCTGCGCCGATCGCCCTGGCCGTCACTGTGCTTACCAGCGCGCCCGGTGTCATGCCGCAAGTGCTGGAGGAGCGCTTGGCGGCTGCCCGAGAGGCGGGCTGCGGGGGGGTGGTGTGCGCGGCGAGCGACGTCGGCCTGGTCAAGCGGGTGGCGACCGTCGGGGAGCAGGTCCGGTCCCTCCTCGCCGTCGTACCCGGCATCCGTCCGGCTGGGACCGACGCTCACGACCAGGTCCGGGCGGCAACCCCGCAGGCCGCATTGGCGGCCGGAGCCGACCTGCTGGTGGTGGGCCGGGCGGTCACTGCCGCTCCCGACCCCCAGGCAGCTGCCTCCGCCCTGGTGGAGTCGGTGATCTCCGCCCTGACTGGCTCCCCCGCAGAGTCGTTAGGGCCTAGCGTCTGAAATCCACTGGTTGCAGTGGTGACGCCTGTCCGACTGCCTCTACTGCTGGCCGAGGTCGACGGCTTCGTAGGACCAGAGCTCGCTCCCGACTGTAACCGGCTCGGGCTTCTCGCTGGGCGCAGCGCTCTCGG
>QHCF01000232.1 GCA_003244275.1 Acidimicrobiales bacterium
AGGTGGAACAGCACCAAGTGGCGGTCGTGGTGGGGGCGGGCCACGCCCTCGCCGCCCAGGTAGGTATCGGCGAGGGCCACCAGGGCATCGGCCCAGGAGACTTTGGCCGGGGTGTCCGCAGAATCGGCGTCGCCACCGAAGATGGCCTGGCGGGCAGCAGCCAGGGCCCGTTCCACCAGGGCTGCCTCGTCAGGGGGCAGTAGGGCAGAAAGCCGCCACTGACCTTCGTCGGTGAACCCGAAGCTCACCCGCCGGGGCTCGGGCTCGGCGGGCTCCGCTGCCTCGGGTTCGGGCTCCTCGGGCTCGGGCCGACCCTCGGCCGACGGCGGCTGGGCGGACTCAGGCTCATCGAAGCGGTAGCGCGACAGGATGCGCTGGAGCTGGCCCACCGTGGCTTCTCGGGCCACGATGGCCGCCTCGGCGTCGTAGGCGCTGGGGGTGTGGTGACAGATCACCGCCACCTGGTCTTCGCCCAGCTCGCCTGCTTCCAGGGCGGCGCGGGTCTCGGGAAGCTCGCCGAGGCGACGGGCCATGGCCACCAGGCGCCGGGCCCGGCCCGGCGACACACCGCACGTCCAGGCCACCCATTGCTCGGCCGAGTGGATGCCCGCCACCGCGTAGGCCCCGGACTCCAGGGCCTGGGCGATGAGCGCCACCAGGCGGCCGGCGGTGGCGTTGAGGGTGCCGCAAACCTCGGCGATCTCGTCGTCGATGCGCTTGGCGGCCGTGTCGTCCATGCCCCAACCATAGTCGAACGTACGTTCGCCTGTCAAGCGTACCGGGCAAGAATCCCGGGAAAAGCCTCAAGCTGTGTCGCTGGCGTCTGCTGCTGGGGCCTTGGGGGGCCCGGCCACGTGGCCGGGCAGTGCGTCACGTAGACCATTCTGTCGAGTCGCGGCCGAGTAAGTCGGACGTCGCGCCACCACTCGATCTTGCCTCGCCGGCACAGCGACCGGCGGGCGTATCCTGAAGCTCGCGACTTGGACGAGAGGAGGGACCGATGTCGGACACCTCAACACACCAGCCCGAGGGGCCGAAGTTCGGTACGGTCGCGAGGCTGATCGAAGGCGTAGAGCCCATGGGCGAGCTCGGCCAGTTCCTGATCGACGATCTGACCTCCGAGGACGAAGACACGTTCTACCGGGTTCTCGACGAGGCCTGAGTCTCCGTGGCGGCCGCTGTCGTGGTCGACACGATGATCGCCAGCGCCTGGCTTGGTGCGAAGCAATCGCGCCGCTACGCACAGTGGGGCCCGGTCTTGCGGGATGTCACCTGGGTGCTTCCGTTCGTCGTAGTGGCCGGGATGCGCTTCGGCGCCGAGGTCGCTGGCTGGGGAGCGCGACGCAGGACCGTGCTCGATCGGCTCGTGAGCCGAGCCGGCGTGGTCCTTCCCATCGAAGAGGTGATCGACGCGTACGTTGATCTCCATCATGGTGCGTCCGCTCCGGCCACGGCCTCGGCGCGAAGGATGACGAGGCCGACCGCTGGGTCGCCGCCGCCGCTCTTGCGGGCGCCTCCCACTGGCGTCGGACGACGGGGATCTACATAGGCGTGCCCGCCCTCCAGCGTATGGCGCCTGTGGCCGGATGACTGGTAGTCCAGCGTCGACCGCCCGTTGTCGACCAACCTGCGGGGGCTCGCCTTGCACCAGGGCCGAAGACGGGGCTTGGCTTGTCGAGTAGGCGGGATGGTCGAAGAATCCCACAGGGGCAGGGCCCAGCCGAGGACCGTTGCGGACGAATGCTGACGTGTGGCGCATCCGAGCTAGGTCCGCCGCAACACCGGGCTAGTCCGGTGGTACCTACGGGAGGTCGGTGAGGGCAGAGTGGTCGAGGTCCACCGTGGCTTCTCCTTCGTGGTCCGGGCAAAGAACACGCTAAAGATCACGCGATGGCCCCAACTGCGGGTGGACCCTTGCGCCGCCCCAAATCCCACTACTCCACTGGAACTCATTGTCTTGCTAGCTTGCTTCGAACGGCATCGGGACCGGCTGGTACTGCGTATCATCAGCGCTACCGGCCTCAGACACGGATCGGTGGATCGACGCTCTACTCCGGTCCTGGGCCAAGCACGGAGGACACCGGCTGCCCGGTGCCCTCCGCAAAGAGGTTGTCAGTTCTCAGCGGGCCGTGGACCCCGCCGAAGGAATCTGACCAAATGCCCGGTTGTTCGAGCTAAGCGCCCAAGCCCGATCCCGGCACCCAGCGCGAGGCTGAATATTACGGCAACCTCTACCGGCCCAACGAGGCCGAATACCAGGCCAAGTGCCATCAGGATGACGAAAACAACTATTCCCCTTAGGATAGCCATCATCCCGTGGTGGACCAGTAGTAAGAACCGTTGGCGTGGGCGTACATGTTGATCCTCGGGTAGGTGGTGTACCCACAACCATACTTGAAGACGCAGTTCTGGATCTGACCCTTGGCCTGGTAGCTCCAGCCAGTGTTCCACGAATAGTTCATCGCATCCCAGCCGTAGAAGAACTCGGTCTCCCAGCTCGGCTCACCCTGGACGACGTAGCAGCAGCCCGAGACGTTGGAAAACCAGGGCCGGGGGTGCCACTGATTGTACACATGACCCCATTGGACACCGGGAATTCCACCTCCCCAGGCCCACTGAATCTGGACGTTCCACGTGAACACCAGCGAGCCTAGAGTGGAGTAGAAGTTCGTCCAGGTGCGGACCCACCGCCAGCCTTCGGCCGAGCAACAGCCACCAGATCCCGAGGCTGCCGAAGTGACGCTACCGGGAGCCGTCGTGGTTGTCGTGACGGGCGCACTCTCGCCGCGCGTCAAGCCCGATCCCCGAATGGAGGAGGTTTTGGTCTTCGTCACCGCCCCGGTGCTGGGGTCAAGCGTCTTGTCGGTAACCGTGCGAGTCCCATCGTCGTGCATGACGCTGATCTCCGTAACCTGATGGGCCGTCACGTTCTTGCCATCAGCGTCAGACGTGTCGAGCCGGTCCACTCCGAAGGACTGCAACTTCGGATCGGGCCTTGAAGCCGGCCCCGGCGCCTTCACCGGGGTTGGGTCGGTTGATTTGGCTGCGACGGCTTGAGATGCCGT
>QHCF01000067.1 GCA_003244275.1 Acidimicrobiales bacterium
TTCCTGGCCCTGTCGGTGTCCGACGCCCCCGAAGACGTCATAGCCGTCATTCGGGCCGGGGCCCGAGGTTATGTCACCAAGACCATCTCCGGTCCCGACCTGGTAGCGGCCGTACGCAGGGTGGCCGAGGGCGACGCCGTGTTCTCACCCCGCCTGGCGGGCTTCGTGCTCGATGCCTTCGCCTCCATGCCGGGAGCCAGTGACGGCCCGGTCGCCTCCTTCGATCCCGAGCTGGACCAGCTCTCCCCCCGGGAGCGAGAGGTCCTGCGCCTCATCGCCCGGGGCTACACCTACAAGGAGTTGGCCCGTGAGCTTTCCATCTCCACCAAGACGGTGGAGAGCCACGTGTCGGCCGTCCTGCGCAAGCTCCAGCTGTCCACCCGGCACCAGCTGACCCGCTGGGCAACCGAGCGCCGCCTGGCCTGAGCCGGCGTCGGGACAACGGGTTGTCCAGGAGAAGACCTGGGGCTGATGTAACGTGGGCTCCAGGAACAGGCCCTACTCGGGCGGGAAGAAGGAGTAGGACCGGTGGGTAAGACTGTGGCTGTGCTGGGTGCCGACGGTTACATCGGCTGGCCCATGGCTATGCATCTGTCGCGACTCGGCTACGACGTCGTGGCGGTGGACAACCTGGCCCGCCGGGGCTGGGACGAGGAGGGGGGCACCTACAGCCTGGTGCCCATTCCGACCATGGAGCAGCGGGTCGACCGCTGGCATGAGCTCACCGGCAACACGATCATCTGGCACCATCTGGACCTCTGCGATCACAAGGCCCTCGACGCCTTCATGGCCGAGTTCGTACCCGAAGCGGTGGTCCACCTGGCCGAGCAACGAAGCGCCCCCTTCTCCATGATCGACCGCGATCATGCCGTGCGCACCCAGGTCAACAACATCGTGGGAAACCTGAACCTGATGTTCGCCATCAACGAGCGGGCCCCCGATTGTCATCTGGTCAAGCTGGGCACCATGGGCGAGTACGGGTGCCCCAACATCGACATCGAAGAGGGCTACCTCACCATCGAGCACAATGGGCGCACCGACACGCTGCCCTATCCGAAGGTGCCTCACAGCTTCTACCACCTGTCCAAGGTGGCGGACAGCCAGAACATCCACTTCGGTACCCGCATCTGGGGCATGCGGGCCACTGACCTCAATCAGGGTGTCGTCTACGGCAACCAAACGCAGGACACGATGCTCCACCCCGACCTGATGACCAGGTTGGACTTCGATTCCATTTGGGGTACGGCACTCAACCGGTTTTGCGTGCAGGCCGCGGCTGGGTTGCCCATGACTGTGTACGGCCAAGGGGGTCAGACTCGTGGCTACCTCGACATCCGCGACACCATGGCCTGCATCACCCTGGCCATCGAGCATCCCGCCGAGCGGGGGCAGTGTCGGGTCTTCAACCAGTTCACCGAGCAGTTCAACCTCAACGAGCTGGCCGACATGGTGCTTCGGGCGCGCAAGGCGCGGGGGTGGGAGACCACCATCGCCCACGTGCCCAACCCCCGGGTGGAGAGCGAGAGCCACTATTACAACGCCAAGCACTCCGCTCTGGTCGACCTGGGTCTGCAGCCCCATCTGCTCGACGAGTCGTTGCTGGAGTCGATGATCGAATTGGTGGAGCAACACGTCGACCAGATCGACCCGGTGCTGCTGCAACAGCCGAGCGTCAACTGGCGTACTGGCGGGAACGAGGTCTGGGACGCCTATGCCAGCCAGTCCCAGGTCATGGCGGCCACTGACTCCATCGACTCCCTGGTGGCCAGTCAGGCGCGGCCCAGGGCGGCCCAGCTACAACAGGACTGAGCTTGCTCATCCAGGCGGCTCTGGGGGACATCCCCACCGAGGACGTTGATGCCATCGTCAATGCCGCCAACCAGTCTCTGGCCGGTGGGGGTGGGGTGGACGGCGCCATCCACCGGGCGGCGGGGGTGGCTGAGCTGCACCGGGCCTGCCAGGCACTGGGCGGCTGTGCCACCGGCGACGCCAAGGCCACATTCGGCTTTGCCCTGTCCGCCCGCTGGATAATCCATGCCGTGGGGCCCAGGTGGCGCGACGGGCACCACAAAGAGCCCGAGCTGTTGGCGTCGTGCTACCGGCGGGCCTTGGAGGTGGCCGACGAGCTGGGGGCGCGCCGGATGGCCTTTCCGGCCATCTCGACGGGCGTCCACGGCTACCCGCCACACGAGGCAGCCGAGGTGGCGATGGCCACCCTGCGCTCCGTGCCCACCAGGGTGGAGGTGGTCCGCCTGATCGCCTACGACCAGGCGACGCTCGACCACTACCTGGACCTGTTGGGGCCGCCCTGGCCGCAGCCAGCAGAGTGAACAGCCGGTCAGACCACCGCCACCTGGGCCGCCACCTGGCGCTTGAGGCGGTTCAGGATGGCCGACATACCCCGCAGGCGCAGACTGGAGATGACCTCGGCCAGGCCCATACGGGCGTAGAAGTCCGCCGGCGTGGCCAGCACCTCGGCCGCCGTGGCGCCGTCGAGGCCGGCGCTCAGGATGCCGGCGAAGCCCCGGGTGGTCGGCGCCTCGGCCGGCACATCGAAGTACAGCCTCACCCGGCTGTCGTCGTCCACCTCAGTGGCCAGAAAGAATGGCGTCTGACACTCAGGGACCTGCTCCATGGCGGCATGGTCCCCAGCCAGGTGAGGCGGGAGGGGCGGCAGCTTGCGGGAGTATTCGAGCAGGGCTTCGAGGCGCAGCTGGCGGGGAGCACCGGCGAACAGGTCGACGATGCGCTGAAGGGCAGGTGGCGTGGCCGATAAGGTCATCATTCTGGGATTCTACGGGCCACCGCAGCAGGTCCAGCGATCTGGGGCGACGAATTGGTGACCGGAAGAGTCATATTTCGCCCTAGGGTGTAAAGGACACGAGCCAGAGGAGACGATCATGTCCACTGTTGCCACGGACTCCGCACCTGAGTTGAAGGATTACGCCAATCCCGAGCTGCTGGTCACCACCGCCTGGTTGGCCGACCACCTGAACGACTCCGACCTGGTGGTCGTCGAGTCGGACGAGGACGTCCTGCTCTACGACACGGGACACATCCCGGGGGCCATCAAGGTCGACTGGCACCTGGACCTCAACGACCATCTGCGGCGTGACTACCTCGACGCCGAGGGCTTCGCCCAGCTCATGTCCAGGTCGGGGATCTCCAGGGACTCGACGGTGGTGTTCTATGGCGACAACTTCAACTGGTGGGCGGCCTACGCCCTCTGGGTCTTCACCCTGTTTGGCCACCCCGATGTACGCCTGCTCAATGGCGGGCGGATGAAGTGGCTGGAGGAGGGACGACCTACCACCACCGATGTGCCGAGCCGGGAGACCACCGAGTACCCGGTGGTGGACCGCAGGGACGAGCCGGTGCGGGCCTTCCGCGACGACGTGATGGCCCATCTGGGCAAGGGACCGCTGGTGGATGTCCGCTCCCCGGGGGAGTACAGCGGTGAGCTGCTGCACATGCCGGACTACCCCCAGGAAGGGGCTCTGCGGGGCGGACACATCCCCACGGCGGCCAGTGTTCCCTGGAAGCGGGCGGCCAACGACGACGGGACCTTCAAGGCGGTGGACCAGCTCAGGGCGATCTACGCCGACGAGCAGGGCCTGGCCAGTGTTGACGACATCGTCGTCTACTGCCGAATTGGCGAGCGATCCAGCCACACCTGGTTCGTCCTGCATCACCTCCTCGGCTATCCCCACGTCCGCAACTACGACGGGTCCTGGACCGAGTGGGGCAACCTGGTACGGGCGCCCATCGAGCGCTAGGCCAGTACCCTGTGGCCATGCCTGATGCTGGGAAGGTGACTGATGCTGGGAGGGTGACTGAGCCACTCACCCTCAGCGACGAGGAGCAGACCGAGCGCCACACTGGGTTGGCTCGAGTCATCGCCCTGATGCGCCCGGCCGTCCAGGCGGACGGCGGCGATCTGGTGGTCAAGGGTGTCGACGTCGAGGCGGGGGTGGTGGAGGTCATGCTCCAGGGCTCTTGCAGCTCGTGCGCCATCAGCGGTGCCACTCTCCAGGGGGGGGTTGAGCGCATCTTGCGCCAACGCCTGCCCTGGGTCACCGAGGTGAAAGGTGGCGTGGAGGAGACCTTGGACCTAGCTCAGAGCGTCTCGCTCGGCCGAGGCGGATACGTGCCTCGCTCCTAACGGGACTCCCGGGCGCGGCGAGCCCGCCAGGTGACGTCCAGAGTGGCGGCCCCAGTGCCGAGCAGCAACACCAGACCAGCCAGTCCCAGTCGCGTGCTGGCGGGCACCGAAGGTGCGTGGGCGGCGGCCAGGGACTCTTTTTGCTGGGGCCCGGAGCCAAGGGCGAGAGTCGGGTTCTCAGTGGGGTACTCAGAAGGGCCGGGGGTCAGTTGGGCGGGCGCCGGTATCACCGGCTGGCCCACGGCCGGGGCCGGTATCGTGCCGCCCTTGTAGGCGGCCAGGACCGCCGGGATGGCGGCGATGGCCTGGGCCTGCCACTGGTCGAGGATGGGCTTGGGGTCGACCCCTGCACCGCCCTGGGGGTGGACCTCGAAGTGGGAGTGGGGCCCCGTGGCGTCTCCTGTCGCCCCGACGAAGCCGACGATCTGGCCCTGGGTCACCGCGCTCCCGCTGGTCAGACCCTGGACGGTAGCGCTCATGTGGGCCATCAGATAATAGGTGGCGTCCGGTTGGGTGACCAGGGCGGTCAGGCCGTAACCGTTGGGGTCGCTATTTGAGTATGTGAGCTGGCCGGTGGCCGGAGCCCGCAGTGGCGTCCCCGAGGCGGCGATGATGTCATCGCCCATGTGCACGTGGGGAACCGGGCCGGGACGGGGCTCGAGCCAGTCGTCGGTGTAGTACACGTCGCCGGCCACCGGGAACTGGCCCATGCCGGCCACCTCGGCCTGCAGCGGGGTCATGCCGGCCTGCTCCAGGGGGGCGAGGGCGGCGATGAGGGCCGAGGTATTGCTGGGGGGGGACCGGTGAACCGAGTTGGCGATGGCCTGCAGGGCGGCCGGGAAGGGGGCATTGGCGACCGGGTTGTCACCCGTCCCGCCGGAGGGAACGGTGGGAGGCGGCGGCTGAGCCGGAGACAAGGTGTTCCCGGCAGGACCCGGGTTGGCCTGTCCCGGGTTGCCCGTTCCCGGGTTGCCCGTTCCCGGGTTGCCCTGTGGAGTCTTGACCGGCGGGATGCTGGCCGGCGGTGGGGAGTTGGTCGACCGGGATCTGGTGGTCGTGGGGGGGGACGCGACGGTGGTCGTGGTGGGCGGCATCGTGGTGGTTGGCGAGCAAAGGATCGGACAGGTCTGGGTGGTGTTGGTGGACTGACTGGCCTGGTCTTGGCTGGCCGCGGCCGAGGTGGATGCTTCGGCAGGCCCGGCCGTGCTCCATACTCCCAGGAAACCCGCACCCGAGGAGGTCACCGCCAGGGCCGCCAGCATTCTTGTCCCGAACAGGACAGGACGTCGTCGAGCCGCGCAAAATGCCATCTGTGGTAAGTCCGTCTCTCCATGGGCGGGGTCCACCCTGGCCGCGCCCGTTGAGCCATCATGGCCCATGTGATGACCTGCTCGCCACCACGGCTAGTGGGCCAGCGGGCAGCCAGGCCCGGCTAGCCTCCGCCCGGCGTGCTTGTCGCCAAGCTGGTCCTGCTCGGCGTAGGGGTGGCGGGAGCGGTGGCCCGACCGCTCCGATTGCCCGCCTGGGCGGTGCCCACCGCCTCGGTGGTGCTGGCTCTGGGCCTGGGCCTGATAGGACCAGGCGACGCTGGTCGGGCGCTGCGCCCTTTGGTCGATCCACTGGCCTTCTTGTTGGCCGCCGTGCCTCTCGCCGTTCTCCTGGATCGAATTGGCCTCTTCGAGAGCCTTGCCGGTGTGCTCACCGGCGGCCCAAGGGTGGTCCCCGGACTGTGGGCCCTGGCTGCCGTCGTCACCACGGTGCTCAACCTGGACGCCTCGGTTGTGCTGCTCACGCCCCTTTACGTCCGGGTGGCTCGACGCACGGGTCTCTGCCCCCGGGCGGTGGGCTTCCAGCCAGTGTTGCTGGCCTGCCTGGCCTCGTCTGCCCTGCCCGTTTCCAACCTGACCAACCTCATCGCCGCAGCCCGCACCGGCACCAGCCCCGGCTCCTTCATCACCCACCTGGCCGTACCGTCACTGGCGGCCACCATGGTGGGCTACTGGTGCTACCAACGGGCACTGCGCCCCGGGCGCCCTGAGCACCTGGACCGCCAACGTCCCGAGCGGCGAGCACTGATCCTGGGCGGCACGGTGATCGTCCTGGTGTTGGTCGGCTTCGTGGCCGGGCCAGGGTTTGGAGTGGCGCCCTGGGAAGTGGCCGTGGGTGCCGACGTGGTCCTGGTCCTCGCCACCACCCGGGACAGCACCTCCCGGCCGGCCATACCGCTGAGCGCCAGGCTGCGGGGCGTCATACCGTGGGGCGTCATACCGTGGGGTACCGCCCTGGTAGCCGCCTCTCTGGCGGTGCTGGCCGATGCGGCAGTGGCCCACCTGGCTATCGGCCACCTCATCGGCGGGGTCGGCCTGGCGGCGCAGGCCCGCACCACCGCGGTGGCGGCGGGGGCGGCCAACGCAGTCAACAATCTGCCCGCTCTGCTGCTGGCCCTGCCGAGCTTGTCCCATGGACCCAGCTGCGCACTGTGGGCGGTGCTGTTGGGAGTCAACATCGGCCCGTCTCTGGTCGTCACCGGATCGCTGGCCAGCCTGTTGTGGCTGGACTCGATGGGCCGGCTGGGCGTCAGCGTCACCGCCTGGGATTACAGCCGGGTGGGTGTCCGGGTAGGGCTACCGGCGCTGTTGGTCGCCCTCGGCGTGCTCCTCGCCCTCAGCGTCCTGACCGGCTGCTCCTAGCGGCTAACCAGGCGTCGGCCCGGGCTGGCTGCGACCGGCCGGCCCCCAGAACTTCCCCCGGCCCGTTACCCTTCAGGATCAGTGCAGCACCGGAGATTCGCCCGTCGCTTTCTCGCCACCTGCGGTTTGGGGGGGGTTACCCTGGCTCTGTTGGTAGGACTCCTGGTCCCCGCCGCCCAGGGTCTGGCCAACGCCACCCAGGTCGGAGGGGTGAGCAATCCTTTGCAGCTGAGGCGACTGAACCTGCCCTCCAAGGTCTTCGATCGCAACGGGAACCTCCTGGCCGTACTGTCAGACGCTGACAACCGCGAGCCGGTCCCGCTGTCCCAGGTTCCCCACCATGTCATTCAGGCGGTGCTGGACACCGAGGACAACACCTTCTACTTGCATGGAGGAATCGACCTTCGGTCGATCTTGCGGGCCGCCAAGGCCGACGCCACCTCGGGTCAGGCAGTCCAGGGCGGCTCCACCATCACCCAGCAGCTGGTGAAAAATTCACTGCTCACATCGCAGCACAGCCTCAGCCGCAAGGTCAACGAGGCAGTGCTGGCTTACCGCCTGGCCCACCAGCTCTCCAAGGACCAGATTCTGGATCGGTACCTCAACACCGTGTACTTTGGCAACGGTGCCTACGGCATCGAGGCGGCGGCCAAGACGTATTTTGGGCTGGACGTCAATCAACTCGGCACTGGCCAGGCTGCGCTGCTGGCTGGTCTCATCAAGGGCCCCAGTCCCTACGACCCCCTCGCCCATCCCCAGGCCGCTCTGCGACGGCGCAACCAGGTGCTCGACCTCATGGTGGCCAACCAGGACCTGAGTTCCAGCCGGGCGGCTGCGCTCGAGTCGGTGCCCCTCCCTACCAGCGTGAACAATCCCAGTCCGCAACAGGCCACTCCCTTCGTAGAGGAGGTCAAGCTCCGGTTGCTGGCGGACCCCCGCCTGGGTCCCACACCCGAGGACCGTTACAGCGCGCTGTACGAGGGAGGCCTGCGCATCACCACCGGCCTCGACCCCGCCATGCAGGCGCAAGCCGAGGCAGCCGTGCGGCACCAGATGCCCAACTCGGGTGGCCGGTTCACCGCCTCATTGGTGGCAGTGGATCCCGCCACCGGGATGGTCCGGGCCCTGGTGTCGGGCAACAAGGCATCTCAGACCGGCTATGACGTGGCCACCGGGCGGGGAGGTGGTGGTGGCCGCTCGCCCGGCTCGGCGTTCAAGCCCATCGTGCTGATGGCTGCTCTGGCTGCCGGCCACAGTCTCTACGACACGGTCGATGGGACGGCTCCCTGCACCTTCCAGC
>QHCF01000229.1 GCA_003244275.1 Acidimicrobiales bacterium
CGGCTGGGGCAGGGGCGGTCAAGTTGGTGGGGGCGGTCGCCTCCGGCCCCGGCGCTACTGCAGGTTCGTCAGAGATACTGATGACCCGGCTCCCGTTCGCTCAGGACCGGTTGCCCGGGCCACCTGTTCGACGACGCCCCCGGGTGGAGGCGCCCTGTTGGACGATCTCGGTGACCTGGTGACTGGCCGCCGACGCCTCCGAGCCGGGAGGCTCGGAGGCGTCGGAAGGCTCAGAGATGTTGGCCGAGACAGCCGCGTTCAGATCGGCTACCACCCTCACTCCGCCATTATTGGTTCGCAGGCGGCGTCGGAAAGCCCGTTGGATCTTCATGGAGCTTCCGAGCCGTCCGGTCAGTTGGTCTGGGTAATGGGCGCCGTCTGGGTGGCGTCCGCGGTGGCCGTCGAGTTGTCCGACAGGACGTTGGCGGCCACGGCCGCGTTGACCGGCGCGGCCAGGTTGGCGTTGATCAGGGACATGGCCTCACGGTCGGGCAGCTCTTCGCCCGTCTCAGCTGCCAGCTCCTCGTCGGTGAGCTCCGGGCTATGGATGTCTTCACTCATAAGATTCTCCTGGTTCGGTGATTGGTTGGCCTGGCGGATCAGTTGCCTTGAGTGATCGGTGTGGTCTGGGCGGCATTGGCCGTGGCAGTGGCGTTATCCGACAGCACGTTGGCTGCCACCGCGGCGTTCACCGGGACTGCGATGTTGGCATTCACCAGGGACATGGCCTCACGGTCGGGCAGCTCCTCGCCCGTCTCAGCGGACAGCTCCTCTTCGGTCAACTCGTTGCTGATCTCTTCACTCATTGGATCTCCTCAGGTTGATGGATTGATGGTGTCGATGGTGCAGCCAGGCCGAGCGGGCCAGCGCTCAGCTGGTCTGGGTGATGGGGGCTGTCTGGGTGGCGTCAGCAGTCGCGACGGAGTGGTCAGATGCCACATTGAGCGCTGCTGCCACGTTCACTGGTGCCGCCACATTGGCGTTGATCAACGACATGGCCTCGCGATCGGGCAGCTCTTCAGCCGTCTCGGCGGCCAGCTCGTCGTCAGTCAGATCCGTCAGGTCGGTGTCCTCAGTCATACTCATCTCCTGGTGTCGTCGGTACTGGTGGTATCGCAGCCGTGGCCCGAATGTCACACCCCCTTCGATCTCAGGGCTGAGCGGAGGCGGGCCGCCGGAGGGTGGTAGTGGTGGTCGGCATCGGTCGAGGGGGGGACGTAGGTCGTATTGGCACCGTGGTCGACGAGCCGGCCGGCGTCGACATGGTGGTGCTGGCCGTGGCGTGGACTGGCCTCGAGGTCGTTGTAGTCGACCCGGGCGGTGACGACGACGGCGGTGACCCGGGCGGTGAAGACGACGATGATCCTGGCGGTGGCGCCGCAGGGAGTTGCAAGGCTCTGTCTGCCCGGGACAACGCGCCACGAGCGGAGGGGGCCACCATCTGGCGTTCCGATGGATCCAGCCGAGCCAGGGCGGCCTGCAGGGCGTCCGCCTCCTTGCGCAGCTGGGCCTGACGGGCCGCGGTCAGCGGACCGCTGGCCATGGCCGCCTCCAGCCGGGCCAGCTGAGCGCGGGCGTCCGCCAAGCGCTGGGAGTCGACCGGGAGGCCGACGGCACGGGCCGCAGCCCGCAGAGGCGATGGGAGCACCGGCCGCGCCAACGCCACCGCCACTCCTCCGCTGCCCAACACCATGACGGTCGCCAGCACTGGGATCGCGGCGCGACGACGCCAGTGGGAGGGGCGCCAGAGGGCCGTCCAGCGGCCGCCGTTGGCAACTGTGGGCTCATGACCGGCGCGTGCCGAAGCGACCACGGCCTGCAGGGCATCCATCTCCTGCATCGAAGGCTGGACCGGAGGGGGAGCCAGCGCCTTGGCCAACAGCTCCCGCAACTGTTCGTCGGTCGTTTGGGCTGAGCCGTCTCCCGGTCGATCCCGCGAGTGGTGGTCGGCGCCGGTCACGACTTCTCCAGTGACTGCCGCAATCGCTCCAGGGCTCGGCTCTGGGCCATGCGCACCGCGCCAGGGCGCTTGCCGAGCACGGTCGCCACCTCTTCGGAGCTCAGCCCGGCGAGGACTCGCAGCTCCAACACCTCCCGATCGCCAGGTCCGAGAAGGTCGAAGGCAACCCGCACCTGACCCACCTCCTCGTCGGCCAGCACTTGTTCGAGGGGCCCGGCGTCGCCGCTGGGGGAATGGTCGGCATCTTTGAGGTGATGCAGACGACGGGCTCGTTGTGTGTCCAGCACCACATGGCGCAAGATGCCGAACAGCCAGGCGTCGAAACCGCCTCCTTTCCAGGCGAAACGATCGATACCGGCGACCGCTCGGGCCATGGTCTCGGCCACCGCGTCCTTGGCCCCATCGCCGTCGAACAAACGGCGCCGGGCGTAGGCCAGCAGTCGCGGATAGACAGCCCGGTACAGGGCAGCCCACGCCTCCTCGTCGTGGTCGCGTGCTCGCTCCACCAAGGCGCGAGTGTCGTCGGCGCGAGTGTCGTCGGCGCCAATGTCGTCATGGTTTCGAGTGTTGTTGTGGAAATGCTCACCATCTCCACATCGGCTCTCAGGCGCCATCGTCACACCTATGGGTGGCGGAGGGGGTCAACGCGGGGACGGCCACGGGGCCGGAAACCGGTGGCTCGCGGTCCGGCCGGTCGGCCGGTCAGGCCAGCCGAGCCAGCAGGGACTCGGCGATCTGCACTGCATTGAGGGCAGCCCCCTTGCGCAGGTTGTCGCCGGAGACAAAAAGGGCCAGGCCGGAACGGCCCGGAGCGGCCCCGGGGTCAACGCGGATTCTGCCCACCGAGACGGGGTCTGCCCCCGTCACCCCCAGTGGACAGGGCAGATCGGCCAGCACCACCCCGGGGGCTCGGCTGAGCACTTCTCTGGCCCGTCCCACGCCAAGCGGCTCCTCGAATTCGAGGTTCAATGATAGCGAATGCCCAGTGAACACCGGCACCCGCACGCACGTGCAGGAGACGACCAGATTGGGGAGGTCGAGGATCTTGCGGCTCTCGTCACGCAGCTTGTGCTCCTCGGTCGTTTCCTGGCCATCCAGGCCGTCGACCCGGCTGCCGGCCAGCGGTACCACATTGAAGGCCACCGGAGCCGGGAAGACTGACGGGGGTGGAAAGTCGACGGCCGAGCCGTCAAAGGTCAGTTCCCCGGCTCGTCCGGCCGCCTTTCCCACCTGTTCCTCCAGCTCGGCCACCCCCGCCCGCCCAGCTCCCGACACCGCCTGGTAGGTGGAGGCCACCATCCGGCGCAGGCCGGCCTCGTCGTGAAGCACCTTGAGCGGCGGCATGGCCACCATGGTGGTGCAGTTGGGGTTGGCCACGATCCCCTTGGGAATTCGGTCCAGGGCCCTCGCATTCACCTCGGAAACCACCAGGGGCACCTCCGGGTCCATACGCCAGGCGGCCGAATTGTCGATGACGATGGCCCCGGCGGCAGCCACCCGGGGGGCCAAGCGCTGCGAGGCTGCTCCCCCTATGGAGAACAAGGCCAGATCCACGCCCCGGTAGTCGGCAGTCTCGGCATCTTCCACCACCACCTCACTCCTACCCCAGGGCAGGCGGCACCCGGCCGAGCGGGACGACGCCAAGAAGCGCATCTCGTCCACCGCAAAGCCCCGCTCGGCCAGCACCGAGCGCATCACCGTGCCCACCTGCCCGGTGGCGCCCACCACCGCGAGTCTCATCTGCGCCAGTGTATGGCCATCGGGGCAGTCCGAGTCGCAGCTCGAACCTCGTACCAGAGGTGGCGAACTAGCGCGGCCTGTGGTCATGGAACGGGGAGGCCACCCAGCGCAACGGAGTCGAGACTGGCCAGCGAGCGGGGGGCGGGGCGATCCGGCTCTCAGGCCAGCTCGAAGGCCTCGTGCAGCGCCTGGACCGCCTGCTCGACGGCATCGGTATGGATCACGCACGAAATCCGGATGGACGATGTCGAGATCATCTCGATGTTGATGCCCTCCCGTGCCAGGGTCTCGAACATGGCGGCCGTCACCCCCGGGTTGGTCTTCATCCCCGCCCCCACCAGCGAGACCCGGGACACGTCGGGATCGGCCAACACGTCGGTGGCACCGATGGTCGGGGCCAGCGCCAGGGCCACCTCCAAGCTCACCGCCAGGTCGTCCTTGGGCACGGTGAACGAGATGTCGGTGGTGCCGCGAACCGAGGTGTTCTGCACGATCATGTCCACATTGACGGCCCGGTCGGCCAATCCCCGGAACAGCGAGGCTGCTACCCCCGGTCGGTCTGGCACACCGGTCACGGTGACCTTGGCCTCTGTCGTGTCGTGGGTGACGGCCGAGACGATCGACTGCTCCATGGACTCATCCTCCCCTTTCACCCAGGTGCCGGCCTCCCAGGTGAAGCTGGAGCGTACGTGCAGGGGCACACCGTGGTTGCGAGCGAACTCCACCGAGCGAAGGGCCAAGACCCGGCCGCCGGTGGCCGCAATCTCCAGCATCTCGTCAAAGCTGACCGCAGCCAGGCGCCTGGCCGCCGGCACGATCCGGGGATCGGCGCTGAACACCCCGGAGACGTCGGTGTAGATCTCGCACGCCTGGGCCCCCAGAGTGGCAGCCAGGGCCACTGCGGTGGTGTCCGAGCCTCCCCGGCCCAAGGTGGTGACGTCTCTCGCCACCGAGACCCCCTGGAAACCGGCCACCACCGGCACCTGGCCGACAGCCAGGGCCTGGCGCAGGCGGTCCCCTCGGACCTCGGTGATCTTGGCTCGGCCGTGGGTGGTGTCGGTGATGATCCCGGCCTGGCTGCCGGTGAAGGAGGCGGCCGGGGTGCCCAGGTCAGCCAGGGCCATGCACAGCAGGGCCGTGGTGATCCGTTCCCCCGAGCTGAGGAGCATGTCCAACTCCCGACCGGGGCGGGCCCGGCTCACGTCGTCAGCCAGGCGCAACAGCTCGTCGGTGGTCTTGCCCATGGCGCTCACCACCACCACCACCTGGTGCCCCTGGCGGCGGGTGCGAGCTACGTGATCGGCCACCGCCCGGATCCGCTCGGCGTCGGCCACCGACGTGCCCCCGAACTTCTGCACGACCAGGGCCACGCCAACCAACACTAGGGCCGACACAGACTAGGTTGGCCAGTCGTGCCCAGCCCCAAGCGCGCCCGCAAGCGAGCCGGCCGCCAGGCACGCCTGGCCCAGGTGGAGGCCGCTCGCAAACGTAAGTCCCGGCTGAGAAGAGGCATAATTCTCGCGGTGATCGCCGTGGTGGTGATCGGGCTGGTGGCCCTGCTGGGCAGGGGCGGCTCCAAGTCGCCGGCCAAGACCCAGGCGGCCAAGCCCCGCTCCGCCAAATCGGGGCCGACCACCTCGACCACCGCCGTCGCCCCGGCCGGAGCTACGCTCAGCGGGCCCACCCCGTGTCCGGCCGCTGACGGCTCGTCCCCGCGCACCGTCGCCTTCGCCCAGCCACCCCCCATGTGCGTCAATCCAGCCACCGCCTACACCGCCACCTTCACCACCGACGTGGGCACGTACGCCGTCGCCCTGGATGCCAAGGCTGCCCCCAAGACCGTCAATGACTTCATCGTCCTGGCTCGGTATCACTTCTATGACGGCCTGACCTTCCACCGGGTCATCCCCGGCTTCGTAGTCCAGGGCGGCGACCCCAAGGGCAACGGCTCGGGCGGCCCGGGTTACACGGTGGCCGGGGAGGTCCCGCCGGCCGGGGCCTATAAGATCGGCTCGCTGGCCATGGCCAAGACCTCAGCCGATCCCCCGGGCTCGGCTGGCAGCCAGTTCTTCATCATCACCGGCCAACAGGGGACCCAGCTGCCGCCCCAGTACTCGCTGTTCGGGATGGTCAACTCGGGGACCGATGTGGTGGCCAAGATCGACGCCGACGGCACCCCCAGCGGTACGCCCAAAGTCGTGCACCATATGCTGAAAGTGGTCATATCACCATCGTCGTAAACACTGCTCCGCAGGGGCAACGGTGCTCTGCACTGCCTATAGACTCTATTTTGCGAAAAGAGGCTCTTCCCATGCCGACCGATTGCCCACCTTCAGATGGTTCCGCCTCCCCCCGGAGGCGTTTCGACGGCCCACCTCCCATGTGCATCGACCCTGACCGGCGCTATGTGGCCGAGATGGCCACCAGCAAGGGAACCATGACCATCGCCCTGGACCCGGTGGGGGCTCCATCGACCGTCAACAATTTCGTTGTCCTGGCCCGCTACCACTACTTCGACGGCGTCGCCTTCCACCGGGTGATCCCCGGCTTCGTGGTCCAGGGTGGTGACCCCGAGGGCACCGGCCGGGGCGGCCCGGGCTACCGCTTCGCCGATGAGCTGCCGGCCCCAGGGCACTACGAGGTGGGCTCTTTGGCCATGGCCAATGCCGGCCCCGACACCAACGGCAGCCAGTTCTTCATCATTAGCGGGCCCCAGGGGGCTCAGCTACCACCCAAGTACGCCCTGTTCGGCAAGGTGGTCAAGGGCCTGGAGGTGGTGTCGGCCATCGAGGCGACCGGATCCTCATCGGGCAAGCCCAGCGAGCGGGTGACCATCGACTCGGTGACCATCACCGAGTCGGACTGAGCCCCCGCCGGCGGCTGCCGGGCCCCGGGCCTCAGGCGGCGCGGGCCTTGCGGCGGTACCACACGGTACCCATCCCGGCCGCCGCCACTCCGATGCCGATGACGATCGGATAGCCCTGCTCCGGGAAGGCCGGCACCGGGACGGTAATGGCCGGAGTACTGGTCGTCGTGGTCTTTCCGGTGCCGCCACCGATGTTGCCGCCA
>QHCF01000123.1:0-9480 GCA_003244275.1 Acidimicrobiales bacterium
GGACAAGGCGGTCAAGAACCGCCTGCACGTAGATCTCACCGCCGACGACCGCCATCTGGAGGTGAATCGCCTGTTGGCTCTGGGTGCCAAGCGGATCTCGGACCATGACGAGTGGGGTGCGGTCTGGACCGTTATGTCGGATCCCGAGGGAAACGAGTTCTGCGTGGGTCAGCGTCCGGTCCCGAGCTGAGCATCTCTCAAGCCCACATCGCAGCCGCTGGCGGCCGAACGGCGTAGCGAGCACTGATGCCGTCATGGTCGTCCCCGTGATGCCGCCATGGCCGGAATTGACCGGTACCGGCGCGGCCATCGGTGTCCTCTTCGGCCTGTTCGGGGTAGGTGGGTCGAGCTTCGCCACGCCGATGCTGGGCCTGCTCGGTGTGCCCGGCCTGATTGCGGTGGCTGCTCCCCTGCCGGCGACCATCCCGGCCGCCATCGCCGGGGCCGTCGCCTACGTGCGACGCCAGGAGATAGATCGCCAGATCGCCCGTTGGTCGGTCATGGGAGGGGTCCCGGCCACCATCGTCGGGGCCCTGCTCTCGGGCTCGGTGGGCGGGAAGGCCCTCCTCGTGGCCTCCGGCGTGGTGCTGGGCGCAGTAGGAGCCCGCATCTTGTTGCCCATCACCTCCGAGAACCGCCTGGCCGGTCGAGCCCGGCGTCGCGCCGGCCTGGTCATCCCGGCGGCGGCGGTCATTGGTTTCTTCACCGGGCTGCTGGCCAACGGCGGCGGATTCCTGCTCGTTCCGCTGTTCGTCCTCGTCCTGGGTCTGACCATGCCCGAGTCGGCCGGTACCAGCCTGGCTGTGATAGCGGTCCTCTCTGTTCCCACCCTGATCACCCACTGGGCCCTCGGCCACATCGACTGGAATGTGGCTGGAGCCTTTGCCGCCGGCGCCATCCCCGGAGCGGTCGCCGGATCGCTGCTCGTCACCCGCCTGAACGCCGACCGGCTCCGTAAGGCCTTTGGCGTGCTGCTCATCGGTTTCGCGGTCTACTTCACCACCCACCAGATTCTCGCCTGAGGCGCCAGGCGCCGACCGGAGGATTCCCATGTTCTTCAAGCAGTTCCATCTCGAGGGGCTTGGCCACGCCTCCTACCTGGTCGGGTCGGAGGACACCGGGGAAGCCCTGATCCTCGATCCCCAGCGGGATGTGAGCGCCTACTACGAGGCGGCCCGAGCCCAGGGGATGCGAGTCCGCTATGCCATCGACACCCATGGCCACAATGACTACCTCTCGGGGCTGGCCGAGTTGGCCCGCCACCAGCAGGCGGCCGGGGCCCAGCCGCTGACCACCCTCGGCTTCGCCCATGGCGACCTCGGCTACCAACACCGCCCGGTGCACGATGGGGAGGCCATCGAGATGGGCGAGGTGGTGTTCGAGATCCTGCACACACCGGGTCACACTCCCGAGCACCTGAGCCTGCTCGTCTCAGATCGCTCGGTCGGTGAGGAGCCTGCCATCTTGTTGTCGGGGGGCGCCCTGCTGGTCGGGGATCTGGCTCGACCCGACCTGCTCGGCTCTCCAGAGGACGCCCGGCGCTCAGCCAAGGCCTTCTGTCGGACCCTCCAGGAGAAGATCCTCCCCCTGCCCGACCACGTGGAGGTGTTCCCTACCCATGTGTCAGGCAGCCTGTGCGGCGCCAACATCGGGTCCCGCCTGTCGACCACGGTGGGTTATGAGCGGCGCACCAACCCCGTACTCCGAGCAGTCGACTCTTCTGACCAGATCGTCTCCGACGACTTTGCGTCAGAGTGCCTTCGCCTCGACAGGCTGCCAGCCGTACCTCCCTACTGGAGGCGCATGCGGGCCCACAACCTGGCCGGCGTCCCTCTCCTCGGCTCCCTGGGCGAGCCGCCGGCTCTGTCGGCCGAGGACCTCGCCGCCGCCCAGGCCGACGGGGGAGTCGTGCTTGACGTTCGCGGCGCGGCCGGCTTTGGCGCCGCCCACATCCCCGGCGCCCTGAACGTGGGGCTGGGGTCATCCTTCACCACCTGGGCCGGGACTGTGCTGCCCGACGGCGCCCGTGTCCTGGTGGTCCTCGACCGGCCCGGCGACCTGTGGGAGGTCGCCTGGCAGCTCCTGCGGATCGGCTACCGCCTCCCGGTCGGGTGGCTGGCCGGCGGGATGACGGCCTGGGCGATGCAGGCCCGACCGCTGGCCAGCATCCCCCAGATCACCGTTCATGACCTCAGGGTCAGGCTGGAGGCGGGCCAGGTGGCCGTGCTGGATGTGCGTCAACCAGCCGAGTGGGCCGACGGTCACATACCTGGTGCCAGCCTCATCACCGGCGCCGAGCTGCCGTCCCGCCTTGACGAGGTGCCCGACGCAGCGGTGGTGGCCACCGTGTGCGGGTCCGGTTACCGCTCCAGTGTCGCCTCCAGCCTGCTGGCCGCCGGCGGCCGGGCGGTGGTCAACGTCCTGGGGGGGATGGCGGCATGGGACAACGCCCACTACCCGACTGACGCATGAGCAATTGACGCGAAAAATAGCCAACTCCGCTGAACGCCTTCTGCCCACTCACACCGATACGCTCGCCCCAGGGCTAGCTGCTAGCGGCGCACCAGGCGCCGACCGCTCGGAGTGGCGGCCGGAGCGTAGTCGAAGCCGTAGTAGCGGAAGGCCTGGACCTCGTCCTCCTCGGAGAACTCCCCACCGAGCTCGACCCGGGGAGCAGACTTGACCGCGTCCTTGCTTACCCCCACGGTGACGTCGTTTGGACTGGTGATCACGCCCCCAGCCGGGATGAGGATGTGGTGGTGGCTGACTACCCCGGTCCGCACCACCAGGAACATGGCCTGATCGGTCTCAGCGTCGAAGTAGACCTCCTCCAGCCTGCCGATCTTGTCTTTCTCGGGATCCAGCACGTCCTTACCCCGCCAGTCCCGGATGTTCTCGACGATTGCCATGTCGTTCGCCCCCTTGATCCTGATGTCCTCATTACGGTACTGGTATGACCCCTCATCCCGGCCTCGGTCACGTGCCTGCGGGCCAGGACGGCGAGGCGTATGCCCGGTTGCGGCGAAGGGTGCTGTGGAGCATGCCGACCGGTCTGTACGTGGTGGGCAGCAGGGCCGGTGGCACCCGTAACCTGATGACCCTCAGTTGGGCCTCCCAGCTGTCCCTCGAGCCCAAGTTGGTGGGTATCAGCGTCGAGCGCCAAGCCCTCACCCACCGGCTGGTGGCCGATGGCGGGGTGTTCAGCCTGTGCCTCATCGATCGCCATGACCGAGCGATGGTGCGCAAGTTCGTGAAACCTCTGAGCGAGACCGAGCCGGTCGACCCCGCAGCCCCGGTCGGCTCCAGTCTGGGCGGCTTTGCCGTTCATCAGGAGTCCACCGGGGCTCCTGTGCTCGACCAGGCCCTGGCCTGGCTCGATTGCCAGGTGCGCCAGGCAGTGCCGGTGGGTACCCACACCCTCTTCGTGGGCGAGGTCGTCGACGCCGGGTTCGCCACGGCCGAGGACACACCGGTGCTGCGAATGGAGGACACCCGAATGAGCTACGGGGGTTAGAGCCTCAGCCGACTGAAGTAGGGTTCGGGCGTGGCCCGCCACCACCTGGACAATGCCCGGTGGGGCTTCGACTCCAACTGCTTCGTATGCGAGCCGTCCAACCGGGCTGGATTGGGAATCGCGTTCTTTCATGACGACCAGGAAGAATCGGTCGAGGGGGACTTTTGTCTGGGCACCAACTTCTCGGGCGCTCCGCATTACGTTCATGGCGGCCTGGTGCTGGCCATCCTGGACGAGGCCATGGCCTGGGGGGCCATTGCCCTGGGTAGGTCGTTCGCCCTCACCCGGACCACCTCGGCCGACTTCTTGCGGCCGGTGGCGGTTGACCAGGCCCATCGGGTGGTGGCCCGACTGGACGGCCGTGACGGTGAGGGTGTGATGGACCTGTCGGGCGTCGTGAGTCGGGTCAGCGATGGAGAGCCGTGCGTTCAGGGCCGAGCCCGCTTCGCCCCATTGTCGGCCGGGAGGGCCCGCCAGGCCATCGGTGCCGACGTGGGCGAGGTCGGTAGTGACTACGTCCGTTCTCCACGACGTTGAGACACCAGGCGCCGAGGGACCGAGGGACCGAGGGACCGAGCGATTGACTGCTCCCTCGTCCAGGCATCGTTGGATTGGCGACCAGGCGGCCTTCGAGCTGCTGATGGAGGAGCTGGTCGGCGTGCCCGCCGTCGGGATGGATACCGAGTTCCATCGTGAGCGCTCCTATTTCCCCCACCTGGATCTGCTGCAGCTGGCCTGGCCGGCCGGCCTGGCTCTCGTGGATCCGCTGGCCGTCGATCTTTCGGGGTTGGCCCGGCTGCTCGACAGCCCCACGGTGGTGGTGGCCCACGCCGCTGAGCAGGACCTGGAGGTGCTGGAACGGGCCTGCGGGACCGTTCCCCAGCGGTTGTTCGATACCCAGGTAGCGGCCGGCTTCCTCGGGATGTCGACTCCGTCGCTGTCCACCCTGGTCGATCGCCTGCTCAACCGGCGCCTGGCCAAGGGCGATCGCCTGACCGACTGGTCTCGGCGGCCCCTGTCCCAGGCCCAGCAGGACTATGCGGCCGCCGACGTGGAGCACCTCTTGGAGCTCCATCAGGTCCTCATCCACCAGTTGGCCGCCCAGGGTCGCCTGACGTGGGCCGAGCAGGAGTGTGCGCTGCTGGCCTCGAGGGACCGCCGGCCACCTGACCCGAGTCAGGCCTGGTGGAGAATCAAGGCCGCTCGGCAATTGCGGGGAGCAGCCCGGGGGGTGGCTCAGGCGGTTGCCGCCTGGCGGGAGACCACGGCGGCGGCCAGCGATCGTCCGGCTCGGATGGTGCTTCCGGAGCTGGCCCTTATGTCCATAGCCCACCGGCCGCCCCGCGACCTGACCGAGCTCTCACAGGTGCGCGGTCTGGAGAGCCGCCGCCTACGGGAGTCGATGGCCAGCGAAGTCATGCAGGCGGTAGCGGTGGGCCTGGCTCTCGACGATGCCCGGCTGTGCCTCCCGCCCGAGGAGGAGATGGACCGCGTGCAGCGTCCGGCCGCCGCCCTGGCCATGGCGTGGCTGGCCCAGCGGGCCAGTGAGCTGCGCATCGACGCCGGGCTGCTGGCCACCAGGGCCGACGTCCAGGCTCTGCTGGCCGCCGAGCCCGGTGGCCGGGTGGCCCTCGGCTGGCGCTACGAACTGGTGGGCCGAGGGCTGATTCGGCTGGTGGCCGGAGAGGCGGCGCTGGCCATGGGGCCCAACGGGAGGCTGGTCTGCGAAGCCCGCTCACATCAGGCCATCGACCTGCAAATCTGACCGGCCCCATGCCGGCCAGGTCGGCGGCTCTACCGGCTCGAGCCAGGAGCCGCCACGCCCCGCATTCGAGATCGGCTCAGCACCCGACGCAGCAGTTCCCTGAGATGATCCTGCTCCTCAGGGCTGAGCTCGCACAGCAGGAGCTCACGCTCCACTCGATCGACAGTGCCTGAGGCCCTGGCCAGGAGGCCCTTTCCCTTGGACGTGACCCGCAGTTCGATGACCCGCCCGTGCACCGGGTGAGGCCGCCGGCTCAGGCACCCGTCGGTAGCCAGCCGCTGCACCAAGGCGGCTGTGCTCTGCGGGCTGACGCAACATTCTCGGGCCAGCTCAGCGGAGGAGAGGCCGGGCTTGGCGGCCAGAATGGCGAGCGTCCCGTACTGGGCAATGGTGAGGCCCAGGGGTGCCAGCTCAGCGTCCATGGCCGCCTGAAGGGCCATCTTGGCCCTGGCCAACAAGAAGCCGACCTGATCCGGGAACGCGTTCGGCACTTGGTCGGGGACTGCCGCCGCCTTGGTCGTTGCCACCTCATCAGCCACCTGACTAATCTCAGCCTCCTGATACTTATGTGTTAGCGTATCGCAGACGAGAGGAGGAGGTAGAGGATGCCCAAGCGGATCGTGGCCATGGTGGCCAGCGTGGTCGCCGCCATGGCCGGCGGATGGCTCATCGTGGCTCCCTTCGCGCTGGCCTATCGCCCGAAGGGCGGATCCTGGGACCACACCACGGAGGTCGACGTCTGGACCGGGGTCGGGGTGGTGGTGGTGGCCCTGGTATGCCTGGCCGCCACCTCGGTGGCCACGGTGGCTGACCTCAGGGCCCGGGGAGCCCTGCCCGGCGTATCCAGGCGGGCCGGCAGGAAAGCTCGTCGGGTCGAGCAGAGCCGCGCCGTCTCTGCGGAGGAGGGCCAAACTGGTGGCCCCGAGGAGGGCCGGCCCCTGGGGGAGGTTGCTATTCGGACGGCCGTCCCACCCGACGGTTCCACCGCCCCTGGCGTGGCCGCGGTGGCCAACCCTGAACCTGACCTGCGGCACCTGCTCGCCTCACTCGTGCAGGCCCTGGTGGACGATACCGGTCATACCGATGATCGCCCGATGAGCGTGACCCATTCCGACGCCCATCCGGCTGACGCCAGTTCGTCTCACGCCGGTCCGGTTGGCGAGGACGACGCGGCCGGCAGGATCGGTCACAGTCGATGGAAGAAGACGTCATGAGGTCCGGGCGCATCTCCGGGCGCCTGGCCATGGCGGCACTGGTGGTGCTGTTGCTGGCCGGCATCTGGGTGTTCGTGGCCCCCTTTGCTGTTGGCCTCCAACCTTCCTTTTCGCCCTGGAGCACTGCCACCCGCAATGCGTTGGTCACTGGCGGGGTCCTGATGGTGACCGCTCTCGGCGGCCTCATCACCTACGGGGCACTGGGGGTGCGGGAACTGTTGGCCAGGGCGCCTCAACTCGAGGAAGCACCTGAGGGCGATACCAAGGAGCCAGGGGTCTCTTGAGCGGACACCGTCGCCACGCCCCGGACTGGGTAATCCTCAGCCTGGCCTGCCTGGCCCAGTTCATGGTCATCCTGGACATCTCCATCGTCAATGTGGCCCTGCCATCGATCCAGCGCGACCTCCACTTCAGCCAAACCAGCCTGCAGTGGGTGGTCAACGCCTACACGCTCACCTTCGCCGGCTTCCTCCTCCTCGGCGGTCGGGCTGCCGACCTGTACGGTCGTCGGCGCATCTTCATCCTCGGCCTGGGCATCTTCTCACTGGCCAGCCTGGTCGGCGGCTTCTCCCAGAACTCGACCATGCTCACCGCCGCTCGTGCCGCCCAGGGCCTGGGCGGCGCGGTCCTGTCACCCGCCACCCTCACCATCCTCATCACCACCTTCTCCGAGGGAAAGGCTCGCTCTCGGGCCCTGGGCATCTGGAGCGCGGTGGCCGGGGCCGGTGGGGCCGCCGGAGCCCTCTTTGGGGGCCTGCTCACCACCTACGTGAGCTGGCGTTGGATCCTGTTCGTCAACGTCCCCATTGGGATTGTGGCGATCGTCGCGGCAGTGGCGTTCCTCAACGAGGGCAGGGGACGCAGCATCGAACGCAGCTTGGACGTCCCCGGCGCCCTCACCGTCACCGCCGGCCTGGCCCTGTTGGTGTACGCCATCGTCAACACGACCAGCCACCCGTGGACCTCGGCTCAGACTCTGATAATGCTGGGCGCAGCCGCCGTGCTGCTGGTCGCCTTCGTGGTCATCGAGGGCCGAGTGGCGCGAGCGCCGCTCATGCCCCTTCGCCTCTTTCGCTCCCGTGCTCTCTCGGGAGCCAACCTGATAATGCTGTTGGTGGGCGTGGCCCTGTTTGCCATGTTCTTCCTGGTGTCTCTCTACCTCCAACTGGTCCTGCACTACAGCGCCCTCAAGGCGGGTCTGGCGTTCCTGCCTCTCAGCGTGACCATCGTGATTGGCACCCAGGTGGCGTCCCGGTTGGTGGACAAGCTCGGCCCCCGCCCCCTGCTCCAGGTCGGTCTGCTCATCTCGGCCGGGGGATTCCTGTGGCTGGGTCAGATCTCGTCGGTCAGCACCTATGCCGGCAGCGTGTTGGTGCCAGGCATGCTCCTCACATTTGGGATGGGCCTGTCGTTCACTCCCCTGGCCACCGCCGCCACCTCCGGAGTGAGCCGGAGCGAAGCCGGCCTGGCTTCCGGGCTGTTGAACACCTCCCGCCAGATCGGTGGCTCCATCGGTCTGGCCGTGCTGGTAACCCTGGCCACTGATCGCACCCGCGCCGTGCTGGCCGGTGCCACCCACCACGGCGTGCCGTTGGGATCGGCGGTGGGCGACGCTCTGACCGCCGGCTACGCCCGAGGGTTCGTGGTGGCCGCAGTGGTGGTGGCCGCCGCCGCTGTCTCTGCCTTCGTCATACCGTCGCTGCGCCGGTCGGCCGCCACTGAAGCCAAGGTCGAGCCTTCGGTGGATGCCACCGACCCGGTGGTCGGCGCCCTGGTCCTGGCGGTGGCCAGCCGGCTGGTGGAGACGGCCGATGGTTCCCGTCCTGCCCTGCTGCAGGCGGCGGCGTCCCTGGTACCCGATGCCGAGGGGTCGCTGCATGATCGGGCCACCCAGGCGGCCCGGGAGGTCCTGCGCCCCCTGGCTCGCCAGGCAATGGAGCGGGCACGGTAGGGGTCGGCTCAACGGGCCAACCGCTCAACGGTCCAGCCGGCCAACCAGGGCCGATGCCGCCCCAACCCCGACCACCACAGTCGCCAACAGGACGAGGTAGTCCAGGCCAAGGTCCGCCTTTGAGTGCAGGAGCACGCCCCGCAAGGCGTCCACCTCGTAACTGAGCGGGTTGACAGTGCTGAGGGCCCGCAGCCACCCGGGCATGATGCTCACCGGGTACAGGGCATTGGAGGCGAAGAACAGGGGCATGGTGATCATCTGGCCAATGCCCATGAGACGATCCCGTTTGAGCACCACGCCGGCCACCGTCATCGACAGACAGGAGAAGAAGGCAGAGCCCAGGATGACGATGACAAAGGCTCCCAGGATGTCAACCGGGTTGGAGGTGAGCCCGACACCGAGGATGGCGGAGAGGATCAGCACCACCACCACCTGAGACAGGGCCCGGATGCCAGCGGCGAAGGACTTGCCCAGGATCAGCGCAGATCGGGGAGTGGGGGTGACCAGGAGCTTGGTCAATACTCCGGCGTCACGCACCCAGATGATCTGGATGCCGTAGAAGATGGCAATGAACATGCCCGATTGGGCGATGATCCCCGGGGCCAGGAAATCGAGGTAGGGGACATTGCCGGTGGGGATGGCGTGAATATGGGAGAAGGTCTCGCCAAAGACGACCAGCCACAGGACGGGCTGCACCGCCCGAGTGAGGAGCTCGGTTCGGTCGTGGCGCAACTTTTGTGGCTCCACCAGGCAGAATGTCGCTACCCGGCTGGGGAATCGCCGCCAGACCTCGGCGCTGTTCCCTACCGTCTGATCAGCCGACCCGGCCAGCTGTCCTGCGAGTCCTCCTGACCTCACGCAACCCTCCCTTCCCTTCGGCCTCAGCTTCAAGGGTTCCGCCCGTGTAGCGGCGAAAGACATCCTCCAGGGTGGATCCCGGTCCCAGGTCCGCCTTCAGGGCCGCCGGGGAGCCCTCGGCGCGAATCTGGCCAATGTGCATGAGGGCCACCCGATCGCAGAGGGCGTCCGCCTCCTC
>QHCF01000123.1:9557-16210 GCA_003244275.1 Acidimicrobiales bacterium
TCGAGCCCGACCGTCGGCTCGTCCAAGATGAGCAGGGCCGGGCGATTGACCAGCGCCTGAGCCAGCTCCAGGCGCCGGATCATGCCGCCCGAGTAGGACCGGCCAGCCGGTCGGCAGTGTCGGAGAGGCCCATGGCGTCCAAGGCGTCGGAGACCCTGGCTCGGCGCTCGCGCCGGGGGACGTCGAAAAGGCGGGCGAACCAGGTGACATTCTCCCGCCCGGTCAGGGCCGCCTCGATCGAGAGCTGCTGGGGGACGTAGCCGAGCAAGCGACGCACGGCCATTGCAGAGCGACCCACGTCGTGGCCGAGCACGGTCACGACGCCCTCCTGCACGGGGAGCAGGGTATTGAGGACCCGGATGGTGGTGGTCTTGCCGGCCCCGTTGGGACCGAGCAGTCCGAACACCTCCCCGCTGGTCACGCGGAGGTCGATGCCGTCGACGGCGACATAGTCACCGAAGCGGTGGCGCAGACCCCGGCACACCACCGCCGGGACCGGGCCGTCTCCCTGGGCGGAGCCGTCTCCCTGCGCCTGGGCCGGGGCGAGCCTGCTGGTCACCTCCCGCCCCGCCCGTCTCCAGGTGCTCGGCCACGGCCAGCAGCGCGGGGAGGGCATGGGCGAGGCGACGCTGGTCGTCGCCGGCCAGTTGCCCGATCGCCTCACTGAGGGCCAGCACCCGCCGGTCCCGCCAGACATCGACCTGGCGGGAGATGCTGGGGCTGAGCGTCAGCCGGACAACCCGGCGGTCCGACTCGTCCACTCTGCGAACCAGCAGCCCGGCCTCGGCCAGCTGGCTCACCAGCGTGCTGATGGTGTTGGGAGCCAGTAGCAGATCCTCGGCCGCCTCCGTGATCGACAGGCCGGGACGCCGGGAGACCACCCGGACCAACTCCAGTTGGGCTCCAGTCACGCGTGACAACTCGACCGGACGCCCAGCCTGGCGACGCCCGCTGCGCCGGATCGAGGCCATGGTGGCCTGCAACTCGGCGGCCAGGGCCGCCTGGCCCGAAGCGCCCAGGCCCTCGGGCCGCCCGCTCTCTGTCCCACCGGCGGCCGCTGAGCGTTGCGGAAACCCAGTAACCGATATCATGCCCTCATGTTAGCTCTGTGACAGAGGTAATGTGGCGGAAACACGAACCAGAGGGGAGAAGCGCCCATGGGAGACGCAATGCGAGCCGAGACGGTGAGGATCACCGGGCACGGCGGTGACGAGATAGAGGCCTACCTGGCCCAACCGTTGGACCGGGGCCCTTGTGGAGGGGTGGTGGTGATCCACCACATGCCCGGTTATGACGAGGCGACCAAGGAGATGACTCGGCGCATGGCGGCCCATGGTTACCTGGCCATCTGCCCGAACCTCTACACCCGAGAGGCACCGGGCGCCAGCCCCGACGACGCCGCCGCCGCGGTCAGGGCCAGGGGCGGCGTACCGGACGAGCGCCTGGTGGGAGACGTCGATGGCGCCCGACGCCACCTGGTCTCACTGCAGTCTTCCAACGACAAGGTGGCGGTCATCGGCTACTGCTCGGGCGGCCGCCAGGCGTTCCTGGCCGCCTGCTCCTTGGACCTCGACGCCGCGGTGGACTGCTACGGGGCCTTTGTGGTCGGCACGCCCCCCGATGGGATGCCGCTCAAGGTCAGCCCGCTGTTACACCTGGTCAACGATCTGTCGTGCCCGCTCTTGGGCCTCTTCGGCGCCGACGACCAGCACCCCTCACCAGAGGAGACCGCCGAGTTGGAAAAGGCGCTGAGCGCGGCCGGCAAGTCCTACAAATTCCAAACCTACGAGGGGGCCGGTCACGCCTTCTTCAACACTGATCGACCCAGCTACCGGGCCGAGGCGGCCAAGGATGGCTGGGGGCGGATCTGGGACTTTCTTGCCCGCTACCTGGTCACCTCCTGAAAGGAACGACAATGTGCACGTACGACACCACGACCCTCCCGATGCAGGGAGCGGGCAAAGGGGCCACCGGCTGGTTCCCCCTGACCCAGGCCAGTGTCTACTTCGACCATCCGGCCCACTCGCCAGCTGAGCACGCCCTCAACATCGACTTCCTCAACCCCGCCAACGGAGCTGCCGCCAGGGTGGCGGTCGAACTCGACGCCGACTCGGCCCGCCGGTTGGCGGAGGCCATCGTGGCAACCTTGAACCCGCTCAGCTCGACGCCACTCCCGACGCAGCCGGGGGGCGCAGGTCGACCCGCAGGATGAGGAATCCGTCCTCCAGGCTGGCCTCGGCATCGCCCAGCATGGCAAAATCCATGTAGTCCTGCTGCACCGCCTCCATGAGCCTTCGACGCTCCGGGCCCTCGACGGGCGGCAGTCCACGGTTGCGTACCGCGGCCGCTCGTTGGCGAAAGCGCTCGATCAGGGCATCAACATCGAGCTCTTCGGCCATGGGCGAGACCCTAACCGAGGCCAAGGCCGAGACCGTACGGGGCGCTTGGGGCTGACCGGGCTGGAGCCGGCGACGCTAGACTTCGAGAACAGCTGTGGTCCGTGACGCGCACGAGAGCCAGGTGTTCTGGTGCACGATCTGGCGCAGCTCATAGGTTCATCAGACATTGGGCGCACCGCAGCCTGATCAAGCTGCGTGTCGGAATTCCGGGGGCTGCTCGTGAAGAAGGGACGTCATCGCCGCTACGAAGAGGCTCGACGGGCCAAGCGCTCCACCGAGGTTGTCGTGCAACGGTGTGCAGAGTGCGGCGCCGGGCCGGAGGAGGACCACGCCTCGTGGTGCCTGGCCGAGGAGGAGCTGGAGGAGGCTGAGCCGATGATCTCAGGTCTACCCACCGCCAGCGCGCCGGCGGCCTCAGGTCACACGTCCATCGACTTCCAGGGCCCCGACTTCCAGGGCCCCGAGTTTGAGCCAGCCTCACGGGTGGCGCCCGATCACCTCCAACCTGCCGCTCGCGCCGTCCCTGACCGGCCTACCCAGTCCGGGACGCCTGACTGACCCTGCGCCCACGGCGACGGGGGAGGACCGCCGGGTGGGGCAGTGGTGCGGCCGGTGCGTCCTGGCGGCGGTCGAGGTAGCCGGCCAGCTCGGCGTAGACCTCGTCACCCACCAGCGCTGACAGTTCAGCGGCCATCGACAGGTATACCGCCGCCGCACCTGCGAACGCCTCTGGAACCTCGGTGCACCACCATCCGAACTGCTCGCCCCCCTCGCCCCAGTGGCGGCGGTCCCACTGAGTGACGGTCGATGTCACGTGCCCATCCTCGTCCACCTGGTCCTCCCGGCGAAGCGGTAGCTGCCAGCACACGTCAGGCTTGAGCTCGAGGGGGTGCTGGCCCCGCTCCAGGGCGGCCCGGTGCAGGGCGCAACCGGCACCTCCGGCAAAGCCGGGCCGATTGAGAAAGACGCAGGCGCCCCCCACCATGCGGGTCATGGGCTGCTCGGCTCCTCGTCCCTTGCGCACCACCCTTACCGCGCCGTCCGGCCCCAGCCCCCGGCGGCGATGCTGCCATACGTCCCCGGACAAGGTGGCGGCCGCCTCCTCCACCCGGGCCACGTCCGCCCCGTCGGTGAAGTGGGCACCGTAGGAGCAGCACCCCTGTTCCAGCTGGGGCGCCGGCCCGGTGAGCACTCCCTGGCAGCCCTGCCCGTACAGGCACGCCCACCGGCTCAGCAGGAAGGTGACATCGAAGACCCAGGTCCGGTTCTCCGCTGCATCCTCGAAGCTCAGCCACTCGTGCGCCTGTCTCTGCGAAATATCCCCTCTCCTGCCCTCGTCCTCACCCACTTACGACTTCCCGCCCCCGGCGCCCATGGCCGCGGCCAGCTCCCCCCAGAGCTGTCCGGCGGCCAGAAGGCCCTTCCAGAACTGGTTCATCACCATCCGCTCGTTGGGGGAGTGGATATGGTCGCCAGGCAGCCCCACCCCCAGGTAGAGCAGGGGGGCGTCGAGCACCCGGCCCAGAGACTCCTCGGGCCCGCTCCCTCCCTCCCGGGTGAGCAGGGGGGCCTTGCCCCACACCGACTCGATGGCCCGGGCCAGGGCGCCCATTGCCGGGTGATCGACCAGGGTGAGGGCGGGCGCCACTGCCCCCAGCAGCTCGATGGAGAGCTCCACCCCCGGCCCCACCCGCAGTGCCGCCCACGCCCGAAAAGCCTGAGCCACCCGGGCGGGATCCTGGTCGGCCACCAGCCGGAACGTCACCTTGGCGTTGCCCTGGGCCGGCACGATCGTCTTGATCCCCGTTCCGGCGTAGCCGACGGTGATGCCCACCACGTCGCAGGTGGGTCGGGTCCCGGTGCGCTCCAAGGTACTGCGGCCCTCCTCGCCGCAGAGGGCGGACACCCCGGCGTTGGCCATCCACGCCTCCTCGTCGAAGGGCAGGGCGGCCAGCGACTCCTCCTCGGTCGGGGTGAGGGGCCGGACGTCGTCATAGAAGCCGGGCAGGGTGACCCGGCCGCCCTCGTCGTGCAGGGCGGCGACCAGGCTGGCCAGGACATGGGCCGGGTTGGGCACCGCCCCGCCGAAGCGTCCCGAGTGCAGATCGGCTGTCGCCGTGCGCACCGAGACGTCAAAACCCACCAGGCCACGCATGCCCACACATACGGTGGGAATATCGGGAGCCCACATGGCGGTGTCGGAGATGACCACTGCATCGCAGGCCAGGCGGGACCGCTCGGTCCTCAGCAGGGCCTCGAAGTGGGGGCTGCCCACCTCCTCCTCGCCCTCGATGAGGAACTTGAGGTTGACCGGCAGGCGCCCGTCGGCCCGGAGCAGTCCTCGGGCCGCCTCGATCTGGTAGAGGACCTGGCCCTTGTCGTCGATGGCACCCCTGGCCCGGCACTCGCCGTCCACCATCACCGGCTCGAAGGGGGGCGAGTCCCACAGCTCGACCGGATCCACCGGCTGGACGTCGTGATGGCCGTATACCAGGGCGGTTGGGGCTCCCGGACCAGCGTGGCACCACTGCCCGTAGACCGCTGGGGCCCCGGCCGTCTCCAGGATGGCCACCTCCTCCAGCCCGGCTTCAGCCAGCAGTCCGGCCACATGGTGGGCCGAGCGGCGCACGTCGGCGGCGTGCGCCGGTTGGGCCGAGACGGAGGGGATCCGTAACCATTGCAGCAGGCTTTCCAGGATGCGCTCCCGCTCACCCTCCATGTAGCCGCTCAGACGGAGGGGGGTGGTCGTCATTCCAACCCGACCAGTTGGGCCCCAGTGGGCTCGGCGCAGCAGAACCAGGCCTCGGTGAGCCGAGGCCTCTCCTCGACGACCCCGATCGGGACGGGAACGGGGGGCACTTCACCAGCCCCTCCACCGATCGCCACCGGCGTGCGGATGGCGGCCGCCGCCATCACCGCCCGGCGAATTTCCAGGAAGGTGGCCCCCAACGGGGCACCCTCGGTGGCCGCCTGCTCGGCTATGGCGGCCAGGACGGCCTGCAGCTCGTCGAGGGCCGGGTCCACCGGTCGCCAGGTCCAGGTCAACAGGGTTGCATCGTAGGGGCCCATCTGAGCCCGGACGTCGGGGCGGTCCAGGAGCAGAGAGCCCTCGGGCAGGAGCAGGCGAATGGAGTAGTGGACCGGATCCACGCTGCCCACCAGGTCGTGGCGGGCCACGAAGTCCACCAGGTCGACCATGTCAGCCACGGTCGTCCAAGGGGTGAAGGGCAGCAGCGACGGGCGCAGGTCTATGCCGTGCCCCCGCAGCACGCCAACTGCGAGGGCCGCCTCGGTGGCGGTGTGGCCCTTGTCCAGGCGGGCCAGGATGTCGTCGTTGACGCTCTCCAGAGCGGAGACCACGAACAGACAGCCGGCGGTCGCCAGCTCGGCCCAGAGATCCTGGTGCCGCAGGATGTGCTCCACCTTGACCGTGCAGTCGAAGGTCAGGTCGGGGAAGGCCTGGTGCACTGCCCGTATCACCCGCAGCGAATGGTGCGGCCCGTTGAGGAAGTCAGGATCACCGAAGGTGAGGTGGCGGGCGCCCATGGCCACCAGTTGCGCCACGTCCTGTACCACTGGCTCCACCCCTACCAGGCGGGTGCGCCCGTCGTAGACCACCGGCACCGGGCAGTGCCGGCAGCGGTGAGCGCAGCCGTGGCTGGCCTCCACGTAGCCGACCAGGCGCTCCTCGCCACCAATGGCCAGCCGGGCATAACGGTCGAGGGGCGGCAGCAGCCCCCGAGCCGGCAGTCCAAAGTGGCCGCGACCCAGTTCCACTCTCACGGGACCGCGTTCGTCTCCGGCCGCGGTCAACTCGCCCCCATTTTGCGGCCCGGCCCCGCCCACCTCGGACATCCTGGGCCACTTGTGCGCGTCTGGTTGCATATAGCGCGCAGACGCGCACAAGTGGGTTTGGCTGAGCTCCTCGACCCACGACACCAGGCCTGGCTCGTACTCGCCGGCGATCACCCGGTCAGCCAGGGCGCCGACGGTGAGGTCCTGGCTGACGGGGGCGTACAGGCCGTAGAAGCAGATCGGCAGCTCCGGTCGGCGCCGCCGGGCCGCCGCTGCCACCCGCAGGGCCATGCGCATGGCCGTGTGCATGGGTACCGACAGTCCCAACGCATCAGCCCACTCCAGCGCCTCGGGGCCCCCATCGTCGAATGGCTGGACCGACAAATCCAGGGCCCTGACGTCGTGCCCGGCCCGCTCCAGCGCTCCCGCCGGCGAAGCCACGTGCAACGGCTGGTGGCC
>QHCF01000029.1 GCA_003244275.1 Acidimicrobiales bacterium
GCAGCGAGAAGTGCAGGTTCACCATGGGCAGGAGGTCCAGCATATGCGGCTTGATCAGCCGACCGAAGGCCACCACCACCCCCAGTTCGGCGTCGGCCGACAGGACATCATCGACCCGGTCGCTCACCGGCAAGCCGAGCTCCATGGCGGCCGCCTTTACCGGCGTGGGCACCAGCGCCGATCCCCGGCCCCGGCGTCGGTCGGGCTGGGTCACCACCAGGGTCACCTGGTGGCCCGCCGCCACCAGCGCCCGCAACGGGCGGACGGCCGCGTCGGGCGTGCCGAGAAAGGCCAGCCTGGTCAGGGAGCCAGGCCCATGGCCCTGGTGCTCAGGGTGCGCATGGCCTCCTTGCGCTGGTCGGGCTCGAGACGCTCGATCAGCAGCATGCCGTCGAGGTGATCCACCTCGTGCTGGAAGACCCGGGCCAACAGCTCCTCGGCATCGATGGACAGCTCGTTGCCGGCCAGGTCCCACCCACTCAGATGCACCTCGTTGGCCCTGGTAACCGGCCACCACAGATCGGGAACCGAGAGGCATCCCTCATCGTGGTTCCACTCGCCGCGGTGGCCCGAGAGGGTCGGATTGACCACCACGCCGGGGGCGTTGCCGCCCTCGATGTCGTAGACGAACAGTCGCCGCTGCACTCCCACCTGAGGAGCGGCCAAGCCGACCCCAGGAGCGTCGTACATGGTGTCGAACATGTCGGACACGAGCCGCACCAGGGCGTCGTCCACCTCCTCCACCTCGGTCGCCCGCTGGCGCAGGACTGGATCGCCAAAGGTGCGAATCACATGGGTGGCCACCGCCGGCGAGCATACCTGCCGGCCTCACACCCTGCGGGGATCGACCTCCACCCGAAGACGCCCTGGCGGACGTGGAACGGCCGTCAGGGCGTCGCAGAGGATCTGGTGGTCCGGGGCCCGGAGCAGGTAGCGATCATCGGATGGGCCGAGGACCTCCAGGGGGTGGGTGGCCTCCCGAAGGGAGGCCACCCACCCCTCCGCCGCCGGTCCCGACACGAGAGCCAGGGCAGAGACGGGAGGTAGGCGCAGAGCCCTGCGCATCTCGACCTCGGACGCCGCCAGGCGGCCGGGGTCGGCTCTCACGGCCGCCGACAGCGCGTCGTGATCGGGCAAGCGGGTCTGAACCAGTACCCGACCGGTCCCCCTACCCCCCACCAGGCGAGCGGCCCTGGCCAGCAGGGCCAGGGCCGCCTCGCCGGCCTGGTACCGGGGAGCCAGCAGCTCCTGGTCGAAGTCCAGGAAGACCACTGCCGCCACCGACCCCACGGTGGCCCGGTGGAGCACGGCCTCGGTGCCCATCACCAGGGCCTGGTCGAACCCTGCGCCGGGCATGGACGTTCCAGTCACCTCGACCACCGCTGCGCCGGCCAGGGCGGATAGCTCCTCGGCGGCCCGGGTCACTCCCACCCTGATGGTCCGCAGCCGGGTGGCCCCACAGGCCGCGCACACCACTGGTCGCTCCAGCCCACAGCGCGGGCACACCAGGGCGGACTCGGCGGCCGCCTCGGCCCGGCTGCCACTTCCTGAAGTGACCCCCACTCTGGTCCGAAAACTGGTCCCCGTTGGTGCCACTCTTCCGACCACAGATCCTTGTGCCGGTTGCTCGGCCAACGCCGCCTGGCAGCTCTCGCAGCGAACCAGCTCACGACAGGCCGCGCAGCCCAGCAGGCGCGCTCGGCCCTTCCGATTGAGCACACACAGGACCTGATGGCCCGAACCGGCCTGGCGAGCATGAGCCACCGCCGGCGCAGAGAACAGGCCGGCCCGGGGATCCTCCTTGCGCATGTCGATCACCTGGGTGACAGGCCAACCGGTCCGCTCGGTTTGCCGGGAGAGCGTGACCTGACGGCCTCCGGCCAACAGCTCCAGGGTCGGGCAGGGCGAGATCACCAGGCACGCCACCTCCTCCCGCTGGGCCCGTTCGGCCACCACCTCGGTAGCCACCCAGGTGGGGGCCCGCTCCCCCTGGTAGGACTGGTCGTGGGCGTCGAGCACCACCACCGCCCCCAGGACGGGTAGCGGCGCCCACGCCGCGCCCCTGGTCCCCACGGCCACGCAACCTCCCGCCGCTGCCACCGGCCACTCGTCGGGCAGCAGGGCCACCGGGATTCCCTCCCGGCGCAGTCGCCGGGCCGCCATGTTGGCGCCCTCCAGCGAGGGAGCCAATACCAGCACACCAGGTACGGGGTTGGGGGTCGCCCCGCAGGGGCGACCCCCCAGGACGTGGACCACGGCCGCCTCCACCACCGGCCATCGGTCGCCGGCCGGTGGGATGCGCAGCATCACCCGGCCAGCGGCCCCTACCAGGGCAGNNCTGAGCCAACTCGCCGACCTCGTCCCCGCCAGAGTCGCTCCCCGCAGCCGCCCCCCCTGCCCACCCCGTCTCCGGCGGGGCCGGCAGGGACCGCACCACCACGTCCGGGGAGGCCGCCGCCAGGAAGTGCGCCACCCGGCCGGCCCACCGCCAGGCCGCCCAGTGAGCGAGTGCCACCACCGCCGGGGGAGGCCCCCACCCCCGTACCCCCGCCAGGGGTCGCAGAGCGACCCCTGGCGGGGGTACCACCCAGTCCTCCACCACCCAACCGGGGATCCGCCGCCCTCCCAGGGGTATCCGCACCCGGGCCCCCACCCGCACCTGGTCCCCGACGAAGTCGGGGACCAGGTAATCGAAGGCCTTGTCCGGCCCGGCCACGGTGGGCAGGACCCGAACCACCCGCTCCGGCGGGGAACCGGACGACTGTGAGTGGGCGCAGGACGAGGGGCCCGACGGCGGCATATTTCGGCCCGGAGCCAGGCTGCCGTGGAGCTAGAGCCCCATCGCCGAGCGGAGATCGTCGAGGCGAGGGGTGGCCTCCCAGGTGAACTCCTTGCCCGATCGCCCGAAGTGTCCATAGGCCGCCGTGGCCCGGTATATCGGTCGCCTCAGGTCGAGATCGGCGATGATGGCCGCCGGACGCAGGTCAAAGGTGGCGTCGATGGCAGCCGCGATGCGGGCGGGCTCCACCGTCTCGGTCCCAAAGGTCTCGACCATGAGCGAGACCGGCCGGGCCACTCCGATGGCGTAGGCCACCTGGATCTCGCACCTCCGGGCCGCCCCCGAGGCCACCACGTGCTTGGCCACCCAGCGGGCCGCGTAGCTGGCCGAGCGGTCCACCTTGGACGGGTCCTTGCCGGAGAAGGCCCCCCCGCCGTGGCGGGCTGCCCCCCCGTAGGTGTCGACGATGATCTTGCGGCCGGTCAGGCCGGTGTCGGCGTGGGGGCCCCCCAGCTCGAAGCGCCCCGTGGGGTTGGCCAGAACCGAGACGTTGTCGGTGTCAAGGTTGGCCGGTAGCAACGGGTGGATGACGTGCTCGACCAGGTCAGGCAGCAGCAGAGTCTCCAGGTCGATGCCGGGACGGTGCTGGGTGGAGATGAGCACCGTACGCAGGGCCACTGGACGCCCGTCCTCGTAGTCCACCGTCACCTGGGTCTTGCCGTCGGGACGCAGGTAGCCCAACACACCGGCCCGGCGGACCTGGGCCAGCCGGCGGGCCAGGCGATGGGCCAGCCAGATGGGCAGCGGCATGAGGTCGGGTGTCTCGTCACAGGCGTAGCCGAACATCATCCCCTGGTCGCCCGCTCCCTGGGCGTTGAGCGCGTCCTCCCCACCCTTGCCCGAGCGCAGCTCCCATGCCGCGCTGACCCCTTGGCCAATATCGGGCGACTGCTCGTCCAGGGCGACCATGACACCGCAGGTGTGACCGTCGAAGCCGTACTCCTCCCGGTCGTAGCCGATGTCACAGACCGTCTGGCGAACCAGCCGGGGAATGTCGACGTAGCTCTGGGTCGTGATCTCCCCGGCTACCACCACCAGACCGGTGGTGAGCAGGGTCTCGCACGCCACCCGACCGAAGGGATCCTCGGCCAGCACCGCGTCGAGCACCGCATCGGAAATCTGATCGGCCATCTTGTCGGGGTGACCCTCGGTTACCGACTCCGAGGTGAAGGTGTAGCTGGTGCTCATGGTGGGCTCCCTCTAGTTTTGCGGACTGGTCTCTGTCGGGCCGGTTGAGGCCGATCTGGCGGGTCCAGCGGGTCGGTCCAGGCGAGCCACGACGGCGTCGAGCACCACGGAGGCCACCTCGTGCTTGTCGGTCAGGGGCACATTCTGCACGCTCCCGTCTGCTCCCAGCACGACCACCGCGTTGGTGGTGTGGTCGAAGCCGGCTCCGGGTGTCGAGACGTCGTTGGCCACGATGAGATCCAGCCCCTTTTGGGCCAGCTTGGCCCGGGCCCGGGCGACCAGGTCACCGGTCTCAGCCGCAAAGCCCACCAGCACCTGACCAGGCCGACGCCGCTCGGCCAGGACGGCCAGGATGTCCGCAGTGGGCTGCAGGGCCAGGATCAGGGGACCATCGCTGCGGTGCAGTTTGTCGCCGGCTGGCGAGACTGGGCGAAAATCAGCCGGTGCCGCCGCCATGACCACGGCCTGGCTCGCCGGGCCGTACTCCAACACTGCCGCCTGCATCTCCTCCGCCGTCTCGACCCGGAGCACCTCCGCGCCTGGTGGAGCGGGAAGAGAAGCAGTAGTGACCAGGGTGACTCTTGCACCCCTGGCCACGGCCTCGTCAGCCAAGGCGTGGCCCTGGCGCCCGGAGGACCGGTTGGCGATGAAGCGCACGGGGTCGATGGGCTCTCGGGTGCCCCCAGCCGTGACCAGCACGCTCACGCCGGCCAGGTCACCGCTGGTGGGTCGGGCGGTTGCTGGCGCTCGGTCGGCCAACATCCGCTCGGTGGGGACCTGCTCGGTGGGGACCTGCTCGGTGGGGACCTGCTCGGCCAGGGCCAGGATGGCCTCCGCCTGGGCCAGGGCCTGCTCGGCCGCGTCGAGGATGGACTCCGCCTGGGCCAGGCGCCCGACCCCAATGTCTCCGCCGGCCAGACGGCCCGATTCGGGCCTCACCACCATCACTCCCCGCCGGCGAAGGGTGTCCAGATTGGCCTGGGTGGCCGGGTGCTCCCACATCTCGGTATGCATGGCCGGGCAGAGCACCACCGGCGCCCGGGTGGCCACCAGGACCGACGTGAGCAGGTCGTCAGCCAGGCCGCAGGCGTAGCGAGCCAGGAGATTGGCGGTGGCGGGAGCGACCACTACCAGATCGGCCTGCTGAGCCAGGCCAATGTGGGCGATGGGCGCAGAGTCCTCCCACAGGCTGAGGCGGGCGGGCTCACCAGCCAGGGCAGTAAACGTGATCGGCCCCACGAACTGGCTGGCCCCGGCTGACAGGACTGGGGTAACACGTGCACCAGCGTCAACCAGGCGCCGGCACAGGTCAGCCGCCTTGTAGGCGGCGATGCCCCCGGTGACGCCGAGCACCACCCGCCGCCCTGCCAAAGGCATCCTGGCCTATCCGGCCGGCTCGACGTCCCCATCCGCGTCCGGCCCGGGCGCAGGAACCTCGACCAGCTCGGCTGGGGCAGCCAGCCCTTCGTCGGTCTCGGCGGTGGTCGGCTCAGTGATCGTACCGGGTGGGACCCAGACGATCTTGCCGGCCGCAATCTCCTCCAGGGCGATGGACAACGGCTTGCGGGCGACCGAGACGACCTGGGGGGGGACAATGGCTCCCAGACCCTCGCCCAGCTGGTTGAAGTAGGAGTTCACCTGGCGGCCCCGCTTGGCGGCCAGGGTCACCAGGGTGAACTTCGAGTCCACCTTGTCCAACAGGTCCTCGATGGGGGGTTCGATCATGCTGTTGCGGCGGTCGACCACGATGCTCCTCTGCTGGGAATGCTGGATTGGGCGGCTGTGGACAGCCTCAGGCGCTCGGGCGGACGTGGAGCGGCCCGTTCATTGGCCGATGCCGGGGGCGGACCCACCCGACCGATGCCAACCTACTATATCGGCCAGCTCAGCCACCGCTCGATTCAGGTCGTCATTGACCACCACGTGGTCGGCCAGCACCATACCGTCCGCCTGTTCCTGGGCCCCAACCTCCAGCCGGCGGATTATCTGGCGCTCCTCGTCGCCTCTGGCCTGCAGCCGCTGGGCCTGTATTTCGGCCGAGGGGGCAACCACCATTATCACCACCGCGCCAGGCTCTGCCCGACACACCTGGGCCGCTCCCTGCAGCTCGATCTCAAGGACCACGTCGATCCCCGGGGGAGGGGCGGGTATCGGAGTGCCGTAGAGGTTGCCGAGGAAGCTCGCCCACTCCAAAAAGCCGTGGGATCGCATCTTGGCCATGAAGGCGTCGCGGTCCACGAAACAGTACGCGTCCTCATCCTCCCCCGGGCGACGCGGGCGGGTGGTCCAGGATCGGCTGAGCCACAGGCTGGGGTCGTCCGCCACCAGGCGATCAACCAATGTCCCCTTCCCGACCCCACCCGGACCGGAGACCACGAAGATCAGGGGCGCTTGGTCTCCCGGAGCAGCGACTCACGTTGGTTGGCACCCAGGCCCTGCAAGCGGCGGGTCTCGCTGATACCCACCTCTTCCATGAGCTTGCGGGCCTTGACCTTGCCCAATCCGGGCAGAGACTCAAGGACCGCGAGCACCTTCATCTTGCCCACCATCTCGTCCTTGGACACCTGGCCCATGAGCTCGGCGAAGCTCAGGGATCCCATCTTGAGTCGTTCTTTGATCTCGGCCCGTTGACGCCGAGCCTCGGCAGCCTTGGCCAACGCGGCCTGACGCTGCTCGGGTGAGAGTGAGGGAGGCGAAGGCATGGCTGGTCACCATAGTGCACGGTCAAAGCAGGCGCCGGATCTGGTGGCGTTGGGTCGGCTTCGCTCCCCGATATCGGGGTGATGGCAACCCGGGTAACAACTAGGGTCGTGACTGCCCTCACCTGCGTCAGCCGTCCCAGGAGGCGCCCGATACGTGACCGAGACGAACAGCACAGTCACCGACACAAATGGGGAAGTTGCAATTGGCGCGGCGCGCCCGCACGAGGGCCCTGGCGACGAGCCGCGACCACCCCAGGAGGCCGCGGTGCAGGTGGTGGAGCTGCGCAAGCGCTATCCCAAGAGCCCGATCGACGCGGTTGCCGGCGTCTCCTTCTCGGTCAGCCGGGGTGAGGTGTTCGGTCTGCTGGGCCCCAACGGTGCGGGCAANNGGCAAGACCACCACGATCGGCATCCTCACTACCCGGGTCCGCCCGACCGGCGGGAGGGCCCTGGTCAGTGGGATCGACGTGGTGGCCGATCCGGTAGCTGCCCGGAGGGTGCTGGCCGTCGTCCCTCAGCGCAGCAACCTTGACCGCTCCCTGTCGGTCCGCCAGAACCTCACCTTCCACGCCAGCTACCACGGCGTTCCCAAACAGATCCGGGATCAGAGAGCCACCGCACTGCTGGAGCAGTTCGGGCTGGGCGACAGGGGGAAGGAGAAGCCCGACCTGTTCTCGGGCGGCCAGGCCCAGCGAATGATGATCGCTCGAGCCCTCATGCACGCCCCTGGCGTGCTGTTCCTGGACGAGCCGANNCTACGGGCGGCAGGAGCGGCACGAGCGGGCGATGAGCCTGCTCGGGCAGTTCGGCCTCGCCGACCGCGCGAAGGAGAAGGTGGACCGCTACAGCGGCGGCATGGCGCAGCGGCTCCTGATTGCCCGCGCGCTGATGCACGCGCCGGACGTGCTGTTCCTGGACGAGCCGAGCACCGGCCTTGACCCGGCCATGCGCCTGTTCGTCTGGGACCGCATTCGTGAGTTGCGCACGTCTGGCACCACCGTGGTGCTCACCACCCACGACATGGACGAGGCGGCCGCGTTGGCCGATCGGGTGGGGATCATGGACCGCGGCCAGTTGCTGGCCCTGGACACTCCCGCCGCCCTGATCAGCCAGCTGCCGGGTGAGCGCACCCTGGACGTCCGCGTGGAGACGGGGGACGTGGTGAGCGAGCAGGAGTGCGCGGCAGCCATCGGCCAACTGGCCGGCGTGGAAAGGGTCGAACCAGTGGCAGATGCGGGCGGACCCTCCCGACTGCGACTGTCAGTGGACGGGGAGGCAGCGACCTTCGTGGCTCCTGTCGCCCAGCTGCTGGTGCCCCTGGGCGCCCGGCTGGCCGGAGTCTCGCTCGGGGAGCCAAGCCTCGAAGATGTCTTCATCCACCTCACCGGCCGTGCCCTGCGATGACGGTGGTGCGCGAGGAGTCGACCGAGGTGGCCCCTGGTATGGCGCCGGCTGCCGACCGGGTCGGTGCGGCCCAGGTGTTCATGGCCATCTTGCGCAGGGACATCACGGTGACCGGCCAGGAGCTGCCCGCCTTCCTGGCCCAGGTCATCATCCAGCCGCTGTTCTTGCTGTTCGTGTTCGGGAAGATCCTGACCCAGCTGGGCTATGCCCGCCACGGCTACGCCCAGGTCCTGTTTCCCGGCATCGTGGGCCTTACCGCCATGCTCACCGGACTGCAGAGCACCGCCTTCCCGCTGGTAATCGACTTCTCCTTCACCAAGGAGATAGAGGATCGGTTGCTGGCACCCATACCTCTCGGACTGGTGGCGATCGAGAAAGTGGTTTTCGCCGCCCTGCGGGCCCTCATCTCGGCCGCGGTGATGTTCCCCATCGGGATCGTCATCTTGAACGGCATCCCGTGGCGATCGTCGGCGACGCCGGTGGTCGTCGGTGTGCTGTTACTGGGGACGCTCACCGGAGGTGCGCTGGGCCTGGTGCTGGGCACGTTCGTGCCTCCCAACCGGATCAACATCATGTTCGCCCTCATCCTGACACCCATCCTGTTCACCGGGTCCAGCCAGTACCCGTGGCTGTCCCTGTCCCACCTCCGGTGGTTTCAGGTGATCAGCGCAGCCAATCCGCTGACCTATGTGAGTGAGGGTCTTCGGGGTTCTCTGGAGCCCGCAGTGCCACATCTGGCCGGTTGGCTGTGCCTGGTGGTGCTGGCCGGTTCCCTGGTGGTTCTGACGGCCGTAGGCATACACGGTTTCCGCCGCCGGGCCCTGTCCTGAGGGGTCGTCCTGAGGCGGCGACACTGAGCCAGCTGCCGGCTGCCGGCTGCCATCTGCCAGCTGCCGGCTGCCGGCTGCCATCTGCCAGCTGCCGGCTGCCGGCTGCCGGCTGGGCTGGGGCTGGGCTGAGGCTGGGCTGGCGGCGGAGCGAAGCGGTATTCCTGAGCCTGCCGGAGTCCCCGGCTGGCTGGCGGCGGAGCGATTTGTGAGCGAATCATGCACCAACAGCTCACTTCTGGGTCACAGTTGGAGAGATCGTCGGGTGGTTGGCACAATAGGGGTGCCAGTGCACTGCGCGGGCTTCGACTACGGCCCGGTGCACGGCCGCCTCCACCCGCCGACCGAGGGCGTCGGCCTCGGCCATCGTGATGGAGGTCCCCAGCTCGCCATCCACCTCGATGACCAGGGATCGCCCCCGCCAGCGAGCACGGGCACTGACCAGGCCGACCCCGTCGACCGACTGGGCCGCTGCCGTCGCGGCCGCCAGGTGGGCGGGATCCACGCCGTCCATTAGGTGTCGCACCACCTCGACTGTCACCTCGTAGCCGACCTTGAGGATGAAGACAGTCACTGCGAAGCCGGCGATCGGGTCACCCACCCGGTAGCCGAGGGCCACCACGATCAGGCCCAATAGTGCGCCCAGTGACGAGATTGCGTCCAACCGCGAATGGTGGGCGTCAGCCACCAGCGTGTTCGACTGGATTTGGCGACCTACTCGGAGCTTGTAGCGGGCCACCGCCTGATTGCCGACCATGCCCAGGACCGCTCCCACCATGCCCAGTCCCACATGAGTCGTGCTCCCATGGCTGGTCAGCTTGTGCCAGCTCTCCAGGCCAGCGAACACTGCGCTGGCCCAGATGACCAGGGCCACACCCAGTCCCGCCAGATCCTCGGCCCGCTCGTAGCCGTACGGATAACGTGGTGACGCCGGCTTGGCCGACACCCGAAAGCCAAGGAAGACCACTAGGGAGGTGGAGACGTCGGAGAGGTTGTGCAACGCATCCCCGAGGAGCCCGACCGAGTTGGTGAGCAGGGCCAGGGCCAACTCCACCGCTCCGGTGACGGCCAAACCAGCGGCTGACACCTTGACGGCCCGGTGGGCAGCTCTGCGATGGCCAACCTCGTCGTGGGTCGCGTGCTCGTCGCGGCGGCCGCCCTCGGCGTGGGTCGCATGCTCGTCGTGGACCGGGTGCCCGCCGAAGCCATTCACTGCCTGGCGCGGGCCGGGATCCTCGTTCACCACTTGAACATACTAACTACGTATGCATGAAGGTCTGCAGGGATTCAACATGCCGGGGGACGATCAGGTGAGAGTGGCGGCTGAGTCCCTACGGCTCCTGGCTGATCCAACCCGCCTCAAGATCCTCTGGGCCCTGCTCCAGGGCGAATCGTCAGTTGCCTGCCTGGGGGAAATCGTGGGGGCAACACCCACTGCGGTGTCCCAACATCTGGCCAAGCTCAGGCTGGCCCGCTTGGTCAGTACCCGCCGGGAGGGCACCTTCATCTACTACTCGGCGCCAGACAGCCACGTGGCTGCACTGCTGGACCATGTCCTCGGTCACGCCGGAGCACGAGAAACCAGCGAGGGCCCCGCTCCGTTCGGGTGAGCCTCTCCTCGATCCCTCGGTGGCGTTCCCTCAGCGGCGTTCCCTCAGCGGCGGTCGTCGTCCTCGTCGGCCAGCACAGACATCGCCTGTTCGAGAGCGTCGGCCTCTGGCACGTCGCCTCCCATGGTCAACCGGCCGGGGGAAACGTCGGGCACCACCTCCTGAGACTGCTCGAGTGCGTCGGCTTCGGGCACCTCGTCGGCTGAGATCGTCGGACGCTCGGGAGGAATGGATGCCATGAGTCCCTTCCTACCCGCTTCGGGCTCGCTCCGTGCGGGAACCCCGGCCGGTGCGGGAACCCCGGCCGGTGCGGGAACCCCGGCCGGTGCGGGACCCTCGGCCCCTGCGAGGGCCTCGACCGGTAAGGGGGTCTCTACGTCATACCCAGGCAGCCCAGGTACCGCAGCCAACAGTCGCCGCACCTCCTCGTCGGTGGTCTGGGCGAAGTCCCCATACCAGGCTCCCACCGCCAAGAGCGGATCCGGCACAGCCACGCACACCACCTCATCGGCCTGGCCAGCCAGCTCGTCGCGGGCCACGACAGAGGCGACCGGGACGGCCACCACCACCCTCGCCGGCCGCTGCTGACCTACTGCGGCTACCACTGCGCGCATGGTGGCACCCGTCGCCAGTCCGTCATCAACAATTATCAGCGTCTTGCCCTCGAGTTTCAGCGGCGCCCTGCTGCCACGGTAGGCACGCTGGCGCTCCTCGACCAGCCGGTTCTCCCTGGCTGTCATCTCGTCCATCTCCCGCACGGACAGGCGGGCCGCGGCCACCACGTCGGGGTTGAGAACGCGGACCCCGCCAGCAGCCACCGCTCCAAGAGCCAGTTCCCGGTGGCCCGGCATCCCCAACTTGCGAACCACGTAGACGTCCATCGCCACCCCCAGGCCGATCGCCACCTGGTAAGCGACCGGAACCCCCCCACGGGGCAGCCCCAGAACCAGGACCTCCGGGTCACCGTCATAACCCCTCAACAGCTCGACCAGACGCTGTCCGGCGTCGTTGCGGTCAGCGAAGGTGGATGGCCCGGGCCCCACCCCCCGCACTCTACCGATCCAACTGACCGCTCCCTGGTCCCCCCACCCGCCGCCCGGCCGAACCACCAGTGGCCCCGGCCACCTGCTCCCACCAGCCGCAACCATCTCGCACCAGGCCGGCCTCAACCAGGCGGTCGAGGATCACGGCCGCCTCCCCGAGGCCCAGTCCGGTTCGTCGCAGCAGCGTCTCGGTGGGGGTGGGTTCCCAACCAAGGGCTGCGAGCATGCTTGCGTCGGCTCCCTCGAGTCCCTCTGACGGGTCGGTCGAATGCGCCCCGCGTGTGTCCCTTGCCTGCGGTCCAAACTGGTCAGCGCCCTCTGCTGGCCCGGGCCCCTCCATTCTGAGCGCCACCAACACATCACTCACGTCTCGGGCCGGCGCGCAGCCCTCGGCCAGAAGAGCATTGGTCCCCTCCGAGGCAGGGCTGCGCACCGAGCCGGGCACCGCCAGCACCGGGACCCCGCGGGCGGCGGCCGCCTCCACCGTGCTCATGGCCCCGCCCACCCGATGTGATTCCACCACCACCACCACCTGAGCCAGGGCGGCGATGATGCGGTTACGGGCGGGGAAGCGCCAGGCCTCCGGCCCAGCCCCCAACGCAGCCTCGGACAACACCGCCCCGGCGTCCGCCACCCGGCGCCAGAGCTGAGCGTGAGATCTCGGGTACACAGTGTCCAGACCATTGCCCGCCACCCCAACTGGAGGCGCCCCCGATTCAGCCGCCAAGGCGCCCTGATGAGCCGCCCCATCGATTCCCAGGGCCAGGCCGGAGACCACCACCACCCCCGCACCAGCCAGACCAGCGCCCAACTCGGCGGCCAGCTCCTGGCCGTAGTGGGTAGCCGCACGCGTCCCCACCACCGCGACGCGAGGCCCATCGATGGCCTGGGGATGGCCCAGTGAGAACAGCACTGGGGGGGCCTGAGCATCGTCCACCAGGGCGGACGGATAGTCTTGACGATCCCGTAGATGAATCCGCACCCCGGCCAGTGCATACCTGCTCCAGACCTCGGCCAGCTCGACCCTCTGGGCGGCGTGGGCCCACTGGCGGGCCAGCTGGGCGGCCTGCCCTTCCTCCCTGGCCTCCCGCGGAGCTTGTCCCGCCTCCCTACTGCATTCCCCGTTCGCCAAGAGCGCGTCGGCAGCCAGCCCACAGCGGGTCATGGCCCAGGCATCCACGCTCGACCGGCCAGCCAGCAGATTGCGGAGGCGCGTGGGGGTCATGCGGTCCAGGCCGGCCAGGGCGGCTGCGGCAGCCAGCTCCATGGCCCGATCGATCGAGTCCGGGCCGCTCTCGGGCAATACTGCGCTCACGATGCCACCGCCGGTACCAAGGCCGAGCAGCCCACCCGCAACTCAAGGGCCCCGGCCACGTGCGCCACCCCCACTCTGCGGGGAGCACCATCCAGATCAGCCAGTGTACGAGCCACTCTCCTGACTCGATGCAGGCCCCTGGCGCTCAGCGCTCCGGCACGAAGGCGGCGCTCGAGGAGCCGAGCGGCCGCCTCGTCCAATGGCGCCACCTCGTCGAGGCGGTTGACC
>QHCF01000221.1 GCA_003244275.1 Acidimicrobiales bacterium
ACCAAGGCTACGACCACCAAGGCGGTGGTGGGAGGAGACGCCACCTGCCTGTCCATCGCCACTGCATCGGTCCTGGCCAAGGTGACCCGAGACCGGATCATGAGGGCGGAGGCCGAGAGCTTTCCTGGGTATGATTTCGAGTTCAACAGGGGCTACCCGTGCCCTCGGCACAAGCTTGCCCTGCGGGCCTGGGGTCCCACCTCTATCCACCGCCGGTCGTGGGTGTTCATGGACCACCTGGTGTGGGGCGGGCGCACGACTCGGTAGACACGGCGAGGTCGAAGGGCGGTCGCGTCGGGCCGGCAGCCGGTCGCTGTATGTTTGGCATCGCCCCCAGGGCACGATCGGCATCAGGACGGGGAACGCGTGACGCAGGGTTCGACCCGCCAGGAAACGCCCGAAGCGACGGACGGCGCCATCTCTGAGGAGGGCCGGTCCGATCGGCGGTGGCTGTCGTGGGTGCGGCGAGTGGTAGCCGTGGGACTGGTGGCGGGGGCGGTGGTGGCGGCTGTCGGCAAGCGACATCAGCTGGCCCAGGCGTCTCACCTCCTGAGCCATCTGCACTGGACCTGGCTGGGGGTCGCCATCGCCGTCCAAGCGGCGTCGATGATCGTCTTCGCCCGCCTGCAGCGCTGGCTGTTGAAGGCGGGGGGAGTGGACATCGGCCTGGGACCGATGGTCGAGATCACCCTGGCCGGCAACGCCATGTCCACCTCGCTGCCCGGCGGGGTGGCCTGGGCGGCGGGCTGGGCCTTCGGTCAGTTGCGTCGGCGCGGCGCCGACCGGGTGCTGGCCGGCTGGGTGATCCTGGTGGCCGGCGCCTTGTCCAGCTTCGCCCTGTTCCTGGTGGTGGCGGGGGGGATCGAGCTGGCCGGCTCCCGGGGACCCATGGCCAAGTTGCGCTGGGGGGCGCTGGTCCTGGCCGGCATCCCGGTGGTGGCGGCCATGGCGTCGGTGGCCATCCACCGCTCCAGCCGGGTGCGGGGACGGGCCAACCAGGCCTGGGCCTGGTTGCGCACCACCATTCCGAAGGGCCAGACCATGGCATCAGCGGCGGAGCGCCTGGCGGAGCGAGCCAGGACCGTGCGTCCCAGCCCCCTTGGCTGGCTGGAGGCGTTCGCCCTGGCCCTGGTGAACTGGGTGGACGACTGCGCGTGCATGGTGGCGTGCATCCTGGCGTTGGGTGCTCAGGTGCCCTGGCGGGGAGTGCTGGTGGCCTACGGCTTCACCCAGATCGCCGCCAGTCTGCCCGTCACCCCGGGGGGGCTCGGAGTGGTGGAGGCCAGCATGGCCACTCTCCTGGTGGCCTACGGGATGAGAGCTGACCAGGCCTTCGCCACGGTGGTCCTGTACCGGGTGGTCAGCTTCTGGGGGCTGGTGCCGGTCGGCTGGGGAACGTGGGGCTACCTCGAGCTCTCCCGCCGCCGTGGCCGTCGAGGAGACCGGCCCCATCCCTGGATCTTGGGCCAACACGCCCTCGGTGACCACCTGCTCCACCACCGAGGCCATGGCCCGGTCCATCCCGCTCTCCCCCTCCATGACCATGCTCAGCCCACGACGGGTTTTGGGGTCCTTTCGGCGGGGGAGGTTACCGGTAGGCCGAGCCAGTGTCTGTCTGGCGCCGACGAGGGGGGCTGCAGTTGTCGAAGCGAGATGGCGCCGTAGGGCGCAAGTTGGGTACGGTCACGCCACTGATCGCCATGAGGGTGGCGTGGGGCGGAGTGCTGGTGGGCTTCCCGGGTGCGCTGGATCGAGTTGCCGGATCCCGTCGCCGCGACAGTTCCTGGCGAGTAGTGGCGCGCCTGCTGGGGGCCCGACACCTGGCCGAGGCGCTCCTCGAATTGAGGGGGACTCGGGAACGTAACCAGTTGGCGGCGATGGTGGACTCCCTTCACGCCCTGAGCGTGACCGCCTACGTGGCCCTGGACCGCCGACACCGCCGGGCCGCTCTGCTCGACGCCCTGATGGCGTGGGGCTTCGCCACGTGGAGTTGGCGCTCGGTGTCCGGCGGAGCAGCAGCCGGCCCCTCACCGGTGCTGATCGGTAGCCAGGGGTAGGCAAGGGGCGGGGGCCGGTTTGGCTGGGCGGCCAGGGTAGGGAAGGCCGAACAGCGGGTAAGGGCTGAGTGCGCCAGGGCTGAGTGGGCCCGTCGAACCGGAGGACCAATGACCAAGACTGCAGCTGACAATCTGTGCGAGCGGTTGGTGGAATGGGGAGTCACCACCATCTACGGCTTTCCCGGAGACGGCATCAACGGCATCCTGGGCTCGCTGCGCCGCCACGAGGGCCAGCTCCGCTTCATCCAGACCCGCCACGAGGAGATGGCCGCCTTCATGGCCTGTGGCCACGCCAAGTTCACCGGCGAGGTAGGGGTGTGCATGGCCACCTCCGGCCCGGGGGCCATCCACCTCTTGAACGGCCTGTACGACGCCAAGCTGGACCATCAGCCGGTGGTGGCCATCGTGGGCCAGACCTTTGTGCGAGCCCTGGGTGGGGACTTCCAGCAGGAGGTGAACCTGCTCCAGCTCTACTCCGACGTGGCCTCGGCCTGGTGCCAGCAGGTCAACACCCCATCGTCGGTCCGCCACATCGTGGATCGGGCCTTTCGCATAGCCAAGGCCGAGCGAACGGTCGCCTGCGTGATCGTGCCGGCCGATGTGCAGGACATGGAGGCGGTGGAGGAACAGCCCAAGAAGACCCACACTGTGCACACCGGGGTGGGTTGGTGGCAGCCCCGGGTCATCCCCTCGACCGACCAGCTGCGCCGGGCGGCGGACATGCTCAACGCCGGCGAGAAGGTGGCCATGCTGGTAGGGGCGGGAGCCATCCATGCCACCGACGAGATCCTGGCGGTGGCCGATGCCCTCGGTGCCGGAGTGGCCAAGGCCCTGTTGGGCAAGGCGGCCGTACCGGACGACGTTCCGTATTGCACGGGCAGCATCGGCCTGTTGGGCACCAAGCCGTCGTGGGACATGATGCAGGAGGCCGACACGCTGTTGATGGTGGGATCCTCCTTTCCGTACTCGGAGTTCCTCCCGACCACCGGGCAGGCCAAGGGGATCCAGATCGACCTGTCACCGCGCATGCTGTCCCTGCGCTATCCCATGGACCTGGCCCTGGTGGGCGACTCCAGGGACACCCTGGCCGAGCTGTTGCCCATGCTCAACCGCAAGTCCGACCGGTCCTGGCAGGACGGCA
>QHCF01000037.1 GCA_003244275.1 Acidimicrobiales bacterium
CCTGGATGAATGATCGAGGCTAGTGGGGGACGGTCAGACCATCCCGTACGAGTTTGCCCACGTGCTGCCGCCCCGGTTGACGCCACGCATGCGTTCACGCCTGGCCATGGTCGAGGCCGCGTACTCGTCCACCGGCTGAGCCGGGCGTGGCCCGGCGGGAGGTCCGGCTGAGCGACTCCTTCCTGGCCAGGGCCAGTGACCTGTATCCATCGGGCGGCTCGGTGAAGGGGCAGCCCTCCCTGGAGGTGTTCAAGACCGAAGCATTGCCGGTTGCCGTCAGGGCCTTCGCGGACTCCTGGGGGCAACTGAGCTATCACGACATTTCCATCCGGGTCCTGGTGACCGCCATCCCGCCGTTCTTTGGAGCCATCGCCTTCTTCGGGGTGCTGGTGGGCGATCACGTCGAGCTGGTCGACCTGGAGGAGGACCCTGACTATTGGCTTAGACTGAATGGGAGCAGCGCCATCTCTGGTAAATACTTGATCCGGAAGTTGCCTATGAAGGTGATGGTGTTGCCGTCGGGGTCGGTGACGGTGCCCAGCTGTCCGCCCTTGCTCACTGGCTGAATCGCTCCTGGGGCGATTCAGCCGCCCCGGTAGCCCCTCCAGGTGAGCGGTAAGGTCGTCCACGGAGAAGTTGAGCAGAGCGGTGCCGGCCCGGCCGGCGTCCTGTCACACCTGCACCCAACCGGTGTCGGTGACCCGCCATTCGGCCAGGCTGTCCTTCGGACGATTGTCTGGTGGGCGCCCCAGCAGTCGGTCGTACCAGCCGCGGGCGGCCTCGATATCGCTAACGGAGATGACAGCAAGGACATGATCGATTGCCATTTTGCGGCTTGTTTCTCTCAGAGACGGCCGGGATCACAGAGGAAGACCGCGACGGGCGCCGAAATTTACCGCACACGGTTCGTCAGGTGGCCAGCACCTGGTCGAGGACCTCGGCCTTGAGCCGGACGAAGTCGGGTCGGGACACGGTATGGCGGCCCCGGTGGGCTCCGAAGGGCACTACCAATCGTTTGGTTATCAGGGACGGGCGGCCCGAGAGCAGGCCGACCTGGTCTCCCAGCAGCAGGGCCTCTTCCACGTCGTGGGTCACCAGCACGGTCGTGGTCGGGCGCTGCCCCAGCAGGGCTCGCAGCCACTCGTGCATGCGCAGTCGGGTCTGAGCGTCGAGTGCCCCAAAGGGCTCGTCCAACAACAGCACCGGGGGCCGATTGGTCAGCACCTGGGCGATGGACGCCCGCTGGCGCATGCCCCCGGACAGTTCACGAGGCAGGGAACCATCGAACCCGTTCAGCCCGGTGGCATTCAGGAGCTCGTCGACCACAGCGTCCACATCTGAGCGGCCGTTGTGCCGCGGCCCGAAGGCCAGGTTGTCTCGGAGGGTGAGCCAGGGAAACAGGCCACCGGACTGGGCCACCACGCCCAGAGCGAGCGACGGGCCCCGCACGGCGACGTCGTCGAGCAGGACCTGGCCCTCGTCGCTGGGCTCAAAGCCCGCCAACACTCGCAGCAGGGTGGTCTTCCCGCATCCGCTGGGGCCCAGTAGGCACAGGACCTGACCGGACTCGACCAGGACGTCGACCCCATCGAGCACTGCCAGTGAATCGAACGACTTTCTGATGCCGCGGGCCTCCAGCCGGCCGGTCATGCCGCCGCCCAGCGCACCCAGTGCCGGGCCGCCCGACGCAGCCCGGCGTCAGCCATGAATCCGACCACCGCGAAGACCAGTAGGCCCACCACGATCTCGTCGATGCGCCCACCCTCTCGAGCGGCGTTCATCATGGCCCCCACCCCGGTGGGCGTCCCACTCAGCTCGCCCACGATGACGCACATCCACGCCAGGGTCAACGACAGTCGCAGCCCCGTGACGATCTCCGGCAGGGCCGCCCGCAGGTACACTTGGTACCAGAGCTGGCGGCGGCTGGTACCCAGCATGCGGGCCGTCTCGACGTAGGCCTGAGGGACCCTCAGCACGCCGTCTCCCACCGCCAGCACGACCGGCCACAATGCGCCGATGAAGATCAGCACGCGGGCGGCGGTCTCCCCGATGCCGAACCAGACCAGGGCCAGCGGCAGCCAGGCGTAGAGGGGTACGGCCCGTAACCCGTTCACCAGCGGATCGAGCAGCTTGCGGGCCAGGCGGGACAAGCCGAGGGCCAGGCCGAGACCAGTGCCGAGCACCACGGCGGCCGACCAGGCAATCAGGCAGCGGCTCACGCTGGCCCCCAGGTGGCCCCAGCCCGCTCCCGAAAAGGCGACTACGCCGGGGATGTTGGCGCTGCGGGGCCCAAAAAAGAACTGCCATGCCGAATTGGCCACCTCACCCGGCGACGGGACCAGGTTGGGTGCCACCCATCCCAGGACACTGGCCAGCTCCCACAGTCCGATCAGCAGCGCCGGGGCCAGCACGCCCAGGACCCATTTCGGACCAGAGCGGACGGCGCGTCGGGGGACAAGAGACGGAAGGATGACCGGGGTGGGGACGTGGCCCTCGCGGGTGGTCGAGGGGGCGGGGGTCGAGGG
>QHCF01000166.1 GCA_003244275.1 Acidimicrobiales bacterium
GATCTGGCGGTCGAAGCGGCCGGGGCGCAGGAGGGCCGGGTCGAGGATGTCGGGCCGGTTGGTGGCTGCCATCATGACGATGCCCTCGGTCATGTCGAAGCCGTCCATCTCGTTCAGCATCTGGTTGAGGGTCTGCTCGCGCTCGTCGTGCCCGCCGCCCAGCCCCGCCCCTCGCTTGCGTCCGATGGAGTCGATCTCGTCGACGAAGATGATGGCCGGAGCCTGCTTGCGGGCCGTCTGGAACAGGTCCCGAACCCGGCTGGCGCCGACCCCGACGAACATCTCCATGAAGTCGGAGCCGCTCACCGACATGAACGGCACCCCCGCCTCGCCCGCTACCGCCCTGGCCAGCAGGGTCTTGCCGGTGCCCGGTGGGCCGACCAGGAGGACACCCTTGGGGATGCGGGCCCCGATCTCCTTGAACCGAGCCGGGGTCTTGAGGAAGTCCACCACCTCGCTAATCTCCTGCTTGACCCCGGTGTAGCCGGCGACGTCGTCAAACGTCGTCCCCGGTCGCTCGGTGGAGTACAGCTTGGCCTTGGATCGCCCGATTGACATGATCCCGGTCATCTGTCCCTGGGCCCGCTTGTTCATCCAGACCAAGATGCCGAGGAAGGCCACGATGGGCAGGCCGAAGTAGAGCAGGGAGTCGACCAGGTTGCTCTGGCTGGGGGTTGTGAAGGTCAGCTTGACGCCGTGCTGGTTGAGCGCCTTGATCTCGGTGCTGTTGACCGGCTCGGGACCGTCCACCATGTAGAGGGTCCCGTCCTTGAGCTTGCCCGTCACCTTGCCCGTGGTGTTGTCCACCACGGCGGTGTGGACCTTGCCCTGGTCCACGTGGGTGAGCAGGGAATTGTAGTCCAGGCTCTGGCTGGGACCGGTGGCGAACAGTGGTGGCAGCACGAGGATGGCCAGCACCGCCACCAGCAGCACCAGCGCACCCCAGCGCCAATGCTGGTCGGGCCCGGGGATCCCTCCTGGGCCCGAACGCCCGGGTCGGTCGGGTCGGTCGGGACGGTCCGGTCGCATGCCAGGGAGCTGACGGTTCATCTGGGCACCACCTCGAATGATGCCCATGACCAGGGTGCGTTGCCCATCAGGTCACTCGGCTCGGCCGTGCTCATTGGGCACATGCTACCGGTCGCAGCCGGGCGCCCGGTGGCTCCCAGGCCGGTGCCTGCCCCCGCAGGCGTCGCCAGGTGATCCCGCAGGAGTCGCCAAGTGGTTATGGTCAGGCGATGGGCTCCCGCTGGCTTCTCAGGGGTGCCGGTTGAGACGTCCCACTGCTCTGCATTTGCTACCCAGGTGGGGGCTGGGCGATGTGTTGCTCGGGTTCCTGGTCGGCATTGTCGCCTCCAGCCTGTCGGAGCTCTCGGTGGCGGCGGCCACTGGCGTGGCCTTCGTCCGCGGCTCCCCGGGCCGCACCACGCCATCCATGGTCCTGGTCGGGCTGCTCACGCTGTGGGTGGGACTCGGTGGGGTACCGTTGCTGGTGGCCCGGCGCAAGGGCAACGGGCCGGTGAGGGACTTCGGGCTGACGCTGCGTCCCTGGCCTGATCTGCCCCTCGGCGTACTGGTGGGGCTGGGTTCTCAGTACCTGCTCATTCCTCTGCTCTACCTGCCCCTACAGCCCCTCATCCCCAATCTCGCCAACCGCCTGAGCCACCCGGCTCAGAGCTTCACCGGGGGGGCTCATGGCGCCATGTACATTCTGCTGGGTGTGCTGGCGGCCGCCGGTGCGCCGGTGGTGGAGGAGCTGTTCTTTCGCGGCCTGCTTCTTCGGTCCCTCCTCAAGCGCCTCGGTCCCATCGGCCCGCGCCTGGCCCCGATCATCTCCATCCTGGTGGCGGCGGTCGCCTTTGGCCTGGCCCACCAGGAGGGCCTGCAGCTGCTCGGACTGACCGCCTTCGGCGTGGTGCTGGGGATCCTCGCTCATCGCTTCGGCCGCCTGGGGCCGGGCATGGTGGCCCACACCGCCTTCAACACCGCGGCCATCTTGACTCTCGCCTTCGGACACTGACCGGGAGATCGTGACTGAGTCCTTAAGGCGCCCTGAGGACGGCTGAAAGCGCGCTGAGAGGGGCCCCCGCACCCCGCGGGCGGTCTCCTTCGTGCAATATAGGCGGCCATGGAGACCCTGGTCGAGCCGGCCGCCCCCACGCAGGACTCGGCTCCGACCCCGACCGAACCCGGCGGACCGGTCCCGACCGAACCTGGCGGACCAGCGGGTCCGCCAACCCGGGCCTCCCGCTGGCGGGGCGTGGTCGGATGGCCTCGCTGGCCGGCGCTGGCCACCCTGGCGGCGGTGGGGGGCGTGATCGGCATCGTGGTCTGGCAGCTCCACCCCTCCCTGCTGCTCTCCAACACCACCACGGCAGGGGGCGACACCGGCGCCCACGTGGCCCTGCCCGCCTACCTACGTGACCATCTCCTACCCCACGGCCGCATTACCGGCTGGAGCCCAGAATGGTACGGCGGCTATCCCGCACTGACGTTCTACTTCCCCCTGCCCAGCATCCTCGTCGTGGCCGCCAACCTGGTCATGCCCTACGACATCGCCTTCAAGCTGGTGACAGTCCTGGGCCTGGTGACCTTGCCGGTGGCGGCGTGGGCCATGGGACGGCTGTGGGGGGCGCGCCGTCCGGTGCCGGCGTGCCTGGCGGTGGCCACCCTGCCGTTCCTGTTCGACCAGAGCTTTACCATCGACGGTGGGAACATCGCCTCCACCCTGGCTGGGGAATTCGCCTTCTCCATCAGTCTGTCCCTGGCCTTGGTGTTCCTCGGACTGGTGGCCAGGGGCCTGCGGACCGGGCGTCACCGGGCCTTGGCTGCCGGGGTGCTGGCCCTGACGGCGCTGTGCCACATGGTCCCCACCATCTTCGCGGCGGCCGGAGCTGTCGCTCTCACCCTGGGCCGCCTCGATCGCCACCGCCTGCGCTGGGTGACCACGGTGGGACTGACTGGGGCCGCCATCACCGGTTTTTGGGCAGTGCCGTTCGTGCTTCGCCAGGCATATACCACCGACATGGGCTACGAGCGGGTCACCAACTACATCCACAGTCTGGCCCCCCACGAGCTGATCTGGGCTCTGGTCCTGGCCGGTCTCGGCACCCTGATCTCCGTGATACGCCTCCGCCCGCTGGGCGCATTCCTTGCCATCATGGCCGGGTTGTCGGCGGCCGGCTTCGTCCTGGCCCCGGGAGGCAAGCTCTACAACGCCCGGTTCCTCCCCTTCTGGATTCTCTGCGTGTACCTGCTGGCCGGGGTGGCCGTGGCTGAGATGGGCATCGCCCTGGGTGAGATGCACGCCCGCGTGGGCCGTCACACGGCCCGGGCCGCCGGTCGCCGCTTCAGGACCCCCACCGAGGCGATCCAGCGCCCCGGGGTTGTCCCCGGCCGGCCACGCCAGACGGTGGCGATCCTCACTCCACTGGTTGCCCTGGTGGCGGCGGCCACCGTGGTCATCTTGCCCCTGGTGTCGTGGGCCCCTCGAAGCATCACCGCCAGCTTCGTTCCCGATTGGGTCCACTGGAACTACTCGGGCTACGAGGGCAAGACGGCCTATCCCGAATATCACTCTCTGATCAACACGATGGCGAGCGTGGGCGCCAATCACGGATGCGGGAGGGCCATGTGGGAGTACGGGCCCGAGCTCAACCAGCTGGGAACACCGATGGCCCTCATGCTGCTGCCCTACTGGACCAAGGGCTGCATCGACTCGATGGAGGGTTTGTTGTTCGAGTCCTCGGCCAGCACACCCGCCCACTTCATCAACCAGTCCGAGCTGTCGGAGACCCCGTCCCGGGCGGTACGGGGCCTGGACTATTCCAACCTGGACGTGGCCGCTGGTGTTCGCCATCTTCAACTCCTGGGTGTGCGCTACTACATGGCCTTCACACCCCAGGCGCAGGCCCAGGCGGCTGTCGATCCAGACCTCACGCCGGTAGGCCAGAGCGGGCCCTGGGTTGTGAATAATGGTGGCCAGGTGGTGGACCGCACCTGGGACATCTACCAGGTGCGTGACTCGGCTCAGGTGGCTCCTCTGTCGGAACAGCCGGTGGTGATGACGGGCGTGGCCAAGGGGGGCAAGTCGTGGCTGAATGCCTCCATGGACTGGTACCTCCATCCCAATCGCTGGGATGTCCCGGCGGCAGCCTCGGGCCCTTCGCAGTGGTCCAGGGTGGCGGTCAACGACGCATCGCCGCCTCGCCGGCCGGTAGTGCCGGCAGTGGTCAGCCACATCACCTCCAGTGACGACCGAATTAGCTTCAACGTGGATCGGGTCGGCTCTCCCGTGTTGGTCAAGACCTCTTACTTCCCCAACTGGCAGGCAGCCGGAGCACAGGGCCCCTGGCGGGTGGCGCCCAACCTCATGGTCGTGGTGCCCACCAGTCGCCATGTCTCCCTGCACTACGGCACCACGCCGGTCGATGTGCTGGGCTGGGTGGCCACTATCGCCGGTATCGCCAGCCTGGTGTGGTTGGCGCGGGCCGGTCAGCTCAAGCTGGATCCAAAGCCCGCCACGTCCGATCCTGCTGAGCCGGGAGCGCTGGTCCCTGAGGCGCCCAGTCCGCTCGAGCCAACGCGGCCCGCGTCGGGGCCGGCAGTCCCGGGGGAGGGTCGCCTGGAGTAGGCTCGGCTTCTGTCATGGCCGACCTCAGTGCAGTCTTCAAGGCCTACGACATCCGTGGCACCGTCCCTGACCAGCTCGATGTGGGGATCTGCCGGGCCGTCGGAGCTGCCTTCGCCCGTTTCACCAAGGCGACGAGAATCGTGGTTGCCCGTGACATGCGCGCCTCGGGTGTGGAGCTGACGCAGGCCTTCGTTGATGGGGTGACGGCCGAGGGGACCGACGTCACCGAGCTGGGGCTGGCTTCGACCGACCTGATGTATTTCGCGGCCGGTCGCCTCGACGTCCCGGGGGCCATGTTCACCGCCTCTCACAATCCTGCTCGCTACAACGGCATCAAGCTGTGCCTGGCCGGTGCCGCGCCAGTGGGCCAGGACACCGGCCTGGCCGAGATACAGGTCCTGGCCGAGGACCAGCTGGGCGAACCGGCCCCAGCTAGGGGCGGTTCGTCACCGGGATCGGTGGAGGGGGCCGACCTGCTGGAGGAGTACGCCGATCACGTGCGCTCCTTCGTGAACGTCGGCGCCCTGCGCCCGCTGAGGGTGGTGGCCGACACGGCCAACGGCATGGGCGGCTTGGTGGTGCCGAGGGTCTTCGCCGGCCTGGCTCCCCGCCTGGAGATGCTCTACCCGGAGCTGGATGGCAACTTCCCCAACCATCCGGCCGATCCCATCCAGGCCGAGAACCTGGTCGACCTGCAGGCTCGGGTCCTGGAGACGGGCGCCGACGTGGGCCTGGCCTTCGACGGCGACGCCGACCGGGTCTTCCTGGTAGACGAGGCGGCCAGGCCATTGTCGGGCTCCCTGACCACCGCCATGGTGGCCGCCGCCATGCTCGACAAGCATCCGGGCGCGATCATTCTCTACAACCTGATCTGCTCCAAGGCTGTGCCCGAGGTCATCACCGAGCGTGGGGGAAGGCCCTTGCGGACCCGGGTGGGTCATTCCTTCATCAAGGCGGTGATGGCGGACACCGGAGCAGTGTTCGGGGGTGAGCATTCGGGCCACTATTACTTCCGGGACAATTATCGGGCCGACTCGGGGCTCATCGCCACCCTCGTCATACTGGAGATGCTCTCGCAGTCTGGCCAGCCCCTCTCCGAGCTGCGCCGGCCATTCGAGCGGTACGCCGATTCGGGCGAGCTCAATACCGAGGTGAGTGACCCGGCCCGCGTGCTGGCCGCGGTAGAGGCAAATTTCGAGCGGGTGGGTGGACAGATCGACCACACTGACGGCCTGACGGTCGAGCTGGACGGCTGGTGGTTCAACCTGCGCCCGTCGAACACCGAGCCGCTCTTGCGCCTGAACCTGGAAGCGCCCACGCCAGACACCTGTCGGTATCACGTGGCCGAGCTGGTGGCGCTCATCAAGGACGCGTCTCGAGCCAGCGCTTCTCTGGACAGTGCTTCTCGAGACATGGCCAACTGACTCGTGGCCCTCGACCCGAAGCTGTTGGAGATACTGGCCTGCCCGGAGGACAAGGGACCACTGCTTTACCTGCCCGACGAGGACAGCCTCTACAACCCCCGACTGCGTCGGCGTTACGCCATCCGGGACGACATCCCGATCATGCTGGTCGACGAGGCAGAGACGGTCGACGACGCCGAGCACCAGCGCATTCAGGCCAAGGTGAAGACCGAGGGCATCGTCCCGACCTTCGATCCGAGCACTCCTCCCCGCTCGAACGGGGACCGGTGACCCTCACGGCCCTGAGCGCCCCGGACAGCATGGGCATGCTGGCGGCTACCGCCGCCCTGCCCGAGCAGGTGGCCGAGGCGGCCGAGGCTGCTCGCGGCCTGGCCGGCCTGCCGCCCAAGGACGCGGTGGAGAACGTGGTGGTGCTGGGCATGGGGGGTAGCGGCATCGCCGGTGACGTCCTGGTGGCGGCGGCCGCTCCGTTCATGGCCGTGCCCGTGGTGGTGGTCAAGTCCTACACCCTGCCGGCCTTCGTGGGCCCCGGATCGCTGGTATTCGCCATGTCCTTCTCGGGCGAGACCGAGGAGACGGTGGAGGCGGCGGGGGAGGCCCTGCGCCTGGGAGCTGCCCTGGTGATAGTCACCGGTGGGGGAGAGCTGGCCAGACTGGCCCAGCGATGCGGCGCCCCCCAAATAGGGGTACCCGCGGGTATCCCCCAGCCTCGGGCCGCCCTGGGGGCCATGGCCATTCCCCCGTTGGTGGTGCTGGAGGAGATTGGCCTGTTCCCCGGAGCAGCCCAGTGGATCGACCTGGCGGTGGATCAGCTGCGCCGGCGCCGGGACCAGCTGATGGCCCCGGACAGCCCGGCCGCCGGCCTGGCCCGGCGGATCGGGCGTACCATCCCGCTGGTGCACAGCTCGCAGTCCCTCGGCGTGGCGGCCGCCCAGAGGTGGAAGACCCAGGTCAACGAGAACGCCAAGAGTCCCGCCTTTTGGGCCGTGCATCCCGAGTTGGACCACAACGAGGTGGTCGGCTGGGGCCAGCACGGCGACATCACCCGCCAGCTGATCACCCTGGTCAACCTGCGCCACGATGGCGAGCACCCCCAGGTCAGCCGGCGCTTCGGGCTGGTGGCCGAGGCCTTGGGCGAGGTGATGGCCGGCGTGGAGGAGGTGCGAGCCGAGGGTGAGGGTGACCTGGCTCAGCTCCTCGACCTGGTCATCTACGGAGACTTCGTCTCCTTGCACCTGGCCAGCCAGGAGGGCATCGACCCCGGACCGGTGCCAGTGCTGGAAGAGATCAAGAGCCGACTGAAACTAGGATAACCGAGACAAGGAAGATTCTGACATTATGGACTTTGACATCGCCGACGCCAACCTGGCCGACCTGGGCCATCAGCGCATCGCCTGGGCTGACGCCAACATGCCCGTGCTGGCTTCCATCCGGGAGCGCTTCGCCAAGGAGCGTCCGCTGGAGGGAGTGACGGTGGCGGCCTGCCTGCATGTCACCACAGAGACGGCCAACCTATTGAGGACCCTGCAATCAGGGGGGGCCCAGGTGGTGGCGTGCGCGTCCAATCCCCTTTCCACCCAGGACGACGTGGCCGCCTCGTTAGTTCGCGACGAGCGCATGGCCGTCTTCGCCGTCAAGGGTGAGGACTCAGCCAGCTACTACTCGCACATCGATGCCGTCCTGGATGCCCGGCCCCAGCTCACCATGGACGATGGCTGTGACCTGGTTTCCCGGTTGCACCGTGATCGCCCGGACCAGGTGGGCGAGGTGGTGGCCGGAACCGAGGAGACGACCACCGGCGTGATCCGCCTGAGGGCAATGGAGGCCGAGGGGGCGTTGCGGGTTCCCATCGTGGCGGTAAACGATGCCGACACCAAGCACATGTTCGACAACCGCTACGGGACTGGGCAGTCCACCCTGGACGGGATCATCCGGGCCACCAACGTCTTGCTGGCCGGCAAGCGCATGGTGGTGGCCGGCTACGGCTACTGCGGCAAGGGCCTGGCCAGCCGAGCCCAGGGCATGGGTGCCCAGGTCATCGTGTGCGAGGTGGATCCACTGCGGGCGCTGGAGGCGGTGATGGACGGTTTCCGGGTCGAGCCCATGGACGAGGCCGCCCGAGAGGGCGACATCTTCGTGACCGTGACCGGCAACCGGGACGTGTTGCGGGAGGAGCATTTTCGGCTGATGAAGGACGGGGCCATCCTGGCCAACTCGGGGCACTTCGACATCGAGATCGACCTGGCCGCCCTGGGCGCCCTGGCTCAAGGAGAGCGGCGGCGAGCGGTGCGGCCCTTGGTCGAGGAGTTCCTGGTAGGAGGAGAGGGGGTCGACCGCCGGGTGATGGTCATCGCCGAGGGACGCCTGGTCAATCTGGGAGCGGCCGAGGGGCACCCGGCGGCGGTGATGGACATGAGCTTCGCCAACCAGGCCCTCACGGCCGAATGGGTCATGGGCAATGCCGGCTCCCTGGAACCCCGCGTCTACGACGTCCCTCGCGAGATCGACGCAGAGATCGCCAGGCTGAAGCTCGACTCCATGGGAATATCGATCGATCGGCTCACCCCGGCCCAGGAGGAGTACCTGGCCTCGTGGACTACCGGTACGTCCTAGGAGGTGCGGAATGGGCGGCCCGAGGTGGGTGCCGGAGCCGCCGCCCGGACAGCGGCCACCAGCAACGCCGGAGTGGCCGCTGCGCCTGTATTAGGTGGGCCCTTTTTTTACGCAATCATTCATTCCTTGGCCCCTTTGGGGCACGTCTGTGGGTAGCTGCGTCCAAAGAACGAAGGTGACCGGCCGCGCCTACACTCGGGCATGGGCCGCGTGCGGGTCTGTGGTTGCAAGTCGATGCCAGTCGCAGGCGAAACGACCCACGTAAGGTGACCCTTGGTTGCTGAGCATGGTGCGGCTTAGAGGTAAGTCCTGCCCGTCGCGGTGCCGGCTGTCGGCGTCGGGCGGCGAAGGAGCGACGCGTGCCGTGGTGGTGCTGTTGGGCCCACGCCGGGGAGTCAGGGCCGGGAGGCCAGGGCCATCCGGCCGAGGTTGCCAGCGCTTGGCCCGCTACCTTCTCCGCAGGCGAGTGTGGGGTCAAAGACCAGGTCAGCCGCATGCGGCCTCGTCGAACTCAATCGAGAGGAGACCGTGCTCCGTGGACATCACCATCCGGGCCCGCAACACCGAGGTGTCAGAGATTCAACGCCTCGCCATCGAGGCCAAGGTGAACCGCCTGGAGCGCTTCCTCGACGGGATCGAGCGGGCCGAGGTGCTCCTGTCCGAGGAACGCAACCCCCGGATCCTGGACGGCCATCTCTGTGAGGCCACCGTGGTGGCCAAGACCCATGTGTTGCGGGCCAAGGCCAGCGCTCCCGAGATGCTGGGGGCCGTGGACCAGGCGGTGGAGAAGCTCGAGCATCGCATGGTCAAGCTCAAGGGACGCCTGGTCAGCCGGTCTCATCCCCGCCGTCACCCTATGACCACCGACAGCGCCGCCGACCTGGCCGAAGCCGACCTGGCCGAAGCCGACACCCCTGGCTACGACACCGACCGTGCCATCATCGTCAAGACCAAGCAGTTCTCCATCAAGCCCATGACCCCGGACGAGGCCGCCCTGCGGATGGACCTGCTCGGTCACGACTTCTTCTTGTTCACCAATGCCGACACGGGTCGCTCGGCGGTGGTGTACCGCCGTCACGACGGTCATCTGGGCTTGATCGACGCGGCCTGAGCCTTCCGCCGATGAACAGCGATCTCGTGCGGGTGCTGATCGCCGACGATCATGCCGTGTTCAGGCGAGGTCTGTCGGCGGTGCTGGCCACCGAGGAGGGTATCGAGGTGGTGGCGGAGGCCCAGGACGGTGAGGAAGCTCTGGCCAGGTGCACCGAGTTGGCCCCCGATGTGGTCCTCATGGATGTGCGCATGCCCAGGCTCAGCGGTATCGATGCCACCCAGGCCATCCGCAGTCTGTCTCCCACCACCAGAATCCTCATGCTGACGGTGAGCGACGAGGAGACCGATCTGTACCAGGCGATCAAGGCAGGTGCCAGTGGCTATCTGTTGAAGGAGGTCTCGGCCGACCAGGTGGCCGACGCCATTCGTGCCGTGAACAACGGTCAGAGCCTGCTCTCGCCGTCCATGGCGGCCAAGCTGTTGACTGAATTCAACTCCTTGGCCAGGAGGGCGGAGGCCAGGCAGCAGCTTCCGGCTCCCAACCTCACCGATCGCGAGCTGCAGGTGCTGACCCTGCTGGCCAGGGGGCTGCGCAACGCGGCCATCGCTGAGCAGCTCTACATCTCCGAGAACACGGCCAAGAACCACGTGCGCAACATCTTGGAGAAGCTGCATCTCCATTCCCGCATGCAGGCGGTGATGTACGCGATGCGCGAGCATCTGATAGAGACGGATGACGCCAAGGGGTAGGGCGGGCCGGGCAGGTGGCCCTAGACTGGTTGGGTTATGAGTGTCTTCGCCAAGATCCTGCGAGCCGGGGAGGGCAAGAAGGTCCGTCGCCTGGCCGAGATCGTCCCCCTCATCAACGAGTTGGAGCCCGAGGTCGAGGCTCTGAGCGACGAGGCCCTGCGTCATCGCACGGTGGAGTTCCGCCAGCGCCTCGAACAGGGCGAAGAGGTGGACGAGCTCCTGGTAGAGGCGTTCGCGGTGGTCCGCGAGGCAGCTCGGCGGGTGATCGGCCAGCGCCACTACGACGTGCAGCTGATGGGGGGCATGGCCCTGCACTTCGGCTGGATCGCCGAGATGAAGACCGGCGAGGGCAAGACCCTCGTGTCCACCCTGCCCGTCTACCTAAATGGCCTCACCGGCCAGGGCGTCCACGTGGTCACGGTGAACGATTACCTGGCGGCCAGGGACGCCGAGTGGATGGGCCAGGTGCATCGTTGGCTGGGCCTGAATGTCGGGCTGGTGGTGCCCAGTGTCGAGGACACCGAGATGCGCCGGAGCGCCTACGCCTGCGACGTCACCTACGGCACCAACACCGAGCTGGGCTTCGACTACCTGCGAGACAACATGGCCCGCTCTCGGGAGGCCATGGTGCAGCGGGGCCATGTGTACGCCATCGTGGACGAGGTCGACTCCATCCTCATCGACGAGGCCCGTACGCCGCTCATAATCAGTGGCCCGGCAGCCGAGGCGGCGCGCCTCTATTACCAGTTTGCCGGCATCGCCAGGGGCCTGCGCCGGGACACCGATTATGAGGTGGACGAAGAGAAGCGAACGGTGGCCCCCACCGAGGAGGGCATCGAGAAGGTCGAGCGCCAGCTGGGCGTGAGCAACCTCTACGACCTGGTGTCGGTCAATTACGTCCATCAGCTCCAGCAGGCTCTGCGGGCCAAGGAGCTCTACCGCCGGGACAAGGACTTCATCATCAGCGACGGCGAGGTCAAGATCGTCGACGAATTCACCGGGCGAGTCCTCGAGGGCCGGCGCTGGTCGGATGGCCTGCATCAGGCGGTGGAGGCCAAGGAGCGGGTCAGGATCAAGGAGGAGAACCACACCTGGGCGACCGTCACCCTCCAGAACTACTTCCGGCTCTACGACAAGTTGGCTGGCATGACCGGGACGGCTGAGACCGAGGCTTCGGAATTCGCCAATACCTACAACCTGCCGGTAGTGCCCATCCCCACCAACCGTCCACTGCACCGGGCCAGTCACCCTGACCTGATCTTCAAGACCGAGGCGGCCAAGTTCAACGCAGTGGTGGACGACCTTTCGCAGCGGTACGAGACCGGCCAGCCGGTCCTGGTGGGCACGGCCTCGGTGGCCAAGTCGGAGGAGCTGTCGCGCCTACTCGAGCGCCGGGGGATCGCCCACGCGGTGCTAAACGCCAAGCAGCACGCACGAGAGGCGGCGGTGGTGGCCCAGGCCGGCCACCTCAATGCCGTCACCGTGGCCACCAACATGGCGGGCCGAGGCGTGGACATCGTCCTCGGTGGCAACCCCGAAGGACTGGCCCTCCAGGAGTCTGTCGCTCAGGATCTGGACCTCACGACCGATGAGGGCCGGGCCAGGCTGGCTGACCTCCAAGCCAAGTTTGCCGAGCAGTGCCGGGCCGAGGGCAAAGAGGTCTGCGAGCTGGGTGGCCTGTATGTCCTGGGCAGCGAGCGCCATGAGAGCCGGCGCATCGATAACCAGCTGAGGGGCCGCTCCGGCCGTCAGGGTGATCCGGGGGAGAGCCGGTTCTTCTTGTCCCTGGAGGACGAGCTCATGCGTCTCTTCGCCACTGGGGCCATGAACTGGGTGATGGGCCGCGCCCTTCCTGACGACGTGCCCATCGAGGCCAGGATGGTCACCAAGGCCATCGAGAGAGCGCAGAACACCGTCGAGGCTCGCAACGCCGAGATTCGCAAGGACGTCCTCAAGTACGACGAGGTGATGAACGAGCAGCGCAAGGTCATCTACGCCCGGCGCATGCAGGTCATAGACGGCGAGGACCTCCGGGAGAACACCCTTGAGCTGTTGGAGGCGGCCATCTGGGCGGCGGTGGAGTCAGCCTGCCCGGGTGACTACCCAGAGGAGTGGGACCTCGGGGCCCTGGTTACCGAGGTGGCTCAGTTCTACCCGACCCGCTTCTCGGCCGACGACCTGGTTGAGGGCACTGTCAGCCAGGTCATCGGCCAGAGCCTGTGGGCCGAGGCGGTGGAGTACTTCGAGAACCGCGAGAAGTCGATTCCGGGGGGCGAGGAGACCGCTCGTCATCTCGAGCGGGAGATCATGCTGCAGATCATCGACCAGCGCTGGAGGGAGCACCTGGCCGAGATGGATTACCTACGGGAGGGCATCAACCTGAGGGCCATGGGCCAGCAGGATCCCCTGGTGGCGTGGCAGCGAGAGGGCTTCTCGATGTTCGGCCAGCTCATGACGGCGATCGACGAGGACTACCTGCGCTATGTCCTTCACGTGGAGGTCCTGGCCGAGCCGGCTTCCGAGCCCGACCTGGATGGCGCCCAGTACCAGGCCGCCGACGACCCAGTGATGGGCCCGGCAGAGTTGGCCGACACGATGGGCCAGGTTGGTCCCCTGGCTGGCGGCCTCGACAATGGCCCCGACGGCTCAGCGGGCTCAGCCGGCGTCGGCGACGGCAGCGACGGCTCAGCGGTTGCAAGTGAGCCGGGGCGCCCGGCCGAGCCAGCGGGACACCAGCCGGTGGTTGGCGACGAGGAGCCCATGATCCCGTTGGTCAAGTCCGATCGGGAGAAGCTCGGACGCAATGAGCCGTGCTGGTGCGGGAGCAACAAGAAGTACAAGCTGTGCCATGGCGTCTGAAGCGGAGCTCCGGGAAACGGGGCTCCGGGAAACGGGGCTCCAGGATCGGGGACCCTCGAATTGGGACCCCAGGAATCGGGGCCTCTCGAATTGGGACTCCTAAGTTTGGCCTCCTGAGGTGCGGGACCTCACTGACGACCTGAACGCTCTGGCCAAGCGCCTGGGCGAGGCTGAGGGCTACCTCGATTTGGAAGGGTTGCGGATCAGACAGGGCCGCCTGGAGTCCGAGGTGGGCCGGCCCGACCTCTGGGACGATCCCGATGCTGCCCGGACGGTGACCACCGCCTATCGCCGGGTGGCGGACGACGTGGAGCTGTTGGAGGGCCTGGCCTCTCGGTTGGGCGACGCCGAGACGCTGCACCAGCTGGCGGTGGAGGAACAGGACGACTCGGTGGCTGCCGAGCTGGAGGACGCAGTGGCCTCGCTGACCAGGGATTTTGATGCCCTTGAGCTGCGATCGCTGTTCTCCGGCGAGTACGACGAGCGGGACGCGGTGGCCGAGATCCATGCCGGGGCAGGGGGGACAGACGCCCAGGACTGGGCCGAGATGATGCTTCGGATGTATCTGCGCTGGGCCGAAAGGAGAGGTTTCTCGGTCGAGCTGGAGGAGGTCTCGTCTGGCCAGGAGGCTGGGATCCTCTCGGCTACCTTCATCGTGTCGGGCCGCTATGCCTACGGTCTGCTGTGTGCCGAGCGGGGGGTTCACCGTCTGGTGCGCATGTCTCCTTTCAATGCCCGCCACAGCCGCCAGACCAGCTTTGCCTCCTTCGAGGTCACCCCGTTCCTCGATGATCTGGTCGACGAGGTGGACATCGACGACAAAGATCTGCGGGTTGACACCTACCGCTCGTCGGGGGCCGGTGGCCAGCACGTCAACGTGACCGACTCGGCCGTGCGCCTCACCCACCTACCGACTGGCCTGGTCGTCTCCTGCCAGAACGAGCGCAGCCAGCATCAGAACAAGGCCAAGGCCCTCCAGATCCTGGCAGCCAAGCTGGCCGAACGTCAGCGGGCTGAACGCCGGGCCGAGCTCGACGCCATCGCCGGTCCCCAGAACGAGGTGGCCTGGGGCAGCCAAATCCGCTCCTACGTGCAGGCCCCGTACCAGCTGGTGAAGGATCTGCGGACCCAGGCCGAGATGGGCAATGTGGAGGCGGTCCTGGACGGGGATCTGGACGGCCTCATCGAGTCCTTCCTCCGTTGGCGTCGATCCAGCGGAAATTGATCCTTCGCGCCTAACCGTCTCGCCCACCGTCAGGGGAGCCGCACCCCGGCACAGGCGTCATCTGTTAGCATCCGGTTGTTCACCGGCCGGTCGCACTTCCCCGCGGGGCCGCAACGCCACCCTAATGATCCGATTCGACAACGTCTCGAAGACCTACAAGCAGACCATCGTGGCCCTGAGAGAGGTCTCGGCCGATATCGCCAAGGGCGAGTTCGTCTTCCTGGTCGGCCCGTCGGGGTCGGGAAAGTCCACCTTCCTGCGTCTGCTGCTCAAGGAAGAGGATCCCGACAACGGCGGTATCTGGATAGCGGGCCGGGAGGTGGGAAAGCTCAACCACTGGAAGGTTCCCTACCTGCGACGTAACATCGGCTGCGTCTTCCAGGACTTTCGGCTCCTGCCCAACAAGACGGTGTTCGAGAACGTGGCCTTTGCCCTGGAGGTGATTGGCCGGCCCAAGCATGTGGTCGCCAGCCAGGTGCCCCAGATCCTGGACCTGGTCGGGTTGTTGGACAAGAGGACCAACCTGCCTCACGAGCTCTCTGGGGGTGAGCAGCAGCGGGTGGGAATCGCCCGGGCCTTCGTCAACCGGCCTCTCATCCTGCTGGCCGACGAGCCCACCGGCAACCTCGATCCCAACACGGCACGGGGCATCATGCGCCTGCTCGACCGCATCAACCGGACCGGTACCACGGTGCTGATGGCCACCCACGACTACGGGATCGTCAACAACATGCGCCGGCGAGTCATCGAGCTGGACCAGGGCTCGGTGGTCCGTGACCAGGTCAGGGGGGTCTATGGCTATGCCTGACACTCGGGCACCAGGCAGCTGGGCCTCCCGCGCTGTCTCCGAGGAGGTTTGCTGAGTGGCACTGTCGCTCGACTACGTGGTCCGGGAGACCGGCACCAATCTGTGGCGCAACCGGCTCATGAGCATCGCTGCGGTGATGACGGTGGCGGTATCGCTGTCACTGGTCGGTGGCGCTTTGATAGTCAAGCAAGGGGCCTCGACGGCCACTGCTCGCTGGAAGGGAAACGTGGGCCTGGCCCTGTTCATGCAGCCCGGAGCCAGCCCGGATCAAACCACGGCGGTAGCGGCCCGGCTGACATCCATGGAGCCGGCCATGGTCAGGTCGTTCCGCTACGTGGACCAGAACGCCTCGTTCACCGAGATGCATCACCTGTTCGCCAACCAACCTGACCTGATCCAGGGAGTGAAGCCGAGCGACCTGCCGGCCTCGTACCGGGTGGTGGTCCACGATGCCAGCCAGGCTCCCACCGTTGGCAACCTGTTCCCCAAGAACCAGGGCGGGATCCGTGAGGTCTCCTATCCCAGCTCGGCCATCAAGACCATGCTCTCCATCACCCGGATCGCCCAGGCCGTCATCGTCGGCTTGGCTGTGATCTTGTTGCTGTCGGCCTCGGTCCTCATCCTCAACGCCATCCGCATGGCCATCTTCGCCCGTCGTCGGGAGGTGGCGGTCATGAAGCTGGTGGGGGCCACCGACTGGTTCATCCGGGTCCCGTTCATGCTGGAGGGCCTGCTGCAGGGCCTGGTTGGAGCGGTGGGTGCCTGTGGCGCAGTGGTCGGGTTGCACTGGGCTCTCGGATACGCGGTTCAGCACTTCCACGCCTCCCTGCTCACCTCCCTGGTGGTGTCGGGTCATGACGTGTTCATCACCGAACTGTTCATCCTGGCTATGGGGACGGTGGTGGGCTCCCTCGGATCGGCCCTGGCCGTGCGCCGCTTCCTCGAGGTCTAACGGCCCCACTCGGCCGCTGCCCGGACGACCTGGTTGGCCAGCTCCGGGCGGCAGATCAACAGGTCGGGGACCCAGGTATCAGGTCGGTTGTAGGCCAGAGAGCTGCCGTCCAGACGGGAGGTGTGCAGTCCGGCAGCCTCGGCTACGCCCACTGGCGCAGCCGAGTCCCACTCGTGCTGGCCACCGGTGTGGGCATAGACCTCGGCTTGTCCCAGCACCACCGCCATGGCCTTGGCTCCGGCCGAGCCCAGGAGGACAACCTCAGCACCCAGGGCGGACTGGATGGCCCGGCCCACTGGCGGTGGTCGAGAGGAACTCAGGACCAGGCGTAGCCGGCCCGGTGTGGCCCGAGGGGCTAGGAGTTGGCGGTAAGGGCCATCCGTAGATGTGTCGCCCACCGGCGTGCCGGACGGCCCGGTCGGTGTCCGGACCAGACCGCTCGGACTGGTGGCCAGGACCAGACCGAGTGCCGGCAGGGCCACCGCGGCGGCGGTTGGGCGTCCAGCCTCCACCAGGGCTACGTGGACGGCCCAGTCCCAGCGGCCGGGTTGTCGGAATTCACGGGTGCCGTCCAGTGGGTCGATGATCCATACCCGGTCGGCCACCAGTCGCCTGGAGTCATCGGGAGACTCCTCCGAGAGCACGGCATCGCCCGGGCAGGCCTCGGCCAGCTGGTCCAGGATCAACTGGTTGGCCAGCCGGTCGGCGCGTTGCCCCAAGGCGTGGGGCGACATGTTCTGGTTCGACCCCTCCTGTCGAACCTGAACCAGCAGGCGACCGGCCTGCTCGGCCACCCGAGCTGCCGTCCGGTGGTCGAGGGGGGACACTCGGGGCAGTGTGCCACGCCCAGGCGGGATCGACGGCATGATCTCGGTCGGGGTGGCCCGCGGGCCATGCCCATTCGGGTGGGTGACCCGCCCGGGCGGCCGTGGACCAAGTCCGACCGGATCAGCCCAGCCTCACGGCCGAGTGGCTGACACAGCCGGCCAGATCGGATGCCAGTTGGGGAGCCTCGTCCTGGCCAAGAGTGGCCACACTGATGCGAACGGCCGGCGGTGAGGCCATCCGGAACCTCTCTCCCGGTGCCACCGCCCACCCGGCCTGGAGCAGGCCGGCCAGGACAGGATGCTCCTGGGGCACCGGCACCCAGACGTTGAGACCCGAGCTGCCCCTGGCTGGTATGGCGTGTTCGGCCAGAGCCTCCACCAGGGCTCGCCTGCGAGCCGCGTAGGTGAGGGCGGTCTGCTCGAGGATCCGGTGAGCTGACGGGTCGGTCCACAGCTGAGTTACCAGGTCCTGGAGAAGGTAGCTGACCCAACCGGTTCCCAGGGCCTGGCGCCCCTCCATCCTGGCCACTGTGGCCTCGTCCCCGGCGGTTGTGGCCAACCGCAGGTCGGGCCCCAGCGACTTGGAGACCGAGCGAATCACGGTCCATCGGAGACGCCCCGAGGACAGGGTTCGCAGGGGTGCTCCGGCCACCGGGCCAGCGTGGTCGTCCTCTATCACCAAGACGTCGGGGAACGGCCTGATCGTCTCGGCCAGTTCCGCCGTTCGGCTTTCTCCCCAACAGGCTCCGGTGGGGTTGTGTGCCCTCGGAGTGAGGACCATGGCGGCAACACCTCGGCCCAATACCCGGGCCAGGGCCTCAGGCCGGGGACCGGAGTCGTCCATGGCCACTGGCACCGCGTCGAGGGCCATGGCGGCCACCAGGTCGAGTACCGCCGGATAGCCCGGATCCTCCACCGCCACCCGGTCGCCCGGGCGCAGCCATGCACCCAGCACCCGCTCCACGCCGTCCAGGGCGCCTCCCGTGACGGCCAGGTGGGTGGCGTCCACTCCGTCGGCCGCGAACTGCTCTCGGGCCAACCGCCCGAGGCTGGCCGACACCGACGGCTCTCCGTAGCCGCGGCACCGGTGGCTGCCCGCCAAGGCCGGTAATGGTGGTAACAGGGCGAGGTCTGGGCCGCCGTTGGCCAGGTCGCGCACGCCGGGTGGAACGATGATGCCTGGCGCCCCGCCGATCGCCGGTCCATCGCGCACTCGCGTCCCCCTCCGGCCGTCCCCTGCCACCACGCCGCGGGCCCGAAGCTCCCGGTAGGCGCCCGCCACCGTCGCCGGGCTTAGACCCAGGGCGGCAGCCAGGCCGCGCACGGTGGGCAGGTTCTGACCCGGCCGCAGGGTGCGGTCCCGCAGACCCGCTTCGACGCTGTCCACAATCTCCCGTGCCGAGTGGCCGGTGGGGAAGTAACGTACTGGCATGAGCAAGCAAACGTACTATAACAATAGTGCCAGATCAAGCAGTAGTGCCAGATCAACAGTACGGCGACACCCGGAGCGAGCTGTGTATGATCGACGGGAGGTGTGGGCCATCCTCGATCGGGGACTGGTGGCCCACGTGGGTGTGGCACTGGATCAGGGACCAGTCGTGATTCCCATGATCTACGCTCGCTCCGACGACACCTTGTACCTCCATGGCGCCCCGGTCAGCCGGCTGCTCCGAGCCTTGGCGGACGGGGCGGCCACGTGTGTGACTGTGACCCTGGTCGACGGCCTGGTCCTGGCCCGGTCGGCCCTGCGTCACTCGATGAACTTTCGATCGGTGACTGCCTTTGGGACGGCCCGGCCGGTAGTTGGGGCGGGAGAGAAGGCCCGGGCCCTCGCCCTGGTTCTCGAGCACATCGCTGAGGGCCGGGCCAGCGAGGTTCGCCCTCCCAACCAGGCCGAACTGGCCGCCACGGCAGTGATCAGCTTCACCATCGCAGAGGCGTCGGCCAAGGTGCGATACGGGCCACCGATGGACAAGCCGGGCGACCTCGACCTGGTGGTGTGGGCCGGAGAGCTCCCGCTTCGTGTGTCCGCCGGGCCACCGGTAGCCGCTCCCGATCTGGGCTCTGAATTGACCATACCCCCCTCGATCATCGGATGGACCAGATGATCGAGGGGGGTATGGAAGAGCAATGAGGCGGTGGTGGCTCCCTCAGCCCACCCGACCGTAACCCATGGGGGTGCCGTCGTAGGTGATCGACTGGGTCTGAACGTTGGTGCCGGAGTGATTGGCTGCGACTACCTGACCGTTGCCGATGTACATGGCGTTATGGCCCGGCTGGGGGCCTCCGCTGTTGTCGTAGAAGACGATGTCTCCCGGCTGGAGCTGACTGGCCGAGATGCGGGTGGTGGCCTCGTACTGTGCCACGCTGTTGTGCGGCAGGTTGACACCGGCGGCCGCCCAGGCGTACATGATCAGACCCGAGCAGTCGAAGCCGCCGGAGCCAGCTCCGCCGTAAAGATAGGGAACTCCGACCTCGGCTAGAGCCGTCCCTACCGCCGTGGCACCCTTGGATGAGGATGCCGCCGCCGGCCGGGGAGCCGACGTGGAGGCTGCGGCGGGCGCCTGACTGGTTGCTCCGCCGGTGGCCAGCACCTGGCCCACGACGATGACGTTGGGGTTGCTGATGTGGTTGGCGGCAGCCAGGGCGGCCACCGTGGTGCCAGAGCGTTGGGCAATGGCGGCGAGGGTGTCACCGGCCTTGACCGTGTAGGAGCCGTTTGGGATGGACGAAGCATTGACAGGTACTGGGACGGAGGATGATGCCGCTCCACCAACTGTCAGCACTTGGCCCACGAAGATGACGTTGGGGTTGCTGATGTGGTTGGCGGCAGCCAGGGCGGCCACTGTGGTGCCAGAGCGTTGGGCAATGGCGGCCAGGGTGTCACCGGCCTTGACCGTGTAGCTGGAGCCAGAGACGAGCGTGGACGCCTCCACCACCGTGGGCTTGGCGGCAACCGGCGTCACCACCGTCTTGGCGGCAACCGGCTCGCTGACAACCGTCTTGGGGGTTGCCTTGGCTGCCAACGTGGTGACCACAGTCTTGGGCACCGACTTGGCCGCCACTGTTGTGACGACTGTCTTGGGAACCGTGGTCACCGCCGCCTTGGCGACGGCCTTGGCCTCGGCTTGGGCAGTTGCAGCCTTGGCCGCGGTCTGGGTAGCTGCGGCTTGCGCTGCCGCCTGGGTGGCTGCAGCCTTGGCCTCAGCCTGGGCAACTGCAGCCTTGGCCGCTGCCTGGGTGGCTGCAGCCTTGGCCGCCGCCTGGGTGGCTGCAGCCTGGGCCATTGCCTGGTCGGACGCCTTGGCTACCATGGGAGTAACTGCCACGGTGGCGGCGCTTGATCCAGCCTGCTGCGAGCACATGGGCCAGGACGCCGAGAGGCTGGCCTCTGCTGCCAACTTCTGTGCCGCCTGGTCCTGGGTGGCCGGTGCAGCCTGACTGGGGAGCCCGGCGTAGCCGAGGCCGGACCAGGTGGCCAGCGAGAACTGGTATGCGCCGTAATAACCGTTGCCGGTGTTGGCCCCATAGTTGCCGCCGGACTCGCATGTGCGGATGGCCTGCCACGTACCTGCGGTGGGGGAGGAAGTTGCCGCCGGAGTAGACGCTCCAGCTGCGCTGGCCAGGGATCCGATGGCTGTGGCTCCGGCGGTGGCCGCAGCCGATGCCGCCAGCGCCCGGAAGGACTGCCTGCGAAGGTAGCCCTGCAGCAGGTTGCTTCGTTGCAACAGCGCCCGACGTACCGCTCCGGGCGAGGTGTCGTCCCCGGTCAGCCTCTCCGTCAGAGCCACCACTGTGATCAGGAGCCAACCAGCAACGCCTGCCCATAAGAAGCGGGTTACTGCCCACCGGTCGAGGAGGTGACTCGATACCCATGGAGCGGTATTCCCGCCGGTGGGCTGAACCACCCGCTTGGCGGCCTGCTCGCGCATGCGGACCAGGAGACCGACGTAGGCCGCCAGGACGCCAACCAGCACTCCAGCCATCCACCAGACGGCGTGCAGGCCGGGTAGCGATCCAAGAGCCAGGGCGATGGTGACTGAGCCGGTAAGGGAGAAGAGCATCCGGCGCCGCCGGGCGACGGCACTGGCCACCGGCATTTGCACGAGATCTCGCTGGCCAGCGGGCGTTGCCACCTGGGGTCGCAGGCTACCCACTGGTCGGGTTGACGTACCGCCCGCAACCGGAACCTGGAGGGCCTCCTGGGGTGTGCGGTCCCTCGGGGGAGAGGCCGTCAGCATTGGGGCCAACTTGGGGCAACACAGCTCAGCATGGAAATCACGACGATCAAGCTCCTTGGATCGGCCTCTTGCAAGAGGGACTCCTCAAACCGGGTCAGCCCAGACATACGGGAGCCAATCCCCGGTACTTCCGCTTGGGCGAGCAGGCTAGTACACATCGACCGACCGAGGCAATGACCTCTGTCCGTCGGCAGCCCGGCCCTCTTTTCAGCTCCTTGATAGTGTCCATCAGGCTCTACGGGCTGTGCAGCTTCGAGCAGTACGTCTGGTACTCCTTCGCTTCCAGAACGAGTCAGGCGACGCCACCGGAGACCGCCAACGCAGCGCCGCCCAACAGGACACACGATGAGCATGGACACAACAGATGGACACACGATGAGCGTGGACACAACGACGGACACGCGGTCGCCCGCACTGCACGTTGCCGACAGCCACGCTTTGATCCGCGTGCACGGCGCGTGCGAGAACAACCTCAAGGACGTC
>QHCF01000112.1 GCA_003244275.1 Acidimicrobiales bacterium
CCTCAATCCACCGATTTTCGTCGGGAGCGCCGGCCGGGACTGGCAATGAATGGTGGTCATTGACCTCGGTCGTCCCCATTCCCGGGTCGGAGTGTCATGGGGCGTGTAGGACCAAGGTGGCTTGCATATCGAGGTTGTCAACGCCTGGGGGACCACTTTGTCTGCGGGGGCGTCTCCCGCGGGAGACCCGACTACCCAGGAGCGAAGCTGAGGGCTCGCAATCGCTCCAGTCGACGGATGAACAGCTGAGCCCACGGCCAATGCGCTGGTCCTCGAAGGACCATGGTCCCGGCTTTGTTCACCAGCCGAGCCGGTACGGCGATGAGGTGGGTGCGAACGGTGCGGGCCACGGTCAGGCGATCAACCGGGTGGGACTGGCCCAAGGTGGTGGTCCAGCGGATGAGGTTGTGGGCCAGCACTGCACAGCAAAGCCAGGCCCCATTGGCCGAGAAGTTCCCTGAGGGGATGTGCTCCAGGCCAGCTCCTTCCTTCAGGTCCTTGATAGTGAGCTCGACCACCGCGTGGCGACGATGGAAGGCGTCAGTGTCAGCGGTGCCACCGCCCAGATCGGTGAGGAAGGCGAAGTGACGCCAGTTGGGCCACAGCGCGGCCTGGGCCGCCCCGGTGAGCCGGGTGCGGCGAACCACCAGGCGGCGCTTGTTGTAGATGCACTCGGCCACCTGGGCCTTGCCGCCTACTGGGTAGGCAATGTCCACCCAGGCCTTCTCGTCGATGTCAGCGATGGCCCTGGCCAGGGCATTGGTGTTGGTGCGTACCGCCATGGTGTAGCGAACGTTGAGCCGTCCCAGCACCTCGATGGTCTCGTTGGACCAGTAGCCGGAGTCGAATCGCATCACGATCTCTCCGCCCGCCCCGGCCCGGCGCACTCTGGCCACCAGCTCCTCCACGAAGCGTTTGGTGCCCCGCTGAGTGTTGGCCGAGCCGGTGCGCATCCGGGCGTGCAGCACCTCGCCGGTGTCGGCCCGGGTGGCCAGAATGGGGTGGTAGCCCAGCACTTTGGTGTAGCCATAGGCTGCCCCGGCTTTGAGCTTGCCGGCCACCTGGCAGATGGTCGAGTCGATATCCACCACCAAGCGGTTAAGCCCCGGCCCGGCCCCGGCCGCCCAGGCCCGGGTCAGGGTGGTCCCTATCACCGCCTCGAGCTGGCGAACGTGTCCAAAGGTACAGGCCCGCAAGAACGTGCCCAAGGTAGAGGGGGCCATCGCCTGGTGAGAGAGCACCGACTCGGTTCCCCCGCAGCGCAACACGTCGGCGTGGTTGATGTGAGTGGCGCCTGCCACGATGGCATTGACCAAGCTCAGCACCTTGCGGCCCGGCCAGGCCCCGCCCACCCGACCCTTCATCTTCACCGTGGTGTTGATCAGGGTCTCCAACCCGAGTCCGCTCACCAAGGTGGCCACCAGGATTAGCCCGGCGTTGGCCACCAGGCTCGGCTCGTCGAAGACCACTTTCACCCGGTCCAACCCGTGCGATACTTTCTTCACTGAAAGTGCCTCCTGTTTCGTGGCGGAATGTGGCTTCAGCACCATCATTCTCCCACGTCAGGAGGCCTTTCACGTGGATTGCAAGGCGTCTCGGCCTAGCGAATTCGGTGTATCGAGGCTAAATCTGGCCAGGTCCCTGCTCAATCCCGAGGACTCGGTGCTTGTGGTCACCATCGATGAGAGAGAGGTCCATCGTCTCGCGCTGCTGCTGGAGCAGGTCTTCGCTGGGCGCAGACACCAGATGGTGAGCATCACCATCAACCCCAAGGGAACGGCCCGCCCGAACGAGTTCTCACGGGTGGATGAGTTCGCTCTCTTCGTTCTTGTCGGGTCCGCCGTGGTTCCCGGCGCTCCGGCCAGTGGTCAAGCGGCCGAAGTGCGCTGGCGATACCTCCGTCGAAATGACCTGGAGTCAGTCCGCGGTACGAGACCTCGCCAGTTTTACCCGATCTACGTGAACGAACAGACAGCGTTGATCGCCAAGGTCGGGGACCCGCTTGGCCCCGAGGACCCGCTGGACGTTCCCAAGGTGGCTGACTGCGTTCCTGTCTTCCCGATTCGAGAGGACGGCCTACAGATGGAATGGGGGCTGACTGGCCCCACTCTCAAACGCTCCCTTGACGCCGGGTTCGTTCACGTGACCGTAGGCCAGCACAACAACCAGCCCTACATCTTCTCCTACCTGACGACCCCCAACATCAAGAAGATCGCGACAGGAGAGTTGGCTGTCACGGGGACCAGGGGTGATGGATCAAAGATCGTCGTCATCCCTGCGGGGAAGGTGTCCCGGCCAACGAGCGTGTGGCGCGACAGGTCCCACGATGCCGGTGCCTACGGGACTTCGTTGCTCGGCACACTCATCCCCGGCCGGAGGTTTCCCTTCCCGAAGTCCCTCTATGCCGTGGAGGACACCATCCGGTTCTTCGTCAAGGACAAGCCCGATGCGGTGGTCCTCGATTTCTTCGGAGGTTCTGGCACCACCGCCCACGCCGTCGCCAGGCTGAACCACCAGGACGACGGGCGCCGCCAGTCGATCACGCTGACCAACAACGAGGTGGCGGAGGCCGAGGCCAAGGCGCTGCGCGCTCGGGGGCTCCGTCCTGGTGACCCCGACTGGGAGGCGTTGGGCATCTTCGAGCACATCACCAGGCCGCGGGTCACCGCGGCGGTCACTGGTCAGACCCCGGAGGGCATCCCGGTCACCGGCGAGTACCGCTTCACCGACGAGTTCCCAATGGCCGAAGGCTTCGAGGAGAACGTCGAGTTCTTCGAGCTGACCTACCTCGACGCCAGTCGGGTGGAGGTCAACCTGGCCTTCGCCGGGATCGCGCCGCTGCTGTGGCTGCGGGCCGGCGGCCGTGGCCCGATCATCGAGCAGTGTGTGAACGGCAACGGGCGGCGCAAGCCGTACGCCTGGACCGACCGCTACGGGGTGCTGTTCAACTGCGACCGCTGGCGCGGCTTCGTATCCAAGCTGCCGGTGACGGCGACGACAGTGTTTATCGTGACCGACTCGACCACCGAGTTCGCCCACATCGCCGGGGAGTTGCCCGGCCATCTCGACGTGGTGCGCCTCTACGAGCGGTACCTGACGACCTTCGCCATCAACGAACGGTAGGGCTGATGCGCTACGACCTGATCGACTATCAGCGCCAAGCGGCGGTCGAGGTGCTCAAACGACTGGCCCGGGGACGCCGTGACTGGGCCGAAGACGGTGACCGGTCGGCCTTCGCCCTGTCGGCCATCACCGGGGCGGGCAAGACGGTGATCGCCACCGCGGTGATCGAGGCGGCCATCTATGGCTCGGCCGACCTGGATGCCGCCCAGGACCCCCAGGCGACGTTCCTGTGGGTGACCGACGACCCGGCGCTGAACCGCCAGACCCGCAACAAGATGCTGGCAGCCTCGGACCTGCTGGACCCCAAGCGGCTCGTGGTGCTCGGCAACGACTTCCTGGACAGCGAGCTGGCGCCGGGGCGGGTGTACTTCTTGAACATCCAGAAGCTGTCGAAGAACAGCGGGCTGGCCACCGGTGGCGTCAACCTGCGCCAGTTCTCGATGTGGGAGGTGATCGCCAACACCATCAACTCGGCGGGCACGGAGCTGTACCTGGTGCTCGACGAGGCCCATCGGGGCATGAGACCGGCGGCGGACCGGGCCACCATCGTGCAGCGGATCATCGGCGGCCAGCCCGGCTCCAACCCGCCGGTGCCGGTCGCCTGGGGCATCTCGGCCACCATCGAACGCTTCACCACGGCCATGGCTGGGGCGGCCGATCGGACCACCTACCCGCCGGTGGCCATCGACATCGACAAGGTGCGGGCGTCGGGGATCGTCAAGGACCAGATCGACCTGGACGAGCCCGACGAGTCGGGGACCTTCTCGGCCACCCTGCTGCGCGCCGCGGTGGACGCCACCCTCGACTTCGAGGCCCGCTGGGCCGACTACGCCGACGCCGAGCACGAGCCTCTCGTGTTGCCGGTACTGGTCGTGCAGGTGGCCGACAAGCCGAGCGACGCGACACTCGCGGAGCTGGTGTCGATCATCGACTCCGAGTGGCCGGGCCTGGGACCTCACGCGGTGGTCAACGTGTTCGGGGAGCACGACGACCTGGTGATCGGGTCGCGCAAGGTGCGCTACGTCCAGCCCGAGTCCATCGAGGATGAGACGACCATCCGGGTGGTGCTGGCCAAGCAGGCGATCTCCACGGGGTGGGACTGCCCCCGGGCCGAGGTGCTCTACTCCGAGCGGGCGGCCAAGGACGCCACGCATATCGCCCAGGTGATCGGCCGGATGGTCCGCTCCCCCCTCGCCCACCGCATCGCCACCGACGACGCCCTCAACTCGGTGTCCTGCTTCCTGCCCCGCTTCGACCGGGCCGCCCTCGGGAGGATCACCTACGAGCTGACCCAGCCCGGCGAGCCCGGCGAGGCCGCCGAAGTTGTCGTCAACGCCCAGGTATTCGCCCGCAACGCCAGCGTCGCTGCCGAGGTGTTCGCACTGGTCGAGACACTCCCGTCGTGGCCCGCCCCCGACAGCCTGGCCAGTCCGCTGCGCCGGGCCAAGGCCCTGGCCAAGCTGCTGACCGACGACGAGGTTCTGGGCGGCCCGCTGATGGCCGATGCCGGCGAGCAGCTCACCAAGGCCCTCAACACCAAGCTGGCCGGACTGGGCACCGAGCACGCAGCCCAGGTGGCCGCCAACGTGACAAACCTGGAGACCGCGGCGATCCACCGGACCTCCATTACCACCGCCGGTGAGACCATCGGCACCACCCAGCACAGCGAGGCCACCGCGGTCGGGGACCTGGACCGTGACACCCGCAAGCTGGTCGCCTCGGTGAAAGAGGGCGTGGCGAAGGACTACCTGCGCTACAAGGTCGAGGGGGCAGGCGAGAACGCCGATGTGGTCGGGGCGCGTATCGAGGTCGCCGCGCTGGTGATGGTCGAGGGGGTGGTGGCGCAGGTCGAGGCCGCCGCGGTCAAGTGGGTCCAGGGCCGTTTCACCGACTTCCTGGTCGAGATCAAGAACACCACCGGGGCCACCGCGGACGCCTACCGCAAGGTGCGAGAGCAGACCTCGGCCCCCGAGGAGACCGCCGTCGAGCTGACCACCACGCTGAAAGCGCCAACCAAGGACTCCACCAAGACCGGCGCCGCCGACCTGCCCACCTTCGCCTCCCATCTCTACGCCGACGCCAAGGGCCGGTTCCCGACCAAGCTCAACGACTGGGAGACCTCGGTGGTCAACACCGAGCTGAAGCGTCCCTCGTTCGTGGCCTGGTACCGCAACCCGCCTCGGCCGATGTCGTCGTCCCTGCGGATCGCCTACCGCGACGACGCCGGGAGGTGGGGGTCGCTCCAGGTGGACTTCCTGGTCGTCTCCCGGCGCGACGACGGCACCCGGGCCGCGTCGATCATCGACCCTCACGGCGACCACCTGGCCGACGCCAAGGCCAAGCTGCGGGGCCTGGCCAACTACGCCGAGCGCTTCGAGGACCGCTACGTGCGGATCGAGTCGGTGGCCAAGACCACCAGCGGCCAGCTCCGCTCCCTCGACCTGAAAGACGCCAAGGTCCGCAAGGCGGTCCGCGACTTCGAGGGCGGCAAGGTCACCACGCTCTACGAGTCGGCGGTCGCCAACGACTACGTGTGACGGCCGGGCGCCCGGCCAGTTCGGGCCGTCGGCCGACGGATCGCCTTCCACGGCTTGCTCCAGCCACGCCGCTGAACGGGACTGGTCACCTGCTGCTGGGTCGGTGTGAAACCGACGTACATCTGCTCGACGGACCCCAACGGCAGGACGACCGTATTCAGCCCTCGGCTACCTGTTCCGGCGCCCCTTCGGGTTCATGCCTACACAGTGGCGGTCCAACCACGAGGTGCCGATCTGCCGTCGGGCTGCCAGAGTCCTGAGCGACGAGTGGTCCTCGGAAGATCGTGCCGTCACTGGTTCGCACCTCAACCAGCGGCACGCTGTCCTTCGGGTTCAGCTCATGGAAGAGCGTCCAAAGGGCGTCGTGAGGTCGAGAGCGAGCGCGCCGCTGACCACCGAGGCTGACCTCACCCCCGAGCAGGGCCAGAAGGGTTGCAACGATGACCTCGGTCGCGACCACGCCAGCGATGAGTGCGTAATGCCTGTGGAAGTACCCGTGGGGGTTGGCGATCCACCTTCCCGGGTCAGGCAACGCGGTGGGGACCAGGATTCGAGCAACCGCCAAGACCAGAAAGGCCAGCGAGCTGAAGACCACGCTGGCCAGCGCGATTGTCGCCCCCTCACGGAACGCTGATCGCTCTAGCTGCGGGAAGTGTTGTTCTCGCCGGAACTGGTAGATGATCCCTGGCGCGACGAACAGCAGGAAGCCGATCAGGCTGGAGACCGATCCGAGCGTCAGTCGGACTCCGTGACCGGTGGTTGCACGGGAGCAGCGGCTTGCGGGGTTGACGGCGGCTCTGGCATGAGCGGCCCCGGACTCGCCATCATCGCTTGCAAGGCGACCGGATCGGCGGCCGGAAACACATCAGCTCCCCGTGACCCCTTTGCCAGGTCGATGTCCCGCTCGACCCCGCGACCACAGATCCGGCCGCTCAGCGCTGGCCCTTTCGGGTCGTCGGCGACGACGGCCTGACCCGTTCATACTGGCCCGACTACTTTCTACCAAGAAGAAATCCGAATAATACGCCAATGATGGCAATGACTATGCCCACAATGAGTTCCCGCCGCGTCCGAGCGACGCTACTGGCGGCATCAGACCTTTTTTGCATCGCGATCTGTCCACTTCTGGGTCCCCAAATGCTGAAGCCCATCAGGATGAGCCAAAGTGCGGCTGGCAGGAGTACGAGCGGGGGTGAGAAGCGATAAGCCATGTAACCCGCGAACCATATGACACCGGCCAAGATCCAACTAAACTTAGCAATCCAGCTAACTAAGGGCCATCTACGGCTATCGATATACTCTGCGATTTCATCAACTTGAACACGCGCTTCGGACGACGCAGCAGTAGTGGAAACGTAAGCGTATACCCGTCTCAGCGATACCCGAATCGTGCCTGAGCCAATCGAACCAATATTTGTCGATTTAGCAGTTATAGTAAGGTAACGACGGTCCCTCGGTAGCGCATTGATCAAGTCCAGGACAGAGTCGGCTACACTGCCATGTTTATAGTAACCGTCATCTTTGCCGACGACAATTTCCACATCACCCGTCTCTTTCATAACCGTGACTATGTGCTCCAGATCATCAAGGTACAGCCGAGATAACGGAAGGTCCCGGCTGTACGAGCTAGCAGGCTTCGGTCGGAGGGTCACGGATCCCAGGGTAGTGGGCTACGTGGTCGTTAAAGATAGACTTCTCTTCTGTTTTCTTTCTGCCACGGCACGTCAGTCCGGTCACTCGGTAAGGAATAGAGGGACGAGGCCCATGTCGCGGAGTTAGATCACGCCCTGTACGCGGATCCGGCGGCCCTGCCACCAGTAGTGCCAGGTGGCGACGGCACCGCCGGCGACACATAACGCCGATAGATCACCGCCAGTTGCCGCTGAAGGCCACAGCTACGCGAAGCGACTGTCAGCAGGTGTCTCGTTCGTCCAGGAAGGCCCACCAGGCCGCTGCCGCAGCGTCGGCCGCAGCGATGACCGGTTCGGGGTCCTCGGTGATCTCCGATAGCGCGTCGAAAGACCAGCTGGCGTGGGAGGCCTCCATCGAGGCGTGGACCTCCCAGAACCGAACGCCGTCACCTTCGATCCCATAGTGGCGGCGCAGACCTTCGGCCTTGGTCGCAGCAACCTCGGCCGCCTGGCTCTCGTACGCGGCCAAGACGGCCAGGCCCGCGACCGGGCCGTCCCGGGCGGCAGTGACCTGCAGCTCCACCAAGGCCTCGGTGGCGGGCCCCGGCTCGGCATCCGGGCGAGCCCCGACCGCTGCTGCGAAGGCATCGAATAGCTCCAAATGCGGCGCCGGGCGGCCCAGCTCGTCGGCCAGGTTCTCTTCGGTGAGCGAGCGTGGGCGGCCCTCGGGCAACCCGGTCGCGATGGTGGAGAGGACGTCGGGCAGTGCGGCCTCGACGTGGCGGTACTGCCCGGCATACGCGGCGAGCTCGTCCTTGCGGAGCCGGCCCTCCTCCCAACGCCGGTAGAAAGGGTGGGCCAAGAGGCGCCGGCTGCCGATGGTCTCACAGACCAGGCCAGCCAAGTCGAGGGAGGACACGGCGAGACGCTACACGATGGCGTCGCCCACGGCGACGCCGTCTCTGACATCTTCGCCCTCGACGCCTACGCCCCGAAACGATGACCACCACCCCCCGCCGCCTCCCTGCCGCCGGCATGGGACACCCTCGAAGCCGCGCTGCGCCAAAGACGCCCGGTCCGACTCACCTGACCATCAGAGGTAACGATAGTTATCGGCGCCGGCGCACAAGGCATCGCTAACTGCCGTCAGGGCCTCCGATAGAGTCGGGCCACCGTGGGAGTGGAGCTAGTACCAGGTGGGGTGGCCATGCCCCCAACCAAGAGCCGAGACGCCTTGGACCGGTTGCTGGTCGAAGGTGTGGTCCACGGTGATGCGGAGGCGTGGCTGCCCTGTCTCCCTCGTGGCGTGGTTGATCTGTTCTTCACCAGCCCGCCCTATGCCGACGCTCGCGCCTACTCCCGAATCCATCCCGACCGCTATGTGGAGTGGTTCTTGCCGTTCGCCCGGGCTATGTACGACGCAACTGCCGAGACGGGTTCGCTGATCGTCAACATCAAGAACCGGGTGGCCAACCGCGGGCCGCTGAAGGGCCAGCGTCACCCCTACGTCTAAGAGCTGGTTCTCGCCTTGCAGCACATGGGCTCGCGTTGGATCGAGACCTATATCTGGGCCAAGCCAAACGCTGTGCCGGGCCGGTTCGGCCCACGGACTAAGGACAGCTTCGAGTACGTCTACCACTTCGCTGGCCGAGTCCCTGTCAGACATGGGGATCTCGGCCTCCCAGGTGGGGCGCATCCTTGCTGACCTCGACATCAAGCCCCATCAGGTCCGGGGTTGGCTGACACGCAAGAGTGACCCAGAGTTCTGGGAGCGGGCTGCGGACGTGTGCGGGCTTTACCTGTCCACACCCACCAACGCCTTGGTGCTCTCCATCGATGAGAAGACGGCCATCTCGGCCCGCTCCCGCAAGTACCCGACGAAGCCGGTGGCTCCCGGGCAGCCCGAACGGATCGAGTTCGAATACGTCCGCAACGGCACCGCCTCGATCGTGGCCGCTCTTGACGTGCACTCCGGGGAAGTGGTGGCCGAGGCCATTCCCCGCAACGATGCCGCCCACTTCATCGAGTTCCTGGCCGCCATCGACGCCAGGGTCGACCAGGCCCTGACAATCCACCTGATCCTCGACAACGG
>QHCF01000182.1 GCA_003244275.1 Acidimicrobiales bacterium
TTCTCGTGAACGATCGCGGTTAGACGTTAAATTTCCCGACCTGCTGTGGGACGACCACAACATCGCCCATTCACCCGGCGCTCGGTAACCGTCGCCAAGGTCGAGGAGGTCGTCGCCAGCCCCACCAGCCGGTGGACCACCAGTGACATGCACCGCAGAGGGCGACTCAACATAATTGGTGTAACGGACGGCGTTCGCCGCCTCCCATGAGGGTTGCCCATGGCCAGGCGAGCCATCACCGGATCATCGGCCGCCGCCAGAACGTCGTTGCCCTCAGCCCTGAGGCGCTCGGCAGGCAGGCGAGAGTGGTGCGTGTCGAGCAGCAGCCTCAACCGGCCAGGAGGTCCTGCTGGCGGCGCCACAGATCTTCGGCCTCATCAGCAACAGCAAGATTTGTCGTCACCTGAGCATCGATCTCCTCGGTGAACTCGGCGTAATAGGCGAGTGCCGCCTGGACCTGCTCCCGGCGAAAGCAAAACAGCTCTATCGCTCGCTCGACCCGCTCGGAGCCCGGCACATCACCGCCGACCACGCCCGAGATGGCCTCCCATACATCAGGACCTCCAACCAAGGCGGCGCGGCGCCCGCTTGGACCATCACGGAAAGTGACCAGGGGGTGTCGACGGACGCGAAGTCCCTCGTCAATCAACTCCTCCGCCATTGCCGAGGTCGAATGACCCCTGGCACCCGCCTCCGCCTTCAGACGATCGACAATCCGATCGTCGCGAAAGCGTATGGAGATTGGATGCGATATAGCTACGCTGTAGTCGAGGCTCAGCACAGCCAGGCTTGTGGCCTCGCCGGGGGCTATCGGGCCGTGGCTCGACGGTCGAGTCCGAGGATCAACGTCAGGGCCGTCTCGATCTGCTCCATGGCGATCGACTCAACGCTTCCGAGACGGCGCACGAGCCGCGAGGGGACGGCGGCCCTGATGGCTCCGCAAATGGCGCGAGTCGGGCGATCAACGCCGGCGCTCGCTCCAAGCTCGACCCGAATGGCCGATGGTGGTTGCGAGCTGGACAGGGGAACGACGACGACCAAGGGCGCGGCCCCGGCGCTCAGCTCATCGACAGACACAACAACCGCAGGGCGAGTCTTTCCTGCTTCGACGGCGCGTGCCGCCCCCAGCGTGACAAGCCAGATCTCGCCGCGACGCGGAGCGTCAGTCGATACCGTCCCAGAGGGTTGTCTCCCAGTCGCGAGTCTCGATCTGCGCGTCGGCGCGCTGCGCGTCGATGAGGCTGGCCTCGGTCTCCGAGCGCCATAATGCTTGGCGGTGGCTCTCGTCGGCGATCCCGGCCAGCAGCGCGGCCAGAGACACTCCGGGTTCGCGCGCCTGCTGAGCGAGACGTCGCGGGTCTTACGAGTCACTCGGATGGTGGCCGTCTGGGATGCCATCGCCGATTAATTGTAGCGCCAATATCTGGCGCCACGGTGATGCCCGAGCCAGGTCGAAGCGTGGCATGGGAGCGCATGGCCCTACCCCGGCCCGGGGCACCCAGGCGCCCGGACCCCGCAGGTAGAGTTGGGGCATCGACGTCCTCCTGATCTGCACGGCCAACCTGTGCCGCTCCCCGATGACCGAATACCTCCTGCGGGCCCGGTTGGCCCAGATGGGCGTAGCAACCACAGTGCACTCGGCCGGACTGCTGCCGGGGGGCTACGCTCCGCCGCCGGACGGGGTGGCGGTGATGGCGAGCAGGGGCATCGACAGCTCTGGGCACGTCAGCCGCACGGTCGAAGCCGAGATGATCGAGGGCGCAGACCTGATCCTGGGCATGGCTCGCGAGCACGTTCGGGCGGTGGTGCTGGATGACTCCGACGCCTGGCCCCGCACCTTCACCCTCAAGGAGCTGGTCCGCCGAGGTGAGGAGTCTGGGGCTCGAACGCCAGGCGAGGGGCTCGACGGGTGGCTGGCCAGGGTGGGTGCGGATCGACTTGCAGCCGATCTGACGGGGTCATCCCCCGACGACGACGTGGCCGACCCGATAGGGCGCAGTCGGGACGCCTGGGAGACGGTTGCCGCCGAGCTGAGCACCCTGGTCGACCGGCTGGTCGTCCTGATCTGGCCCGAATCCCCAAGGTCCGATACTTCTGGGCGAGACGAGAGGAGCTGGGCGCAGTGACTGTGACCACGGAGAACGTCACGACGGGTGATGCCGAGGTGGACGCCATCCTGGAGCGCGAGCTGGAGCGCCAGCGGACAACTCTCCAGCTCATCGCCTCGGAGAATTTCGCGTCACCGGCGGTGCTGGCCGCCACCGGCACGGTGCTAACCAACAAGTACGCGGAGGGGTACCCGGGCCGGCGCTACTACGGAGGCAATCAGGTCATCGACGAGATCGAGGCGTTGGCCCGCCAGCGGCTGGCAACGCTGTTCGGAGCCGAGCATGCCAACGTCCAACCCCACGCCGGAGCCAACGCCAACGCCGCCGCCTACCTGGCCCTTCTCGACCCGGGTGACACGGTACTGGCCATGCGCCTGGACCAGGGGGGCCACCTCACCCACGGCTCACCAGTCAACTTCAGCGGCCGCCTCTACCGCTTCGTCGCCTACGGCGTCACCCCGGCCGCACCCGACGGCAGTGGGGAGCGCATAGACCTCGACCAGGTGCGCGACCTGGCCCTGGCCGAGCGGCCGAAGCTCATCGTGGCCGGCGCCACTGCCTACTCGAGGATCATCGACCCGGCACCATTCCGAGCCATAGCCGACGAGGTTGGAGCCCGCTTCCTCTTCGACGCCGCCCACGTGGCCGGCCTCATCGTGGGGGGCACCCATCCCAATCCGGTGGGATCGGCCGATGTCGTCACTCTGACCACCCACAAGACGCTCCGCGGCCCTCGCGGCGGTGCCATCCTGTGCCGGAGCGACCTGGCCAGCACTATCGACAAAGCGGTCTTCCCCGGCCTGCAGGGCGGCCCCCTGGAACATGTCATAGCGGCCAAGGCAGTGGCCTTCGGTGAAGCTGCCCGTCCCTCTTTTGCCGACTATGCCACCCAGGTGGTGGCCAACGCCCGGGCCCTGGCCGACACCCTCGCCGGCGAGGGGTTCCGCCTGGTCTCGGGGGGCACCGACAACCACCTGATGCTGATCGACCTGCGCCCCTTCGACCCCGATCTCACTGGCAAGGTGGCCCAGGAGGCCCTCGACCGAGCGGGGATCACCTGCAACCGCAACGCCATCCCCAACGACCCGCGCTCCCCCTTCGTGACCAGCGGACTGCGCCTGGGCAGCCCGGCCCTGACCACGGCCGGCATGGCTGAGGGGGAGATGGCACACATTGGAGGGCTCATCGCCCGGGCCCTGGGCGGCCGCCAGGACGAGGCGGAGCTGGGCGCGGTGCGTGAGGAGGTGGGTGTCCTCTGCGCCAAGTTCTGCCCTTACCCGGCGTGACCTGAGGTGATCCTCGGCTATCTGGCCGTGCTGGCGGTGGCTGCCCTGGGAACCTGGGGGCTCACCTGGCCGGTGCGCCGGCTGGCCGTGAGGTTGGGGGCGGTGGTCATGCCCGATCTGCGTCGGGTCCACTCCCGCCCCACCCCCACCATCGGGGGAATTGGCATGTTCGCGGCCTTCCTCCTGGCCATGGCGGTGGCCTCCCAGCTGCCCCAATTCCGCAGCGTGTTCGAGAACTCCTCGGAGCCACTGGGAGTGATCCTGGCCGCGGCCGTCATCCTGGCCGTCGGACTGGTGGACGACCTACGGGAGGTGTCGGCGCCGGCCAAGCTGGCCGGCCAGGTCTTGGCGGCCAGCGTGTTGACGTTCCTCGGTGTCACCATGGACAACTTCAAGATTCCCTTTGTGGGCACGGTGCTCGTTCTGTCGCCTGACCTGACACCGCTGATCACCGCCCTGTGGGTGGTGGGCATCGCCAATGCCATCAATCTCATCGACGGACTGGATGGCCTGGCCGCCGGGATCGTGGCCATCGCCGCCGGCACCTTCTGCGTCTACGGGCTCCGATTGGGACATATGGGTCTGCTGTCCCCCGAGAACCTGGGGCCGCTGGTAGCGGTGATCGCCTGCGGCATCTGCCTGGGTTTCCTGCCCCACAACCTCCATCCGGCCAAGGTCTTCATGGGCGACTCAGGGGCGATGCTGCTCGGCCTGCTGATGGCGGCCTCGACCATGGTGGTCGGGGGCCGGACGCCGGAGGTGAGCGGGCAAACCTACTTCTTCTTCGCTCCACTGTTCATCCCCTTCTTCATCCTGGGGGTGCCCATCCTCGACACCGCCTTTGCCATCGTCCGACGGGCCATTCGGGGAGGTGGGGTGGCTACTCCCGACAAGGACCACCTCCATCACCGCCTGGTGAGGCTGGGCCATGGCCATCGGCGGTCGGTCGTCATCTTGTGGGCCTGGACGGCCATCCTCTCCGGCTTCGTCCTCTACCCCACGTTCACCAGCCACGGCAACGCCCTGATCCCCTTCGCGGCCGCCGGCCTGGGAGTCGCGTTGTACACCCTGTTCCATCCGGGGGTACGTCGGGCCGGCGACGCGGCTCGAGGCGGCGTGGACCCCGGGAGCCCTGAGGTCGTCGCGCCCACGCCGGCCCGGGAGGTGCCGACCCGGGAGGTGCCGACCCGGGAGGTGCCGACCCGGGACGCGCCGGGCGCCTCCGAACGAGAGGCCGGCGAGCCCATACCCCTGGCCACCATCATCGCCATCGATGCCGACCGAAAGGCACCAGACGTGGCCCGGCGGCCGCCCAAGGCACGCCACCGGAAGGGCTCGCACTGACCGGGATGCTTCACTATTGCCAGGTTGGGTCCCCAGGTGGGAGGATCACTGCGTGCAGGTGAGTCGGGCAGTGGGCTGACCGAGTGGACGCAGGACTACCGCTCGCCGAAGTAACCAAGGTGTGGCGCCAGACCCTGGTTGCCTGCCTTGGACTGGCCCTGGTCAGTCTCTACGTGTTTGCCATCCTCCGCCATCCACTGGTCGGACCAGGTGTCTGGATCGGGGTGGCCCTGGGAGCGGCCAACAGCCGCCTGTTTCAGGTCACGGCGTCCCGACTGGCCACCGTCGAGGGCGGCTTCCAACGACGGCCCTTCGTGGGTGGGGTACTGATGCGCCTGGGGGCGGTCTCCGCGGTGGCACTGGTCCTGGTGGCCTTGGTCCCTCCCATCGGCTGGGGTGCCCTGGTGGGCGTGGCCCTGTTCCAGATGCTCTTCCTGGCCATCTCGTCCAAGACGGTGCTGCATCAGCGCAAGCAGGAACTCCCTGGGAAGGCGCAATGACCGGGGTATTGCTGGCGGCCAGCAAGAATATCGATGTCGGGACCCACATCACCGTCAAGGTGGCGGGCATCAGCCTCTACCTCGACACCATCTATACCACCCTCATCGCGGGGGCCATTGTCATCGCCATAGGCCTGCTGATCCGCCACCAGGTCACCAGCGGGGTGCCGGGCCGGGCCCAGATTGCCTACGAGTCGGTGCTGGGCGCCATCCAGCGCCAGGTGGAGGCCACCATCGGCCCACGGACACGGACCATCGTCCCGCTGGCCTTTGCCCTGTTCTTCGTCATCCTGGCCGCCAATTGGCTGGAGATCATCCCCAGCGGCAAGTCGCCGGAGTACCTGCCGGCCCCTACCTCCGACGTCAACCTCACATATGCCCTGGGCATCCTGGTGGTCATCCTGGCCCACGTGTACGGCATGAAGGCCAGGGGCAGCCGCCGCTACATCGGCCACTTCTTCGAGGGCTACAAGGCCCTCATTCCCATCACCCTCATAGAGGAAATAGTCAAGCCTTTCACCCTGGCTCTGCGGCTGTTCGGCAACTTGTTCGCCGGGGGCCTGATGATCCTGCTCATCGCCACCTTGTTCCCCCCCACCATCCTGTGGGCCCCCACCATCTTGTGGAAGCTGTTCGACATGTTCATCGGGGCCATCCAGGCCTTTATCTTCGCCCTGCTCACGGTGATCTACTTCGAGTTCGCCATGACAGGTGACTGAGGAGGATACTGAGGGAGGCCCAGGGCGGTAGACGAGTCACGAATGACCAGATGGTCCACACGGTCCCAAGGCTGGGCCCGACAGTAGACAGGGGGCAATCCATGCCAGCAGCAGCAACAACTTCGTCAGCAATTAGTTTGGCCGGTGCCATGATCGGGGGTGGCCTGGCCCTCGGGGGAGGCGCCATCGGCGCCGCGGTAGGCGACGGCCTGGCCGGCAGCCAGACCATCGCCGGCATCGCCCGCCAGCCTGAGGTCCAGGGGCGCCTCTACACCACCTTGTTCCTCATCGTGGGACTGGTGGAGGCCATGTACTTCATCAACCTGGCCTTCGCCGGCTACTTCGTGTTCGTCCTGGCCAAGAGCGGTTGACCCAGGTGTCCAGCATGCTCTTGGGCGCCACCAAGAACTTCCTGCTCCCCAACGCCACCTTCATCGTGGAGGTCGTCGCCTTCCTGATCATCCTGGGCATCCTGGCCAAGTACGTCCTGCCGCCCATCGACAAGGCAGTGAAGAAGCGCCAGGACGAGATCCGCGTCGGCCTGGAAGAGGCCGAGGAGGGCCGCCGGCAGCTGGCTCGGGCCAAGGAGGAGCGGGCCAAGTCCATCGAGGAGGCCCGCCGGGAGGCCAGGTCCATCATCGAGAAGGCCACCGAGCAGGCCGAGACCGAGCGGGGCGAGATCGTCAAACGGGGCCAGGAGGAGTACGACCGCCGGCTGAGCCGAGCCCAGGCCGAGATGGAGCTGTCGGTGAAACGGGCTACCGAGGAGCTTCGCCAGCAAGTGGTGGACCTGGTCATCAAGACCTCGGAGCGAGTAATCCGCAGCCAACTGGATACCGAGGGCCATCGTGACCTGATCGAAGAGGCCATCTCCAGCGTGGAGTCGGGAGGTGCCAGGTCGGGCGACGGGGCAACGGGCGACGGGTCGGGGGACGGCGGCGGGGCATCGGGCGACCAGAAAGCCGGCGACGAGAAGGCCCCGGCCGCGGCCTCCAACAAATGAGGCACCGGCTCCTCGGTTACGCCGCCGCCGCGCTGGACAGCGCGGGGGACGCTCGGGCTCAGGTGGCCCGTGAGCTGGCCTGGTTCACCACCACTCTGCACGACGACGAGGGCCTGCGCCGGGCCCTGACCGATCCCAACCTGGCCGCGACCACCCGCCGGGCGGTGGTGGAGGACATCCTTGACCAGAGGGCCCTGGCTGGCACGGCACGGCTGGTGAGCTTCGCGGTGTCGGTGGAGCGGGCCCCTGACCTGCCTGGCATCCTGGCCGGCCTGACCGCCCTGGCCGAGGGCAGGGCGCAGGAACCGGCCGACGGCGAAGCGCCGGCCAGCGAACCCCCCGCCGGCGGCCACTCGGCCACTCGGGAGCAGCTGGACGGCTACGCCACCGCCCAGTTCGAGGAGCTGGAGGAGCGGGGGGCCATCGAGAACATCGAGGACGACCTGTTCCGCTTCGCCCGCATGGTGGAGTCCACTGACGCCTTACGGGAGGCCCTCACCACCGGGCGCCTGCCGGCGCCTACCCGTCGGGCCATCGTGTCCGACCTGCTCGGGTCACGGGCCCAGCCGGCCACCAGCCTCCTGGTCGGATACGCCACCGAGGTGGCCCGTCCTCGGGATCTGGTGGCCCTGCTCGACTGGCTGGTGGAGCGGGCGGCATCCGAGCGCAACCGGCGAGTGGCCCGAGTCCGCTCGGCGGTCGAGCTGGACGAGGGCCAGCGCCAGCGCCTGGCCCAAGCCCTCAGCCAGTTCACCGGCCGCCAGGTAGAGGTGAGGGTGGTGGTGGATGAATCGCTGGTGGGAGGGCTGGTTGCCCTGGTGGGCGACACCGTGATCGATGCCAGTGTCAGCCATCAGCTGGACCGCCTGCGCACTGAGCTGCTGGCACCGGAATGAGCACACACACTGCTCCGCAGGGGCAACGCAACGGCAATCACGAGGGGACCACACCATGGCAGAGCTGACCATCAACTCCGACGAGATCACCGAGGTCCTCCGGCGCCACCTGGAGTCCTACGAGCCGGGCGTATCCACCGAGCAGGTGGGTCGCATCCTGGAGGTGGGCGACGGGATTGCCAGGGTGTCCGGCCTGCCCGAGGCGGCGGTCAACGAGCTGCTCGAGTTCGAGGGCGGCACTGTGGGACTGGCCCTCAATCTGGAAGAGGACGCCATCGGGGCGGTCATCCTGGGCGACGACAGCCACCTGGACGAGGGCGGACTGGTCAAGGCCACCGGCCAGATCCTCTCCGCGCCGGTGGGCGACGCTCTGCTGGGCCGGGTGGTCAACGCCTTGGGCGTACCCATCGACGGGCGGGGATCGGTGGACACCACCGAGAGCCGACGTCTGGAGGTGCAGGCACCGGGCATCATCAGTCGCCAACCGGTGAAGGAGCCCCTCCAGACCGGCATCAAGGCCATCGACGCCATGACGCCCATCGGCCGGGGCCAGCGGGAGCTCATCATTGGGGACCGCAAGACCGGCAAGACCGCCATCGCCGTAGATACCATCATCAACCAGAAGGGCCAGGGGGTGAAGTGCATCTACGTCGCCGTCGGCCAGAAGGGCTCGACGGTAGCCCAGACGGTAGCCACCCTGGAGGAGCACGGCGCCCTGGAATACACGGTGGTGGTGAGCGCCCCCGCCTCCGAGGGCGCTCCCTTCAAGTACCTGGCCCCCTACGCCGGCTGCGCCATGGGTCAGCACTGGATGGACAACGGCGAGCACGCCCTCATCGTCTACGACGATCTGTCCAAGCAGGCCGAGGCCTACCGCCAGCTGTCCCTGCTACTGCGCCGGCCGCCGGGCCGGGAGGCCTACCCGGGCGATGTCTTCTACCTCCACAGCCGGCTGCTGGAGCGGGCGGCCAAGCTCAACGACGAGTTGGGCGGCGGCTCGCTCACCGCCCTGCCCATCATCGAGACCAAGGGCGGCGACGTGTCGGCCTATATCCCCACCAACGTCATCTCCATCACCGACGGCCAGATCTACCTGGTGACCGACCTGTTCTACTCGGGTGTACGCCCGGCGGTGGATGTCGGCATCTCGGTCTCCCGGGTGGGCGGGGCGGCCCAGATCAAGGCCATGAAGTCGGTGTCGGGGACCCTCAAGATCGACCTGGCCCAGTTCCGCGACCTGGAGTCGTTCGCCACCTTTGGCTCCGAGTTGGACAAGGCATCCCAGTCCCAGCTGGAGCGGGGCTATCGCCTGACCGAACTGCTCAAGCAGCCCCAGAACGCACCAGTCCCGATCGAGGAGCAGGTGGTCACCATCTTCGCCGGGACCAAGGGCCTGGTCGACGATGTGGCGATAGGCGATGTGACCCGCTTCGCCAAGGAGATGCTCACTCATCTGCGCACGGCCAACGCCGACCTCCTCGATCACATCAGCTCCGAGGGGACCCTGCCCGACGAGGGGGCACTCGAGAAGGCCATCAAGGAGTTCAAAGAAGGCTTCTCGCCGACCGACGAAGAGGGCCAGGCGGGCGACGGCAAGGCCGGGCAGGATGAAGACGGGGCCAAGGACAAGTCCGGGGGTGGCGAGGGCAACGGCAAGGCGGAGGCCAAGTCGGACAAGGACAAGGACAAGGACAAGGATGGCGAGGTCAAGGACGAGGCCGAGGTCAGTGCCGAGGCCAAGGACGAGGCCAAGTCCGACGAGGGCAAAGGAACGTAATGCCGGCTGGCGAGGAACGAATCCTCAAGCGGCGCATCCGTAGCGTCCAGTCCACCAAGAAGGTGACCCGGGCCATGGAGCTCATCGCCACCTCTCGCATCGCCCGTTCCCAGGCCCGCATCGCCGGCTCCCGGCCCTACGTGGACGGCCTCACCACCGCTGCGGCCGACCTGGCCGGGGCGCCGGGGGGCGGAGTCGAGAGCCGCCTGTTGGGTGAGCAGGACGACAAGGGCCGGGCCGCACTCATCGTCGTGGCCGCCGACCGGGGACTGTGTGGGGCCTACAACTCCAACGTCCTACGGGCCACCGAGCGCTGGGCCCGGGCCCGCGGCGGCCAGGATCCGCTGCTGGTGGCGGTGGGGCGCAAGGCTGAGCGCTACCTACGCTACCGGGGCCACGACATAGAGCACTCGGTCACCGGGGTCACCGACAAGCCGGTCTACGCCGACGCCCGAGAGGTGGCATCGGCGATCCTCGGCCCATTCGACGCCGAAGAGGTCGACAGCGTGACCATCATCTCCACCCGATTCCTGTCGGCCGGTCGCCAAAAGGTGGAGGAGCGCACTCTGATACCCCTCCCTACTGAGGAGGACGCTGGCAGAGACGAGGACGGTCTGCGGACCGATTTTGAGGTCGAGCCTGATCGGGAGTCACTGCTGGAAGCCCTGGCCCGCCGGGTCATGGAGGCCCAGGTCTATCTGGCTCTGCTGGAGGCGTCAGCCTCCGAGCACGCCGCCCGCCAACGGGCCATGAAGGCGGCCAGCGACAATGCCGACGACCTCATCAAGACCCTTACCCGCTCCATGAACCGGGTCCGCCAGGAGGCCATCACCACAGAGATCATGGAGATCGTGGGCGGCTCCGAAGCCCTCCGCCAGGCCGATCCGTCGTCCGACGGCGGGGGCGGGTTCGAGTGGAACGAGAGTGGGCAGGCCCGCTCAGCCTGAGCAAGAGTATTTTTCGCAAAATAGCCGCGAGGAGACAACGCCAAATGACCACGACCAGCGAAACCACCGAAGAAGAAAAGACCGAGGCCCCCGAAGCTCCGCCCGAACGCGAGGACGGACGGGTCGTGGTCATCACCGGCACGGTGGTGGACGTCGAGTTCCCCCCTCACGCTCTACCTGAGATCAACACCGCGGTCGAGATGGACATCGAGCTCGAGGGGCAGGCCCTCACCATCACCGCCGAGGTGGCAGCCCAGATCGGTGAGGGTCGGGTGCGCTGTATCTGCCTCAAGCCGACCGACGGGCTGACCCGGGGGGCGGCGGTGCGCAACACCGGACGAGGCATCACCGTGCCGGTGGGCGAGGGGGTGCTGGGCCATGTGTTCAACGTGATCGGCGAGTCGCTGGACACCGACTCGGTGGAGGGCCTGGACGAACGCTGGGAGATCCACCGGGACCCGCCCGACTTCGACGCCCTGGAACCCAAGGCCGAGATGTTCGAGACCGGCATCAAGGTCATCGACCTGCTGACCCCCTACGTCACCGGCGGAAAGATCGGCCTGTTCGGCGGTGCCGGTGTCGGCAAGACGGTGCTAATCCAGGAGATGATCTACCGCGTCGCCGAGAACTTCGGTGGGGTGTCGGTGTTCGCCGGTGTCGGTGAGCGCACTCGCGAAGGCAACGACCTCATCACCGAAATGACTGAGTCCGGCGTGTTGGAGAAGACCGCGCTGGTCTTCGGTCAGATGGACGAGCCGCCGGGCACCCGCCTGCGCGTCGCCCTTTCGGCGCTGACGATGGCTGAGTACTTCCGTGACGTGCAGAAGCAGGACGTGCTGCTGTTCATCGACAACATCTTCCGGTTCACCCAGGCGGGGTCTGAGGTCTCGACGCTGCTCGGCCGCATGCCGTCCGCGGTGGGTTACCAGCCGACGCTGGCCGACGAGATGGGGCAGCTGCAGGAGCGGATCACCTCGACCCGTGGCCACTCGATCACCTCGATGCAGGCGATCTACGTGCCCGCCGACGACATCACCGACCCGGCGCCGCACACGGTGTTCGCGCACCTCGACGCCACAACGACGCTGAGTCGGCCGATCTCGGAGAAGGGCATCTACCCCGCGGTTGACCCGCTCGACTCGACGTCTCGCATCCTCGCCGCCGAGTACATCGGCCAGGAGCACTACGACGTCGCATCGCGCACGAAGCAGATCCTGCAGCGTTACAAGGAGTTGCAGGACATCATCGCCATCCTCGGTATCGACGAACTGTCCGAAGAGGACAAGGTCATCGTCGGCCGGGCACGGCGCATCGAGCGCTTCCTGTCGCAGAACACGTTCGTGGCCGAGCAGTTCACCGGTATCCCCGGTTCGTTCGTGCCGGTCACCGAGACGATCGACGCGTTCAAGAAGCTGACCGCGGGTGAGTTCGACGACTACCCAGAGCAGGCGTTCTTCATGTGCGGCGGCATCGAGGATCTCGAGCGCAAAGCGTCCGAGCTCAAGGACGCCTGAGCCACATGGCCACCATGCATGTGGAGTTGGTCTCGGTCGAGCGGGCGCTCTGGTCGGGGGAGGCCACGGCCGTCTTCGCGCGGACCGTCGAGGGCGAGCTCGGCATCCTGCCCGGGCACACGCCGCTGCTCGGCGCCCTTGAGCCCGGCTGGATCGTGCGCATCGACCGCGCTGACGAGGACGAACTGCGTGTCGCCGTCCACGGTGGGTTCCTGTCTGTGCGCAAGGACGGCGTGTCAGTGCTGGCCGAGATGGCCGAACCCGCCGAGGACATCGATGTCGCGCGGGCCCGCGCCGCGCTAGATCGTGCCGATCCCGAATCCGGACCCGACGGAGTGGCGGCCCGCGACCGTGCCCTGGCCCGACTGAGGGCCGCGGGCGAGTCGGTCTGAGGACCGGCTAACGCGCCGAAGGACAGCCCGTGCACATCGTCGACTTCCTGATCGGTGGCGCGGTCGTCCTCATTCTGATGCTGCTGGGAGCAGTGCTGGCCCGCCAGCGCTACATGCTGCGGGTGGCCGGCGGCGTCCCGTTGGCCGTGCGGGTTCGGGGTAACCGCTGGGTGTACGGCATTGCGCGCTACTCGGGCGGTGAGCTGCGTTGGTACCGCGGCATCGGTCTGGGCACCCGGCCGACCAGGGTGCTGCACCGACGCGAACTCAGCATCGTGACCCATCGTGCGCCAGGTGCGGCTGAGCTGGCTTCGCTGCCCGCGGCGGCAATCATCGTGGAATGCCGCGACGGCGAGGGCACCGCAACGTTCGGCTTCAGCGAAAGCGCATTTACCTGGTTCGTGTCCTGGCTCGAAGCCTCAGCCCCCATGTCTTGATGCTTGTCGTCTTCGGCGGTTTGCCGGGCACCGGCAAGACCGCTGTCTCCCGAGCCGTCGCCGCCGCGCTCGGTGCGACGTTTCTGCGCATCGACGCGGTGGAGGCAGCCATTCAACGCATCGGGTTCGAGGTCGGCGAAACACCGGTCGCATACTCGGCGGCGCACGCCGTCGCTGCCGACCAATTGCAGGCCGGACGCACCGTTGTCGTCGATGCGGTGAACCCGGCGCGCGCCGCGCGTGAAGGCTGGGCGGACCTGGCCCGCGAATTCAACGCCGGCGTGCGCTACGTCGAAGTCGTCTGCTCCGACGCGGCCGAGCACCGGCGTCGCGTCGAAGCGCGCCAACCCGACCTGGTCGGCCATGCCGTTCCGACCTGGCAGAATGTCCTCGAACTGGCCTATGAGCCGTGGGACGAGCCGCGCCTGGTGCTCGACAACCTCGCCTCGATCGAAGCGGGAGTGGCCCGTGTCCTGGCGGCCCTGTAAGCCCGCGTTTCCCCGCTGGTGACCGGTTGGTGGATCTGAAACCGAACACTGGCGGGGAAAACAGGGTCCGGGCCGAGCTGACCGTCAGGGACGCAGGGTCGGGATGACCTGCGTGGCCAGGATCTCGGTCTGCTCCTCAACGTCGGGCCCCTCCGGCATGAGGTTGAGCGTCGTGAAGCCGAGATCGATGAATCCCGCCAGTTGCTCCACGACCGCGTCCACGGACCCAGTAACCATGTCCGCGTCGGCGGCAGCGGTGGGATCCACCCGCACCGTGACGTTGTAGGCACAGGTGAAATCGGCCGGATCGCGGCCGGCGTCGCGGGCGGCGTCGAGGACGCGAGTGCGCATAGCGATCACCTCGTCGATCGGGACGTAACCGTGCGAGGGGATCCACCCGTCTGCCAGCCGCCCGGTGACCTGCAACGCCCGCGGGCCGAACGTGCCGAGCCAGATCGG
>QHCF01000115.1 GCA_003244275.1 Acidimicrobiales bacterium
CATGGACTTCGGCAAGTTCAAATTCGACGAGGCCCAGCGGGCCAAGGAGTCGCGGCGCAAGACCACCAATGTCACGGTGAAGGAGATGAAGTACCGGCCCAAGATTGGCGTCGGGGACTTCGACACCAAGACGCGACAGGTTGCCCGATTCCTGAGTGAGGGGCACAAGGTCAAGGTGACCATCATGTTCCGGGGAAGGGAAGTCTTCTATCCTGAGTTGGGCAAGCGGATTCTCGACCGGATCGCCGAGCAGGTGGACGCCTCGGCCAAGGTGGAGGCGGTTCCCCGCTTGGACGGGCGCAACATGACCATGGTGCTGGCTCCTGACAAGCGGGCCCAGCAGGCGGCTGCGGCCAAGGCTCCAGCCAATGGCAAGGCTCGTCCGACAGACGGGCCCGAGAGCATGGCCCGTCCGACAGACGGGCCCGAGATAGAGGCAAGGGTGGTCGTGCCGCCCGCCGAGGCCTCCACCGACAGGGACTCCACCGACAGGGACTCCACCGACAGTGCAGTGATCACCGAGGAAGGCCCAGCCGATGCCCAAGATGAAGACCGACAAGGGAGCAGCCAAGCGCTTCAAAGTCACGGGGACGGGACGAATCCGTCGCCGTAAGGCATTTCGCTCCCACCTGCTGGAGAAGAAGTCGAGCACCCGAACTCGCCGACTGGGCCGGGAGACAGATGTCTCTGCCGCCGACACCCGCCAGATCAAGCGCCTGCTCGGCCTCTGACGGCTCCGGCCTCCAAGGGTTCGCCCTGACAAATATGCTCTAACAAGAAGGGAACATCTCATGGCCAGGGTCAAGCGCTCGGTCCACAGCAAGAAGCACCGCCGGGCAGTACTGGAGAAGGCCCAGGGCTATTACGGCAACAAGAGCCGCAGCTTTCGCTCGGCCAACGAGCAGGTCATGCGGTCCATGCAGTACGCCTATCGCGATCGGCGAGCGCGCAAGGGCGACTTTCGCCGGCTATGGATCCAGCGCATCAATGCCGCCGCCCGCCTGAACGGGATGAGTTACAGCCGCTTGATCGCCGGTCTGCACCAGGCCGGGGTGGAGGTGGACCGCAAGGTCCTGGCCGACCTGGCCGTGACCGATCCCACCGCCTTTGCGGCGCTGGTCCGGGTAGCCGGTGCCCAGCACGATGCCGGCCGGGTTGGAGAGCCCGTCGAGGAGGCGGGCTGAGCCAGACGCTCCTGGGTCGCCGCCATCAGCGGGTCCAACGACTTCGCCGGTTGGTGAGGCGGCGTAACCTACGCCAAGGGGAACGGGTGTTCGTGGTCGAAGGAGCCAAGGTGATCTCTGCCGCCCTGGACGCCGGGGCGCCGGTGGAGGGTCTCTACTGCGCTCCCCAGGTGGAATCGAATCCGGCCGCCTCCCGGGTTGTCGAGCGGGCCAGCGGGATTGGGGTGCGCATCCACCACCTGGCCACCGGTGTCATGGAGCACCTGGCCGACACGGTCACTCCCCAGCCGGTGGTGGCCGTGGTGGGCTTCGTGGATGTGGTCATGGACGCTCTCTTTCCAGGAGACGGCTCTTCCCCAGGAACTGGGGCCGAGGCCAGCCTGATGGTGGTGTGCGTGGACGTGAGGGACCCGGGCAACGCCGGCACGATCCTGCGCAGCGCCGAGGCGGCCGGGGCCGGCGGACTTGTCTTTTGCGACGGGTCGGTCGATGTGTACAACCCCAAGACGGTTCGGGCGTCGGCCGGCAGCCTCTTCTACGTGCCGGTGGTGGCGGGAGGAGATGCACAGACCGTCCTGGAACAGATCGGGGGATGGGGACTGCGCCGGCTGGGGGCGGTCGCCGGTCGGGGCCAGGATCCCACTCTGGTCGACCTGGTGGCGCCGGTGGCCCTGGTGCTCGGCAACGAGGCCCTCGGCCTGCCCGATTCGGTCGAGCCGTTCCTGGACGGCCGGCTCAGCATTCCCATGGCCGGGCGGGTGGAGTCCCTCAACGTAGGGATGGCGGCAGCTGTCCTGTGCTTCGAGGCGGCCCGCCAGCGACGAGCCAGCTCTGCCCTACTCTCCCCCGCGCCGGCGGCACCGGCCCAGGATCGGGCTGATGGCGTCTGATTGCCTGTCGCTTGATCAGGCCTGCCTCGACGTCCTGCCTGACGCGGTCATCGCTCTGGATGCCCATCAGGTGATCGTGGCGGTCAACCAGGCCGCCAGTGTCCTCACCGGGTACCCGGTCGAGGCCATGTTGGGCATCAGCTGCGCCGCTCTGCTGGCCCCCCGGGAGAACGATGGCAGTCCGTGCTGGCCGGCCGGTTGGCACCCATCGGCCCACTTGCGGTCGGTGAGAGCCGTTCCCGAGCAGGACATGACCCTTCGCCGGGCGGACGGTGCCGACCGGCGGGTGGCCGTAACCGGGGCATATCGGCGCCGGGGCGATCGCCTCATCGGCGCGGTCTTCGCCCTGCGAGATGCTGGGCTGCGAGTCCACCAGATGAACACCGGCATCGAGATCGTCTCCACGGTGAGCCATGAGCTTCGCTCCCCGCTGACCTCGGTCAAGGGTTTCACCGCCCTACTGCTCAATCGCTGGGATCGCCTGGCCGACGATGACAAGGTCAGAATGCTCGAGCAGGTGAACCGAGACGCCGACCGGGTCACCCGGCTCATCACCGAGCTGTTGGACATCAGCCGACTGGAATCGGGTCGCCTGGTACTTCGCCGCCAGATGGTGGATCTGGCCCGGCTGGGCGCCTCGGTGGTCGACGATCTCAGTGTCGAGTACCCAGCGCTGGATGTCACTCTGTGCTTCCCTTCGTCCTTTCCCAAGGTTTACGCCGACCCCGACAAGGTGGTGCAGGTCGTCACCAACCTGGTCGAGAACGCCTGCAAGTATGCGTCTCCGACCGGTCTGCTGGTCACCGGCGAGGCCAACTCCGAAGAGGTCGCCCTGTCGGTTACCGACAGGGGCGACGGGATTGGTGCGGAGGACATTGAGAACGTCTTCACCCGGTTCTTTCGCCGATCCGAGGCCCGGCCCAGCGGCTCAGGGCTGGGGTTGTGGATCAGCCGGGGTCTGGTCGAGGCCCATGGCGGTCGTCTGTCGGTGACCTCGGTCCCTGGGCAGGGGTCGACCTTTCGCTTTACGCTGCCTCGGGTGGACTTCGACGACACCGACTTGGGCGACACCGACCTCTATGGGAGCTGAACCATCCGATTCCATCTCGGCTGCGGCCAGCGAGGCGGAGGCGGCCGCCGACACAGCAGTAGTCGCGGCCGCCACGGTGGAGGAGCTGAGGGCGGTCGAGAGCACGGTCCTCGGCAAGCACTCCAGGCTGGCCGGCCTCAACCAGGGACTGGGTGGGCTCCCACCGGAGCGCCGTCGGGCCGCCGGCCAGGAGCTTCAGGGGGCCCGGGCCCGCGTCCGGGAGGCGATCGAGAAGCGGCGAGGCGAGCTGGAGGTGGACGAACGCCGAGCGCGCCTGGACGCTGAGCGCCTCGACCTCACCGAGCTGGTGCCGGGAGCTGGCCGCGGCCATGCTGACTTGGGGCGGGGCTATGTACACCTGGTGACCAGGACCCGGTGGCAGCTGGAGGACACCTTCGTGGGGATGGGCTTCGAGGTGGCCGAGGGGCCGGAGGTGGAGACCGACTGGTACAATTTCGAGGCCCTCAACATGCCGCCCGCTCATCCCGCCCGCACCGGCCAGGACTCATTTTACCTGCGCCTGGGCGAGCCCGAGTCGGTCCTGCTGCGTACCCAGACCTCCCCTGTACAGGTACGCCTGATGGAGTCGCGCCAGCTGCCCATCTACGCGGTCGTGCCGGGTCGCTGCTACCGGAGAGAGACTCCTGACGCCCGTCACATCCCGACCTTCCATCAGATCGAGGGACTGGTGGTCGACCATGGGATCACCTTCGGGGACCTGGCCGGGACAATCGAGGCCTTCACCACCGCCTACTTTGGCCCGGCCATCCACTCCCGGCTGCGCCCTGGTTCGTTCCCCTTCACCGAGCCCTCGGCCGAGTTCGACATCACCTGCGCCATCTGCGGGGGCTCTGGGTGCCGCACCTGCTCGTCCAGCGGGTGGGTGGAGCTCGGGGGCTGTGGGATGGTGGATCCCAACGTGTTCGCCAACGTAGGTATAGACGCCAAGGAATGGACCGGTTTCGCCTTTGGGTTCGGGATAGACCGGTGCGCCCAGATGCGCCACGGTCTGGCTGACATGCGGGCCCTGTTGGACAACGACATCCGTCTGCTGTCCCAGATCTGAATCGATGCGCGTCCCCCTCTCCTGGTTGCGGGACTTCGCGCCGTTCGAGACCGACCCGACCGATGTGTCCTCGGTGGCCGCCCTGGCTGCCACCCTGTCTGATCTGGGGATGGTGGTCGATGGGATGGAGACGGTGGGCGAGGGGTTAGGCGGCGTGGTGGTGGCCAGGGTGACCGAGATAGGCGCCATCAAGGGGGCCGACCGCATCCGGCGGGTGCTGGTCGACGCCGGGGGCGAGGAGTCCGTCGAGGTGGTGTGCGGGGCGTGGAACTTCGCGGTCGGGGATCTGGTCCCGCTGGCCACCGTGGGTGCGGTGCTGCCCGGGGACTTCACCATCACAGCCCGGCGCATGAAGGGTGTCGTGTCCCACGGCATGCTGTGCTCGGGTCGCGAGCTGCGGCTCTCCGAGGACAGCGCGGGAATCCTGGTCCTGGACGCGGCCACAGGGGCCGAGCCAGGTACCCCGTTGTCCGAGGCGTTGGGTTTGGAGCCTGACGCCATCTTCGACCTGGACATCGAGACCAACCGTCCGGACGCGCTCAGCATGGCGGGAGTGGCCAGGGATGCCGCGGCCAGGCTGAAGCTTCCTTTTGGAATTCCAGAGCCGTTGGTCGAGGCCGGCGAAGGCACCGAGAAGCCGGCCAGGGTGTCGGTGGAAGCGTCCGATCTGTGCCCCCGCCTGGCCGCCCGGGTACTGACTGGAGTGACGGTGGGGCCGTCTCCCCGTTGGCTGGCCCGGCGGCTGGCCCTGGCCGGCATGCGGCCCATCAACTCGGTGGTCGACGCTTCCAACTACGTCATGTTGGAACTGGGCCAGCCCACCCACCCCTATGACCTTGACCGCCTGGGCGGAGGGGGCCTGTTGGTGCGACGGGCCCGGCCGGGAGAGGTTCTGGTGTCCCTCGACGGGGTGTCTCGCCGGCTGGGGGCCGCCGCCGATGGGAGCCCCGCTGACGACTGCCTGATCTGCGACGCGTCCGGCCAGGCGGTCGGCATCGCCGGGATCATGGGTGGCGAGTCCACCGAGATCCATGAGGAGACGCAGCGGGTGCTGCTGGAGGCGGCCCATTTCGCGCCCATGGCCATTGCCCGCACGTCGAAGCGCCTGGGGTTGCGCAGCGAGGCCTCGGTCCGCTTCGAGCGGGGAACCGACCCAGAGGGGATACCCCGGGCGGTGGCCCGGTTCTGCCAGTTGGTGGCGACGAGCGGTGCCGGGGCGGCTCCGGTGGCGGGCGAGCTGGTCGACGTGCGGGCGGCGGTGCCCCCCCGACCGGCGGTTCGGGTGCGAGTGGGCCGGGTGAACGCGGTCCTCGGCACCGACCTGGACGAGGCCGCCATCCGGGGCTATCTGGCTCCCATCGGGTTCGAGTCCCGGCCGGACGGGGTGGAGGGACTTGAGGTAGTGATCCCGTCCTTTCGGCCTGACGCGTCGCGAGAGATCGACGTGATCGAGGAGGTGGCCCGCCACCACGGTTACTCCCGGATCCTCCGTACCCGCCCGACCTCGCCCCAGGTGGGGGCCCTGACCGGCTATCAGCGGGACCGGCGCAGGGTCCTGGAAATCCTGGCTGGCACCGGAGCCACCGAGGCGTGGACACCAACCCTGCTGCGTCCCGGCGACCACCAGCGGGTCGGCCTGGGTGGGCCCAGCCTGGAGGTGGAGAACCCCCTGGCTCGGGAGGAGTCGGTGCTGCGGCGCACGCTCCTGCCTGGGCTGCTGGGGGCGTTGGAGTACAACGCCGCACACCGCCACGCCCAGATCCGCCTGTGCGAGGTGGGCCACGTCTTCGGCTGGCCCCCCGACGGTGGGCCGGCGCTGCCCGACGAGCGTGAGTATCTGGGAGTCGCCCTGGCCGGTCCCGGCGACGATGCGCTCACAGCGGTGGCCACGTGGCGAACGCTGGCGGCTGCCCTGCGCCTGGAGCGGGCGGACCTGGTGGCGGGGGCCTGCCCTGGGCTGCATCCCACCCGTAGTTGTCGCCTGGTGGTAGCCGCCACCGGCACCGAGCTGGGGGTGCTGGGGGAGGTGGACCCCGATGTGCTGGCCGGCTTCGGCCTGGCCGGACGGGTCGAGCGAGTCGGTTGGATCGAGGTCGATCTCGCCTTGTTGCTGAGCGTCCCTCGGCGATCGGAGCAGCTACGGCCGGTGAGTCGCTTCCCGTCGTCGGACATCGACCTGGCCTTCCTGGTGGAGGAGTCCACGTCGGCGGGGGAGGTGGAGGTGACTCTCGCCGCCGCCGCGGGGGAGCTGGCGGAGGAGGTCACCCTCTTCGATGTCTACCGGGGTGGCGACATGGGGGAGGGCCGACGCAGCCTGGCTTGGCACCTGCGATTCGCCGCCCTGGACCACACTCTCACCGACGAGGAGGTGTCCTCCCTGCGGCAGCGCTGCGTGCAAGCGGTGGAAGCCGCCCATCCCGCCCATCTGCGGGGGAAATAGGCGGCCGTTCAGCGGCGTTGCTCTGCTCGACTGCCTGTCGGTGGCGCCTTGCTCCCGCTGGCGCGCAATTCGGTCTCAGATAGGCCGAATACAGGAACAGCGGCGTTGCTGGTTACTACTCGAGGTCCCGAAGATCGATGACGCTGCCGTTATCGAGGTCTTGATCCAGGAGGCCCCAGATCTTAGCGGCCACCTCGTGGGGGTCGCTGAGCTTGCCGGCTTGATGTAGGTCGAGGAACTTCTGACGCTTCGGGAAGTCCGCTTCGTCGGTGTCCCGCAGGTGGGCCTGCATGCCGGTGTCCACGGTGCCGGGTGCCACCGCCATGACCTGTACCCCTCCCCGGAGGGCCTGCTCGGCACCGACGTTGCGGACCCATTGGTCGATGGCGGCTTTCCCGGCGCCGTAGGAGGACCAGCCGGCGTAGGTGCTGTGAGCCGCCCCGGAGGTGATCATTATCAGGTGACGACTGGCCTCAATGCTCTGGGCCGCTTTCAGGAACAGGTGACCCAGGACCTGGGGGGCGGCGCTGTTGAGGACCACGTTGGCCAGGTAGGCCCCGTCATCGACCTCACCGGCGAAGCCCATGGGCTCGACCGTGCCGGCGGCGTGCACGAAGATGACTCGGTCAGCGTCGGTCTCCTTGATCTCCTCCCGAAAAGACGCCCCTACCCGGGGCCAAGAAGAGGGATCGGAAAGATCAGCCTCCAGGTGCTCCATCCCGTCCGGTGCTCGCCGACTGATGCTGATGAGTCGTGATCCCTCCCAGGGGATGGCGGCGGCCAGAGCCTGCCCCAGCCCGCTGGAAGCTCCTGAGATCCAGATCAGTGACCCAGCCATGCGACCAAGCTACCGGTTGATGATGCTGACACGGGGACCCTCCCCTTCGGTCTGCTCGAGTAGGCGCTCAGCAACCGTTGCCACAGTGTCCTTCTCCAGCGGCCCGGCCACCTGCTCAGGGCTCTTCGGCGCCGGCTCTTAGTTTGTCTCATCCAGGCCCGGGTCTAGCGATCCCTATCTTATTGGGCGATGCAACAATGGAGGACGATATGTCAGTAGATCCAGGGACCGGCGCGGCCCAGGAAGAGATCGCTGGGCGGTTCGATGAGGCGCATGAGGCCACGAAGCACGGCGAGCATGAGGACGCGCCCGATCCGGCTACCGGCGAGAGCTATGCCAAGGGCCAGGACAATCGCGCTCGCCACGTAGGACCACGACCAGGACAGCCCTGAGGAGCCGATCAAGCGGTAGGTGGCGCGTTAGTCATCAGCGCGGTGATCGCCGAGGCCAACGGCCGGTATGTCGCCGGTTCTTGGCTCGTCGGCGATGGGTGCTATGGCGATGCTGAATCTGCGAAAAGTGGACGTGATGGCGGAAGCCATATCGGCCACTCTCGACCAAGCTAGGACCTGAGTGAGCGGAGCCGACGGATCACCCTGGGAAGGGCGACGAGGAAGGCTTCGATGTCTTCATCGGTGCTCGACCACCCAACCGACACGCGCAGGGAACGGTCGGCGTCGGCCCCCATGGCCTCCAGGACCGGGGAGGGGGCGAGGGACTCCGACGCGCAAGCCGAGCCGGAGTGCACGGCGATGCCCACCTGGTCCAGTCCCAGCAGGACCGCCTCCGCCTCCACCCCGGCCACTCCCAGGCAGGCGATGTGGGGAAGGCGGTCGACGGGGTCACCGTAGGCGACGATGCCCTCGGCGCCCGCCGCGCCCAGCACTCGGCCAGTGCGGCGCCGAGCGGCGGCAGCCTCCTCGTTCAGGCGTCGGCAGCCGTCAGAGCCTAGCGCTTCGGCCGCGGCACCAAAGCCGACGATGGCCGGCACGTTCTCCATGCCCGCCCTGCGGGCCCGCTCCTGCTCGCCCCCCACTATTAGCGGATCGAGGCGCAGGCCGCGGCGCACCACCAGCGCCCCCATGCCCTTGGGGCCCCCCAGCTTGTGGGCGCTCACCGAGACCAGGTCGGCCCCGAGGTTGCCCAGGTCCAACCGGACTTGGCCTGCTGCTGCTGCCGCATCCACGTGGGTGAGCACCTGGCGGCGCCGACAGCGCTCGAGAACCTCGTGCACCGGCTGGACGGTTGCCACCTCGTGATTTCCCCACTGGCAGTGGGCCAGGGCCACACCGGTTGGGCCACCCCGGTCGAGGGCGGTCTCGAAGGCATCAGGGTCGATGCGGCCGTGGGCGTCGACGCCAACCTCAATGGTGGGAGCGACCCGCCGGGACGCATCCCGCACGCAGGAGTGCTCCACCGCCGGGCAGACGATGGCGGCGCCGGGCCGGGCCATTGCGGCGCCGTGGACTGCGGCGTTGGCCGACTCGGTGGCGCCGCTGGTGAAGATGACCTGGCGGGGTTGCACCCGGAGGAGGGCCGCCACCTGCTCCCTCGCCCCCTCGATGGCCGCCCGGGCCATTCGTCCCTCGGTGTGGGCTCGCCCTGGGTCGGCCCCGCCGGTGCCGGTGAGCCATTCCAGCATGGCCTCGACCACCTCGGGCCGCGCCGGCGAGGTGGAGGCATGGTCGAGATAGTGCCGGCTCACCGGCGCTTCTCTCCCGAGGCGAGCCTGGTACTCAGACCAGGGTGAAGCAGGTGGCGTCTCCCCGGGCCCGGGATGACATGGTCACCGGTGTGGCCCCCTCGCCGTAGAGACCGGCCAGCATCCCCCTCACCATGCCGCGGTCCACCGCACAGATCACCGGGTGCTCGGCTGCCGTCTCACCAAAGGGGCAGTGTTCGGCCACCACTGCCACCGAGGTCCCGCGGGCCTCGGCGTGGGCCGCGAACCCATGGGCGGTGAGGGCGTCGGCCACTGCCCGTAGGGCTGAGTGAAGCGAACGCTGGCCGTCACCGGGGGCCATCTGGGCGGCCAGGGACCGGCCGTACTCTTCCCCCACCTCCTCGGCCATGCACTCGGCCTGGGTCGGCTCGAGCAGGGCGATCGCTTTGCCCAACAACATGACCAACAAGTCGTCCCGACGAGGTGGGAACTCGAGGTCCATGTCCTTGGGGGAGGTCCGGTAGCGCTTGGAGGGACGACCGGCGCCCGCCGAACCCGATCGCTCGACGAAGACCTCCAGGTAACCGCCAGCGGCCAGCTTGTCGAGATGATGGCGAGCGACGTTGGAGTGCAACTCGAACCGGGCGGCCACCTCGGCGGCAGTCAGGCCTTCGCTGCTGCGCACGTGAAGATAGACATCGCGCCGGGTCGGGTCGCCGAAGGCCGATGTCACGGCGGCCACCGCAGCCGAGAACTGGTCCGGCTCGAGGACCCGGTGCACCCCTTGGGCCGGGGGAGAACCTGCTGGTGAAGCGTCCGTGGCGGCGCTCATTGCCGGTATTCTACCTGAGTGACGCCCCGCGAACCCGAGGTTGGCCGAGCCCCTCTGACCTGGGACGTGCAGGCTTTATGAAGGCTCCCTGGTCCAAGAGGCAGGCCGCCCCAGATCCGGCCGCCCCTGACCATGCCCCTCCAGATGACTCCGCGGCCGGGGGGGATCCGTCCCCCGCTGGCAACGCCCAGCCCCCGGCTGGTTCGGCCCCGGCTGGTGCGGCCCGGGATGGTGCCGCCCGGGATGGTGCCGCCCCGACCCCGTCATCCCAGCGACCGCTGGGCCACGAGCAGGGTAAGGCCAACCCATTCTCGCGGCCTGGCTCGCCCACCAGGGTCATTGGCATCTCCTCGGGCAAGGGGGGGGTGGGCAAGTCCTCGGTAAGCGTCAACACCGCTATTGCTCTGGCCCGCCGGGGCCACCAGGTGGCCATCCTGGACGCAGACGTCTACGGCTTCTCGGTGCCTCGGATGCTGGGACTGGACCAGCCGCCACTGATTGAGGGAAACCTGTTGGTTCCACCCGCGGCCCATGGCGTGACCTGTCTGTCCATGGGCTTCTTCGTGGCCGACGACCAGCCGGTGATCTGGCGCGGCCCCATGCTTCATAAGGCGCTGGAACAGTTGCTGGTCGACGCCGATTGGGGAGATCCCGATTTCCTGGTGGTCGATCTGCCGCCAGGGACGGGTGATGTGGCACTCTCGATGGCCCAGTACCTTCCCAAGTCGGAGATGTTCGTGGTGACAACTCCTCAGCCGGCCGCCCAGCGGGTGGCCCAGCGCAGCGCCCTCATGGC
>QHCF01000010.1 GCA_003244275.1 Acidimicrobiales bacterium
GACGATCTTGAGGCGCTTGATGGCCTTCTGGCGGCGCTGGGCCGACAGGGGCCGCTGCCCTTCCTGGGGGTCGATGGCCTCCCGGAGCTTTATCTCCTCCTCGTCGAAGTCGATGCGCTCGATCAGTGAGGCAATTGCCTCGGCACCCATCCCCCCCTCGAAGTACTCGCCGTAGCGGTCCTTTATCTCCCGCCACAGCAGCTCGTCCTCGACGATCTTGCGCGGGTAGAGGTCGCCCAGCTCGTCCAGGGCCCGCTTGGCCAGGTCGAGCTCGGACTGGGCGCGCTCGCGTACCCCGACGATGTCCCGCTCGGCGGCCCGTTGGCGGCCCTTCAGCTCTGAGTCCTTGGCTCCGTCAGCCTCCAGCTTGGTGAGCTCAGCCTCGAGGTCCTTGAACCGACGGTCGATCTCCAGGTCGCGGAGGCGCTCGATCTCACCCAGCTCCTCGGCCAACTCGGCCTGATGGTTGGGCAGGTCGGCATGGCGGCGCTCCTCGTCCACCCAGGTGACCAGGTTGGCCGCGAAGTAGATGACCTTCTCCAGCTGCTTGGCCTTGAGCTCTTCTCGAGCCTCGGTACCCATGAGCAGGTAGGCCAGCCAGGAACGAGTGCCCCTCAGGTACCAGATGTGCACCACCGGGGCGGCCAGCTCGATGTGGCCCATCCGCTCCCTGCGGACCTTGGATCGGGTCACCTCCACGCCGCAGCGCTCGCAGATGATTCCGCGGAAGCGCACCCGCTTGTACTTGCCGCAGTAGCACTCCCAGTCCTTGGTAGGCCCGAAGATCTTCTCGCAGAACAGGCCGTCCTTCTCCGGACGCAGGGTGCGGTAGTTGATCGTCTCGGGCTTCTTCACCTCACCGTTGGACCAGGTCCTGATCGAGTCGGCGGTGGCCAGTCCGATGCGCAGCTGATCGAAATTATTGACGTCCAGCACTAGAAGCTCCTCTCCGCGGCCCGACGAGCGTCCTCCTCGTCAGAACCCCGCTCGGGCCTGCTGATGTCGATGCCCAACTCCTCGGCCGTGCGGAACACGTCCTCGTCGAGCTCTCGCATCTCGATCTCCTCGCCGGTGGTCGACAACACCTCGACGTTGAGGCACAGCGACTGCATCTCCTTGATGAGCACCTTGAAGCTCTCGGGAATGCCGGGCTCTGGAATGTTCTCTCCCTTGACGATGGCCTCGTAGACCTTCACCCGACCAAGGACATCGTCCGACTTGATGGTGAGAAGCTCCTGGAGGGCGTAGGCGGCGCCGTAGGCCTCGAGGGCCCACACCTCCATCTCCCCGAAGCGCTGCCCACCGAACTGGGCCTTTCCACCCAGGGGCTGCTGGGTGATCATCGAGTATGGCCCGGTCGAACGGGCATGGATCTTGTCGTCCACCAGGTGGGCCAGCTTGAGGATGTAGACGTATCCCACACTGATGGGATTGTCGTAGGTCTCGCCCGTGCGCCCATTGTGCAGGGTCGCCTTGCCGTCCCGGCCGATCAGGCGAGTACCGCTGGCCGACTCGGGACGAAGGATCTCGAACAGGTGCTGGATGGTGGGGTGGCGTCCGGCGTCAGCTTCCTCGTCCCAGTGGGCCCCGTCGAACACCGGGGTGGAGACCCACACCGCCGGGTCGGTCCGGGGCTGGGTCTTGGGCGACACGCCTGAACGGTTGCCATCGGAGGCGCCGCTGCCGTTGCTGGAGGCCCCGTCGTTGCTGGAGGCGCCGTCGCCTTCCCAACCCCAACGGGCGGCGTAGCCCAGGTGGGACTCGAGAACCTGACCCACGTTCATGCGGCTCGGCACTCCCAGGGGATTGAGAATGATGTCGACAGGAGTCCCGTCGTCCATGAACGGCATGTCCTCGACCGGCAGGATCTTGGAGATGACACCCTTGTTGCCGTGGCGTCCGGCCAGCTTGTCACCTTCGGAGATCTTGCGCTTCTGGGCCACATAGATACGCACCAGCTGATTGACCCCGGGCGGAAGCTCGTGGGAGTCCTCCCGGGAGAAGACCCGCACGTCGATGACCTTGCCCTCCTCCCCGTGGGGCACCTTGAGGCTGGTGTCGCGCACCTCCCTCGCCTTTTCGCCGAAGATGGCCCGCAGCAGGCGCTCCTCGGGCGTCAGCTCGGTCTCCCCTTTGGGGGTTACCTTGCCGACCAGCACGTCACCGGGGCCCACCTCGGCACCCACTCGGATGATCCCCCGGTCGTCCAGGTCCTTGAGGATCTCCTCGGACAGGTTGGGGATGTCCCGGGTGATCTCCTCGGCGCCGAGCTTGGTGTCCCTGGCGTCGACTTCGTGCTCCTCGATGTGGATGGAGGTGAGCACGTCGTCACGCACCAGACGCTCGGACAAGATGATGGCGTCCTCGAAGTTGTACCCCTCCCACGGCATGAAGGCGACCAACAGATTCTTGCCCAGGGCCAGCTCGCCATTGTGAGTCGACGGGCCATCGGCCAGGATGTCCCCGGCCGACACCCCCTGCCCCTCGTTGACCAGGGACTTGTGGTTGATGCAGGTGTTCTGGTTGGACCGGCGGAACTTGGCCAGGGGATGAACCCGACGCCCGAGGGGCCGGCCTTCCCGGTCATGCTGGCCCGGTCGGTACTCGACGGTGATGTGCTCACCGCCCACCTCGACGACGGTGCCGTCACCCTCGGCCAGGATCACGGCACCGGCGTCGCGCGCCGCCCTGGCCTCCACCCCGGTACCGATGTACGGGGCCTCGGGGACCAGGAGGGGGACTGCCTGCTTTTGCATGTTGGCGCCCATCAGGGCCCGGTTGGCGTCGTCGTGCTCGATGAAGGGGATGAGCGAGGTGCACACCGAGACGATCTGCTTGGGCGAGACATCCATGAGATCGACCTCCGATGAAGGCACGTAGTCGATCTCACTGGTGGCGCCGTAGGCGGTGGTGGTGGCGCCCACTCGAACCCCAGCGCCCTGGGGCCCGCGCCGCACCAGGATGCGGTCCTCAGAAAAGCCGCCCTGATCGTCCAGGGCGGCATTGGCCTGGGCGATGACGTGCTCCTCCTCCTCGTCGGCCGCCAGGTAGACGATCTCGTCGCTGACCCGCCCATCTATGACCCGGCGGTAGGGGGTCTCGATGAAGCCGTACTCGTTGATCCGACCGTAGGTAGCCAGGTGTCCGATGAGGCCGATGTTTGGGCCCTCGGGGGTCTCGATCGGGCACATCCGCCCATAGTGGGAGGTGTGCACGTCGCGGACCTCGAAGC
>QHCF01000013.1 GCA_003244275.1 Acidimicrobiales bacterium
GCGGTGCCGAGGTCTTCTACCCCATGGGCTGGGACGACAATGGGCTTCCCACCGAGCGGCGGGTGCAGATCCACTACGGCGTGCGCTGCGATCCAACCGCCGTGCACCAAGCCGGCTTCGTCCCACCTGAGGCGCCCGGACGCCATCCAGTCCCCGTCTCTCGCCCAACGTTCGTGGAGCTGTGCCGTCAGCTCTCGGCCGAGGACGAGGTGGTGTTCGAGGAGCTGTGGCGCCAACTCGGCCTGTCGGTGGACTGGAGCCTCACCTACACGACCATTGGGGCGAGGGCCAGGCGGGCCGCCCAACGGGCATTCCTCCGTGAGCTGGGGCGCGGCCAGGCGTACCGGGCCGAGGCGCCCACCCTGTGGGACGTCGATTTCGCGACTGCAGTGGCTCAGGCCGAGCTGGAGGAGCGCCAGCGCCCGGGTGCCTATCACCGGCTGCGCTTTGCGATGGCCGAGGGGGATGGCGCCAGCGTGGAGATCGAGACCACCCGACCCGAGCTGCTTCCCGCCTGCGTGGCCTTGGTCGCCCATCCCGACGACGGTCGTTACCAGTCCATGCTTTCGACCGATGCGCTCACGCCTCTGTTCGGCGTTCGAGTGCCGATCCTGGCTCACCAGCTGGTCGATCCCGAAAAGGGTTCGGGCATTGCCATGGTGTGCACCTTCGGTGACGTAACGGACGTGGCCTGGTGGCGGGAGCTGGACCTGCCGGTGCGAGCAGTGGTGGGGCGGGACGGGCGATTGGGCCCGGTGACCTGGGGTAATCCAGGGTGGGAGTGCGCCCACCCGGCTCGGGCCCAGGCGACCTACGACGAGTTGGTCGGCATGCGCATCGAGGCTGCCCGGCGCCACCTGGTCGGCCAGTTGGCCCAGGCGGGAGCCCTGATCGGCGCGCCCAGGGCGGTGACCCATGCCGTCAAGTTCTACGAAAAGGGCGAGCACCCGCTGGAGATCGTCTCCAGCCGCCAGTGGTTCATCCGGGTCACCGCCCAGCGAGACGAGCTCCTGGCCCGGGGCAGGGAGCTGCGCTGGCATCCGCCAGGTATGCAGGCCCGCTACGAGGCGTGGGTCCAGGGCCTGGCTGGGGACTGGAACATCAGCCGCCAACGATGGTTTGGCGTGCCCTTCCCGGTGTGGTACCCAATCGACGCCGACGGCCAGGTCGACGCCGGATATCCCCTGCTGGCCGATGAGTCCGACCTGCCGATTGACCCATCCACCGACGCACCGGCCGGCTACCAGGAGGACCAGCGCGACCAGCCCGGGGGCTTCGTGGGCGACGCCGATGTCATGGACACCTGGGCCACATCGTCGCTGACTCCCCAGATAGCGGGGGGCTGGGAAGACGATCCCGACCTGTTCGACAGGGTCTTTCCCATGGATCTTCGCCCCCAGGCTCAGGACATCATCCGAACCTGGCTGTTCACCACGGTCGCTCGCGCTGAGATGGAGAACACGGCGTTGCCCTGGTCGGACGCGGCCATCTCGGGCTGGGTCCTCGATCCCGACCGCAAGAAGATGAGCAAGTCCAAGGGCAACGCCCTCACCCCCCTCGGCCTGCTACGCCAGCACGGCACCGACGCGGTGCGCTACTGGGCCGCCAGCGGTCGGCCCGGGACCGACACCGCGGTGGACGAGAGCCAGATGAAGGTGGGCCGGCGACTGGCCATCAAGGTGATGAATGCCTCCCGCTTCGTGCTGTCGTTGCCAGACCAGGCAGGGCCATCTCCTGAGTCCCTGGATCCGCTCGACCGGGCCATGCTGGCCGGGCTGGCCGTGGTGGTGACGGATGTTACCGCCGCCTTCGAGGGCTACGACTACGCCCGGGCCCTGGAGAGGACCGAGAGCTTCTTCTGGGCGTTCTGCGACGACTATCTGGAGCTGGTGAAAGGCCGGGCCTACGGCGGCACTGAGGATGACCAGGGTGCGGCCAGTGCTCGAGCCGCCCTCTCGCTCGCTCTGTCGGTGCTGTTGCGCCTGTTCGCCCCGTTCCTGGTCTTCGTCACCGAGGAGGTCTGGTCGTGGTGGCAGCAGGGCTCGATCCACCGATCGGCCTGGCCGGACGTGGCCGAGCTGACATCGGTCGCCGGGGCGGGAGCCGACCCCACAGTGCTGTCGGTGGCGACCGAGGTGCTGGGTCACATCCGTCGGGCCAAGTCCGGGGCCAGCCGATCGCCGCGATGGCCGGTGGCCAGCGTCACCGTCACCGTCACTGCCGACCGTCTGGCCGCCGTGGCTCTGGCCGAGGCTGACCTGCGAGAGGCAGGAAAGATCGACAAGATGACCACCGTGGTCGGCGGGGCACTGACCGTCGACGTCGATCTGGCCCCGGAGTGAGATACCCGCTTCTGCGCCCCGCTGGGCCCCTGCGGGCGATGGTGCTGGGAGAAGGTCCTCCCATCTTGATCCTCCACGGCTTCGGTCTGGCGCCCCAGACATACCGCCGCACCGCTGAGCTGCTGGCGTCTCGGGCGAAGGTGGTGGTGCCTGCGCTGTTCTCGCTGGGCCGCCGCTGGAGCTACCAGCACACGGTTGACGCCCTGGTGGCCACCCTGGACGATCTCGGAGTCGAGGGGGTGACCCTCATCGGTCACTCGTTTGGGGGTGGCCTGGAGCTGGGTCTGGCCGCCCAGCACCCTGACCGGGTGGTCGAGCTGGTCTTTGCCGACACCCTCGGCCTCTCCCGCGAATGGACCCTCGCCGAGGAGGCAGTGCACCCGATTCACCTCTTGCGACTGGCGACCCCGCGGGCCATCGTAGACTTCACCAGGACGATCGTGACCCACCCGGCCGAGATGGCCCGGGCCGCGTGGTGGGGTTTCACCAGCGATCGAGGCTCTGAGGTGGCCGCCATAGCCGCGGCTGGCTTACCCTGCCATGTGCTGTGGGCGGGTCGGGACACCCTGTTGTCCCGCCGGGACGGTCAGGACTTCGCCGAGGAGCTGGGAGCCTCGTTCACGGTGGCGCGCAGCTTTCGCGGTCCCATTAACCACGACTGGATGTACCGCCACCCGGCTCTGTTCGTCAGCCAGTTGGACCGGCTGGGCCTCATCGCCCTCGGCACCCAGGCCGGGGCGACCAACCAGTGAGTGCGGGCGACACCGCCTGGGTCCTGGTGTGCGCCGCCCTGGTGCTTTTCATGACCCCCGGGTTGGCCCTGTTCTACGGGGGTATGGTCCGCACCAAGAACGTGCTGGCCATCATCATGCAGTGCTTCTCCACCATGGGGGTGGTGAGCGTCCTGTGGGTGGTGATCGGCTTCAGCCTGGCCTTTGGCCACGACGCGTGGGGCGGCCTGATCGGCGATCTCGGGCTGGTCGGGTTGCGCCACCTGAGCCAGGGGGTCCCCGGATACCACCTCAGCATCCCGCCGCTGGCGTTCATGGCGTTCCAGATGATGTTCGCCATCATCACTCCGGCGCTTATCAGCGGGGCTACTGCCGACCGACTCAAGTTCTCGGCCTTCGCCGTGTTCATTGGCATCTGGCTCCTGGTGGTCTATGCGCCCATCGCCCACTGGGCATTCAGCCCCTCGGGCTGGCTGGCCCACCGGGGCGTGCTGGACTTCGCCGGGGGGACCGTAGTGGAGATCAATTCGGGTTTCTCCTCCCTGGCCGCGGTGATGGTGGTGGGCCGACGACGGGGCTGGCCGTCCGATGCCATGACCCCACACTCCCTGCCCTTCACCCTTCTGGGCGCCGGGATCTTGTGGTTTGGCTGGTTCGGCTTCAACGCTGGGTCGGCCCTGGGGGCCAACGCGGTGGCCAGCCAGGCCCTGGTCAACACCCAATTGGCGGCGGCTACCGGACTACTGGGCTGGATCGTGGCCGAGCGAGTGAAGGGAGGCCGGGCCACCACCTTGGGCGCGGCCTCGGGGGCGGTCACCGGGATGGTGGCCATCACCCCCTGCGCCGGATTCGTCGGTGCCCTGCCGGCCCTGGCCATTGGCTTCGCCGCCGGCGTGGTGTGCCTGTTGGCGGTGGGCGCCAAGTATCGCCTTCGCTATGACGACTCGCTCGACGTGGTGGCCGTGCACGGGGTGGGCGGAGTAGTGGGGACGCTCCTGCTCGGGGTGTTCGCGGCCAAGGGGATCGACGCGGCCGGCTCCAACGGGCTGCTCTCGGGTGGAGGCCTGCACCTGCTGGGCCTCCAGGCCATGGCCGTGGCCGCCACCATCGGCTATGCTTTCGTCGCCACCTGGGCAGTGGCCAAGGGAGTGGATGCCGTGATGGGCCTGCGGGTGCCTCCCGACCAGGAGGTCGAGGGACTGGACACCACCCAGCATGCCGAGACTGCCTACTCGGGCGGCGCCCTGGGACGACTGGGCCAGTGAGGCTGATCACCGCGGTGGTCAAGCCGTTCAAGCTGGAGGAGGTCAAGGAAGCGCTCAAGGCAGCCGGGGCCAGCGGCCTCACGGTCTCCGAGGTCCAGGGTTTCGGCCACCAGCGCGGCCATACCGAGGTCTACCGGGGGGCCGAGTACACCATCGACCTGGTACCCAAGGTCCGCATCGAATTGGTGGCGGACGACGAGGACGCCCCTGCCCTGGTGGAGGTGATCGCCGCCTCAGCCCGCACCGGCAAGATCGGAGACGGCAAGGTCTGGGTGACGCCGGTCGAGACAGTGGTGCGCATCCGCACCGGCGAGCGGGGCACGGACGCTCTCTGAGCTGACCGGGGCGCCATCTCCGCCTCTGAGGTATCGCCGGCGATGCGACAGCTGCTCGAGCTAGCCCGCCTACCCGTCGAGGTGGAGGGGCAGGCCGAACTGGGGGAACAGCCGCTCGGAACCGAGGAAAGCCAAGAAGAACCTCATCCCAGTGATCTTCCCCCCTGAGATCTCCAGCACCTGCAGCGCCCACGGCGCGTAGCCGCCAGCCGGGTCCGGCCGGTACTGCCCGAAGGCCGGGCACCCGTTGGCCGAGGCGGGCACGAGACGCGAGCCCCGGCAGGCGCTCGGCCCCGGCTGGACCATCCAGCAGCCAACGTTGGTCGCCCCCTGAATCCACATGGCGAACGGCGGCATCGACTGGACGGCGTCCTCGTGCAGCAGCACCACCAGCCCCTCGATGTCGTAGCGTTCGAACGCGTCCACGTAGCGATCGAGCAGCTCCAGATCGGCGTCGTCGAGATCCTTGCTGGGCACTTCTCGGGGCAAGCTGCCAAGGGTGGCACGCGCTCGCTGTAGGGCACTGTTGATCGCGGCCACGCTCGTGTCAAGCAGCTCGGCCGCCTCCGCCACCTTCCACCGCAACACCTCGCACAGGATGAGCGCGGCCCGCTGGCGGGCGGGCAGATGCTGCAGGGCGGCGACGAAGGCCAGTCGGACCGACTCGCGGTACTGCACGATCTCGGCAGGGTCCGTGCTCTCAGGAGCGATGCGGGAGTCGGGGACAGGGGTTATCCAGGTGGCCTCGGGCAGTAACGGCCCAAGGAAGGACTCCTCGGGAGGTGACGCCGGACCCATGTCCATGGGCTGGGCCCGACGCTGGACGTGGCGGTGCATATCGATGCACACGTTGGTGGCAATGCGGTAGAGCCAGGAGCGAGCGCTGGAGCGGCCCT